>JBDLJW010000010.1:0-25250 GCA_039714135.1 Verrucomicrobiota bacterium
AGCTCGTCGTGATAAACACGCCCGGTCACCTGCCCGAGAAAATCCAGCGCGGAGCGCAGATGCTCAGCGGCCAAAACCGCATTTTCTTCGACATTTTCGTTCAGGAATTCTCGCGCCTGCCTTGCTTCCCGATGCGCCCGGATCAGGAGATTGCGGTGCCGCTCGGAAATGACCGCATGCGGCGGGGCATGCAAATCCGCCCCCTTTTCAAGCACCTCGGCCATCGCCCGCTTCAGCTCGTTGACCCCTTCGCCTGAAACCAAACTTGCTTCGATTCCATCAACACCCTCAAGCTTCCGCCCAAGATCAACCTTACTCAACACCACCACGCTTTTTTGCGGATCGAGCTTCTCGATTCGGGTGCGATCCTCATCATGCAATGGCTGGGAGGCGTCGATGAGATAAATCGCCAAGTGCGCCTCGGCACCATGGGCCTCTGCCCGACGAATGCCCTCGGCCTCGATCTCGCAATCGGTCTCGCGCAGTCCGGCGGTATCAATGACCCGCAGCGGAATGCCGTCGAGCACAAACCCCTCCTCAATCGTATCGCGCGTCGTGCCCGCCGTGCTAGAAACAATGGCGCGGTCGAATCCGAGCAACGCATTCAGCAAGGTTGATTTCCCGGCATTTGGCCGACCAAGAATAACCACGCGCGCACCCTCGCGCAACAGACGGCCTTCATCCCATGTATCCAGCAGGCCATCCAGCGTCTGGAACGTCTCGTCGAGCAGCTTGGCAATCCCGGCAAACACATCGTCCGGCAGTTCGTCCTCCACAAAATCGAGCGTAGTTTCGAGATTGGCGGCCACTTCCAGGAAGGCGTCGTAGGTGGCATCGAACTGCTTGCTCAGCCTGCCCTCCATCTGCTCCATGGCGGCAGTGGCGGCACGGTCGGAGCGTGCACGGATCAGATCAAAAATACCCTCCGCCTGCACGAGATCAATGCGCCCGTTCAGGAAAGCGCGCTTCGTAAATTCGCCCGGCTCGGCCATTCGCGCGCCCGCCTCCAGCGCACGACGCAGGATGCGGCGCATGCCGACCGCCCCGCCGTGCCCCTGAATCTCAACCACGTCCTCGCAGGTGTAGCTCTTCGGAGCGCGCATCACCAGCGCAAGCCCGGTGTCAATTTCCGAACCATCGGCATCGACCACCTTGCCATACGCAAACGTGCCGTGTTCGCGCTTCGACACAGGAACTGCGTCCTGCGCCAGAAAAATCTTGTCGGCGATTTCCCAAACCCTGGAGCCGGAAATACGCACAATGCCCACCCCGCCCTCGCCGGGCGGCGTGGCAATCGCCGCAATCGTATCTGTTTCGTATAACGACATGTTTTAGATCACCGAAAACAACAAATGGTTCAGGCCCAGTGCAATCAAGGCGGCAAGAAAATCGTCGATCACAATTCCGAACCCTCCGTGAATATGCTGGAGTTGCTTGATCGGCGGGGGCTTGGTGATATCAAAGATGCGGTGAAACACAAACCCGCTCAACAGCGCCCATGGCGAAGTCAGGCCGATCACCGTAATCGGCAGCGTCAAATATTCATCCGCCACGATACATCCCGGATCTTTCCCTCCAATGATCTTTTCCGCCGCCCCGCAAATTGGAATTGCCAACAGAGTCAGCACCAGACTGGTGCCGACCTGGCACCAGATGGAGGGCAGATACATCATCCCCCATGCCAGCGGCAGCCCGATCAGCGTGCCCACCGTTCCCGGCATAACGGGACTCCATCCCGTTCCAAAACCCACCGCTATCCATTTAACTAAATTTTTCATCCTATTCTCCCAACTAAACAAACCACGGAATACACTGAATACGCGGAAAAGCAGAACATAAAAACCTTTCGTATATTCAGTGGTTCACAGTTTCCGCAAGCGTAGAGAGCAAACCTATACACGCCGTGTCCGTGCGCAGAATCCGATTCCCCATCCCAAACAGCTCGAATCCGTGCTCCTGCAACTTGTCCAACTCGTAGGGAGTCCAGCCGCCCTCCGGACCAACCGCCAGCACCACCCGTTCGCCCCCCGGCGCGAAATCGGAAATCCGCTTCTCGCCGGAAGGATCGGCCAACAATTTCAGACCACCGGGAAATAATCCATCCAATTCATCTTCCACAAACGGCTTAAAGCGTTGACGAACCAGCACTTCCGGAAGATGCGTGCAACGCGCCTGTTGCAGTCCTTCGATCAACCGCGCGTTATAGAAATCCGGCTCCAGCACATGGCTATCGAAATAATAACGCTCCACCTTGTCGGCATTCATCAGCACAATGCGACCCACCCCCAACGCCGCCAACTGCGCCCACAGCCGCTTCATTACCTTGGGCCGCGGCATGGCCAGCAACAGATCGACTTTCGGTTTCGGAGGAACCTCTTCTTCCAGCGCGCACTGAAGACAAACCGTATGCTGATCGACAGCCAGCACCGTCCCCTTTCCCAGCGGACCATTGAGCAAGCCAATCCGCAACTCCTTGCCCGGCTCCGCCTTCAGCACCTTGCGAATATGGCGAGCACGCTCGTCGGAAAGGACCGCCAGGCCGTCATCGCTAAAATCATTCGGCTGGAGAAGGATCATATTCATAACGGAACCGGTCTTCCTATATTCCCCGCCGCGGCGCTACTGCTCCAGCCGTACATCCACGCGATAGAAGTTTTGCTGGCTGGTACGCTCGACCGTGTCGGTATAGCTGTTTTGCGTGTACGGGAGATTGGTAGCACCCAGAATCCCATCAAAACCGGGATAAACCAGACCGCTGGCATAATCAACGCTATAGAGCCGTCCCTCCACAGGGTTCCACGTAATGATAAACGGTGAGCTCCCGCTTTCCGGTACTGTAAAACTCGTAACCTTGAAGACCGAATTGGAATCGGTCGGATCGTATCCCGATATATATTCCGTCAAATTATCCGCCCCGTCACCATCCGAATCCGCGGTTGCGACCGCTCCCGTCGGACTTGAAAAATGGGTGGTCTCCCAATGGTCGGGCATGCCGTCGCTATCCGAATCAACCGACGGCCCGGAGATCAAAAGCGAATAATACTGCGGCGAGCTTCCCCCGGCCAGCGAGCCATCATAATCCACCGTAACGGTGTACTGCCCCGCCTCCGGCGCGGCGATATAAACCTGCTCCACGTTATCGACAATATTTTCCGAATTGGCCGTGGCGTTGGAGGAAGGATTATTGAAATCGAGACTGTACGGCCAAAAGGTTCCGTCCGGTCCCTCCACCTTAAGGTCAAGATCATTTTCCAAGACGGAAATTCTGCTGTCGTGAGCGTACTGCACATCGCCAGAAGGATCGGTCCAGCAGAGCGTCACGCGTACCGGCTCGCTTGCATCGCTAAAAAAGGTGTAGGTATCAGTTCGGTGCGATGCGGTCAAAGTAGCCTCCATCATCCGATCTGGATTGATCGCAAAATCCTTGAGCAACTCAGCTGCCGCCAACGTATTCATAAGCCCCCAGCCATAGCAATAGTCCGGCCCCGGTCTCCCCAGATCGTCCGCTGTGTGGATGATCAGCCCCTTGAGCGTGCTTGCCCGCATTGCTTGCCCTGGGAACAGATCGTCGTAATAATCCACCAGCAACGCCGCCGACCCGCACGCGTTCGGTGACGACATGCTCGTACCACTCATCGTATAATAATCAGCATTGTGGTCATTGTCGCACGAATACAGGTCAACTCCATTGGCCACGATGTCCGGCTTGATACGACCATCGTCGGAAGGTCCCCAACAACTAAAAGATGACATGGTAGCCGCATTTGTTGAACGCAATGACCCCGACACCGCATCGTTTACAGCACCAACCGTCATGATGTTTTTTGCGGTGGCTTCGGCGGAAATGCAATCATATCCAGCCTTGTAGACTCCGTCTCCTAATGGATGCGATGAACTATTGTAAGTGGCGCTACCCCATGTCGTCCCTCCATCAGTACTGTAATACACGGTTCCAGAAGGCGTATCGTTCCGGTCATTTCCCGCAGACACGAATGGGAGATAATACGGAGCGGACGAAACAATCCCGTCATAATCAGCGGCACCTTGGTCATATTGCCCAAAATAGGTGTCTACTTCACCGCTGCCCCAATCAAGCCAGGGAGACCAATGCCATCCAATATTGCCCGACCAGCTATTCACTGTGTTGAAATACACCCACCCCCTGATAATTCCATAGGAATGATTTGAAAGATAAATCTTCCCCATATCACCTGAAGATGATGCCGCCCGCGCTGTCATTTCGGAAATGTCGTCATTCCAATCATAGGAATCGAGCTCGACATTTGGCGCCATGCCCTCAGCACTTGCGGAAATACCTGCCGCTCCGATGGTTCCACCCACATGTGTGGCATGGTAATGGGAGGACACACTATTTAAATTTGCCACACGTCCGTCAAATTCCCGATGGGTTGCAAGGATCGAACCCGCATCCCATACACCTACCGTAATATTGGAACCATTGACATTGAAGGGGGTCGTGTCGCGAACCAGGTTCGCTGACGTCGATATGGCGGCGTCATCATTATGCGTTGTATAGTAGATTGGGTGTCCGTTGCGAATGGCCATAAGTTCCATAACTCGCTTGCCATCGTCGTGGCGCATCTTCAACCCGCGCGCCTTGGCCCATTGGCGAGCCTCCTCCTTCTCGCGCCGTGCCCGTTCGCGCGCGGCCTTCACCTTTTCCTGCCGCTTGGAAGGTCGCTCGGCAAAGGTTTCATGACGCTGGGCAAGGGCAGGAAGAGCCCCCAGAAAAAGAATCAAACAGATGCTGGAAAAAATTGGTTTCATAGTTGCGAAGAGTACTCCAACACCAAAAAAATCGCCAGCCGGAATGCTAGCGGTATTATCGAGTGCCTGCTTTCCGCTCAAACTTATCCGACGGCTTGCCGAAATCCGCGATGACTGGTGCGAGCGGGGTGTCGGCATATTTTGCCAAAAGCAGGTCGGCATCCTCTTTCTGCCAACGCGTAAGGCGATTGTTGATGCAATCGCCGGCTTTGGTATTGAAGTGCCTTTCAACAAACCCATCCATATCCTTCAATCCCTGAATATAGAGCTGGATATTTTCGCCCTCTTCGAGCTTGTCGGCCATCGCCTTGACATTGTCTGCGAGAGGGGGAGTCTTTGGGATCCAGCTCAGGATGGTTGCGGTCTCGTAGGCGGAAAAGGGATCGGCATCGTATTTCTCCAATATCTCATCATAGATCATTTTGGAAAATTGTTCGATTTCCCCGGGCGAGCCCTTTTTGGAAAGATATTTTCCATTGAGCCAGGTGATGGCATCGAAAACCAGCTCTTCATCCGCCCGCAGACCTTCCCCGGGGAAAAAGCGGAGGTATCCGCGGCTCCGAATCCGCTCGTTGAAGGTGATAGCCATGTCCCAGCGGCTGAAGGAGCGCGCCCCGCAGAGGCCATAGGCGAGTGCCCGACCGTGGTATTCGTGGAGTACGTCGCCGGCACCGCACGGGATTATCCCGATAATGTTGTCCCTCCGCTTCCCGGCCAGCCAGAAGGCCATCCGCGCACCGCCCGCCATGCCGGCGGCGTAGCAGCGCTCCTTGTCGACCGCAAAGCGGGCAAACACGTCGCCCACCATGGCGGCAACGGCCTTTGCCGATTCGGAGGAAAGAGCTTTCGACTGGATCGACAAGGCGACGATCCAATTGTTTTTCTCCGCACCTTCGATATAGCGTTTGATGTCCTCTTCCGTGCCTCCCTTGGAATCCATGGCAAACACAACCGGCCATTTCACCGCCCGGTCGGGAGTGTAGCCGGACGGGAGGTAGAGCATGTAGGAATACGACCGATCCCGGAAGCACTGAACTTCCTTGATGATTTTGCCGCTTTCATACGTCTCGGCACGCACGCCCGGAAGTATTGCCCCCAGCAAGACCGCCGCCATGAAGCTCCGCCTTTTCATGGATCTCCTTTTAGGCCTCGACGATATATTCGCCGGGCTGGTCGAATTCATAAACAGCCGCACCGCGGTTTTCAAAGCGGTAGCCGCGAATCTTGAGGTATTCCGGAACACTGTCGCTGGCGAGCTCCTCTTCGGCCAGCCTGACGAGTTCGAAACCATCGTTTTCAAACGCGCCCTTCACAGTCACCTTCGCACCTTCGCAGGCCTTGACGACCAAAGCGGAGCGCCCGGACAGCTCGACATTCTCGAGCACGACATCCTTGCCTTCAAGAACCAGCGTGGCTTCGCCGGAGATGAAGCATCCGGAAATCTTTTCGCGGGCTTCGGCCAGGGTCAGTGCAAACGACGGGCGCAAAAGCACCTTCGGGCCGGGTGTGAACGGAACCCCGAGGATCATCTCCTCCGCAGCCTCCCCCACCTTTGCCCCGGCGGCAACCAGGCGGGTGCGGCCGGCGAGATAGAAGTCGGACTCGGCCGAGGCTCCGGATTCCGGAGGGCCGGCAGCCTTATGCTTCGCGGCGGCATCGGTAATGTTGTTCTTGTTGGCGGAAAAGCTCCACACCCGATCAAAGATGGAAACCCCGACCTTTTCATCCGGGCCAAAAAGCTTGGGCAGATCCTGCATCATGGTTTCGAGCCGCGTCGGCTTCTTGAACGAGGTCTTTGTTTCGTCGGCATACTTCGGGTTCACGAACTCGGCAATAATGCCCTTCGACCGCTCCAGAATGCGTACATACGACGCGAGGCGAACCACCAGCACATTGATGTTGCCGGGGAACATGGAGAAGCCCTGCTCGTTCGGCACATCGCCCTCCGGGCTGACCGTGGCGCGCAGCATCGGGTCGAGCTGGTTGTACTCCACGTTCAATGTCAGCTCCTTGTCGTCGCGAACCAGTCTCGCCAGTCCGCCGACGGCCTCGCCGGGAATACGGTTGACGGCGATGGAGTTGAAATCGAATCCCTTTTCCGCCGATACGCCCAAGGCGGCGGGCATGGCATTGAAAACCTGCCCGTTGGTGTCCTGGATGAACAACAGATGCTCGATGCCCTCCTTTTCCAGCTTGGCCGCAAGACCGCTGGTATAGAGCAGCATGTGGATGTCGCCGTGGCCGTGCGGCTTGAGAATCAGCTCATACTTCCCTTTCAGCGCCAAGGCACCGTCATTGTCGGAGATTGCGGGAACAAGCTCCTGCTTCAATACATGAACCTGTTCCTTTTGCAGGCCAAAGTAGTTGTTGGCCTCAAGGGCCTGGAGGGTCTTCGATTCGGTATCCTGGGAAACCATGATAATGAACGGTACGGGGCGCGGGTTTTCCATGCGCGCCTCCATCGCCTTAAGGCAGGTGGCGTAGTGCTTCAGGTAGGGCGTGGTTTCAACCACCTCCACCGGAATATCAAGCTTGATGCCGTTGTAGCCCAGCCGTTCGCCAAGTCCGCCCGCCACCAGCACGACGCCGGTCTTTTCAAACTGCTTTTGGCCAAGCGCTTCGTAGTGGTCGTAGGTGGCGTCGAAAGCGGTCAGGTCGACCTTGTCCGGCTGGTGCGGCACAAACCCTTCAAACGGGTTCTTTCCCTCTCTGGCCTCCGCCAGCAGTTCCCGGGCATTGGAAATATAGCTCGCCAAACCGCCGGGATAGGATCCGTCGATTTTCTTCAGCGATTCAAGAAACGCGGCCTTCCCCTCGTCGTTTACACCCGGCGGATCCCAATCTGCAAATAGGTGCCGCTGCCCGGCGGCGACCAACTTTTCGACAAGTTCGCGATCAGCCTGTTCCAGTACATTCAAAAAAGCAGTGTCCATCGTAATTCTCCCCGGGCGAAACGTTTAAAAACAAAACCATATCATGCAAAGAGACGCTTCAAGATGCCATCAAAATGATTGGTTTTTAGACGGCATGCAGGTAGATTCCCGCGCATGACCGACAAAGCGCAAGCCAAGCAACGGATAGAGGAACTGTGTACCGAAATTGAGCGGCACAACCGGCTCTACTACATCGATGCCAAGCCGGAGATCACTGACCGCGAATACGACCAGCTTCTCCAAACCCTGGAAGAACTCGAGCATCAGTTTCCCGAATTCGCCAGCCCCGTCTCCCCCTCCCAGCGCGTCGGCGGCACGCCGCTCGAAAGCTTCGAGAACGTCCGGCACGCCGTCCCGATGATGAGCCTCGCGAACACCTACTCGAAAGAGGAGCTGGTCGAATTCGACCGACGCATCCGTAAATTGATCCCCGAAGAAACCTTCGGCTATATCCTCGAGCCCAAGATTGATGGTGTTGCGATTTCGCTGCGCTATGAGAACGGCAAACTGGTGCGCGCGGTTACCCGTGGCGACGGCGCGACCGGCGACGATGTGACTTCCAACATCCGAACCATCAAATCGATTCCGCTGCGCCTTTCCGACATGATGCCGCCCGCCGTGCTGGAGGTGCGCGGCGAAATCTACATGGATACCGACGGATTCTCCAAGCTGAACGAAAAGCGGCAGGAAGCCGGGCAGGAACCCTTTGCCAACCCACGCAACGCCTGCGCCGGATCGCTCAAGCTGCTCGACCCGTCCGAGGTTGCCAAGCGCCCGCTCGACGCCATCTTCTACGCCACCGGCGAACTCGCCGATATCAGCTTCGAATCCCATGAGCAGATGTTGCAAACACTCAAGGGCTACGGATTGCGCATTACGCCAAACTACTGGTTGCACAAAAACATAGAAGAGGTTCTGGAGAGGCTGGATGAGCTTGAATCCATGCGCCACGAGTTCCCGTTCGAAATGGACGGCGGCGTTATCAAGGTAAATGACCGCCGGCTCTACGAACCGCTCGGATCCACCGCAAAGAGCCCCCGCTGGGCGGTGGCCTACAAATACGAGCCAGAACAGGCCGAAACCATCCTGCACTCCATCTCCATTCAGGTGGGACGCACCGGCGTGCTGACTCCCGTCGCCGAACTCGAACCGGTGCAACTGGCAGGGACCACCGTAAAACGCGCCACGCTGCACAACGAGGATGAAATCAGGCGCAAGGACATCTGGATCGGCGACCGGGTAATCATCGAGAAAGCCGGCGAAATCATTCCCGCCGTCGTAAAGGTTGTCGCCGAAAAGCGCACCGGCGCAGAAACGGAATTCGCCATGCCCTCCGCCTGCCCCGTCTGCGGCGGCGAGGTGGAAAAGCGCGAAGGCGAAGTCGCCCTGCGCTGCATCAACCTCCAGTGCCCGGCACAGGTCAAAAGCTGGCTGGCCCACTTTGCCTCACGCGGCGCGATGGACATCAACGGACTGGGCGAATCGTTGGTCGAGCAACTTGTCGACGGCGGTCTGGTCAAAACCCCGGCGGAACTCTATACCCTGAAGAAGGTCGAGGTGCTTGGACTGGAGCGTATGGGCGAAAAGTCGGCCGACAATCTCATCAAGGGCATCGAAGAAAGCAAGAAGCGCCCGTTCGAAAAGGTTCTGTTCGGGCTGGGTATCCGACATGTCGGCAAGGGTGCCGCCGCAATTCTTGCCAACGAATTCAAGGACATCGACACACTCATGGGCGCCGATGCCGCAAAGCTGGAAACCCTCCGCGACATTGGCCCGATCGTCGGAAAATCGGTCGCCGAATATTTCCACTCTCCGGAAACCCGCATGGTGATCGACCAGCTGCGTACGGCGGGCGTCAACTTTGCGCAGGCAAGTCGTGGAAGCAGCGAACTAGAGGGGCTGACGTTTGTGCTGACCGGCTCACTCGAAACCATGTCCCGCGAAGAAGGCGGAGACAAGGTTCGCACACGCGGCGGGAAAGTGAGTTCGAGCGTATCGAAAAACACCAGCTATCTAGTGGCCGGCAAAAGCGCGGGATCGAAACTGACAAAGGCGGAGGAGCTGGGCGTAACGGTTCTGAACGAGGAACAGTTCATCACCCTCCTCGGTTCGGAGGAGAAACGGAAAGACGAAGAAACCGGGCAGCTTGGCTTCGGCTTTTGACCGTAGCTCCGCATTCCAATGCGGAGTCCTCGTCCACAGGCACACCGGATTGGAATCCGGTGCTACGCGATTATTGAACAAAGGAGAGAACAAATGATACTGGACACACTGCAAAATGCGGCGAAATATGCGGGGCTGAAGATGGGGATCTCGGAGGCGTTTGGCTTTCTCGACCAGCCGGGACTGGCGGAGCTTCCGGAGGGCAAGCATGAAATTCTTGGCGACCGCGTCTACGCCATCATTGCCCGCGAAAATGGGCGCAAGGTTTCCGATGCACAACTGGAAGGCCACCGGAAATACATCGATATCCAATATGTGATCAGCGGTAATGAGTCGATGGGCTGGGCACCGCGCGAAGGCTTGGCCAACTCGGTCGACTACGATGAAGAGAAGGATTTTGAGCTCTTCGAAGGCACCCCGAAAAGCATCGTGCGCGTACCGCCGGGTTCGTTCGCCGTATTCCTGCCCTCCGATGCCCACCTTCCGCTTATTGGAGACGGCCCCATCCACAAGGTGGTGGTAAAGGTGGCGGTTGGCTGACGCCAACAAGGCACTAGGCAACAGGCATTAGGCACTAGGGGAAACCACTTCACTCATGCCTTGTGCCTAGCCCCTATTGCCTTTCCTAGAACGTGTGCCCGATAAGGAAGTTGAAGCGGCCGCCGCCGTCGTGCCAAACCTCGTCGTAGGTAACCGGCCAGGCATAGTCGAGGTTCAACGGGAAGCCAGGCAAATCAAGTCGCAATCCAATACCCCAGTTGTCGTTATAGTCTGAAGTATCGAAGTCGAGGGAATCCTCATTCACAACGCCCCAGTCGTAGAAGACCGCCCCGCGGATCTTCTGCCAGATCGGATAGGTCAGCTCCGCCGTGGCATAGGCCGAGCTGTTTCCACCTTCAGAATCACCGGTAAGGCCATCCTTCGGTCCGACATCGCGGTACTCGAAGCCTCGAAGGGTATAGGATCCGCCAAGGAACAAACGGTCGAAGATCGGGACAAACTCGCTGTCGCCGAAATGGTCCACCGTCTCTATCTGGCCGCGAAGGTTGAAAATCATGCCGCCCACGAGCGGCCAATACTGGGTCGAGCGGACCTTTGCGCCGTAAATATCGGTCTCGGCCCCGAGCGGCCCGCCGGCAAAATAGGGCATGACGGTTGTCTTGTTGCCACGGGTCGGATTAAAGAAGCGGTTGCGTGTATCCCGGGCCCAGGTGAAGTCCAGCCCACTCTTCAAGCGCTTGCCCTCTTCAGCCTTAATGGAAGCCGAGGCCGTAGTCTGCACATCGAAAACATCAAACTGATCCATGGTGTAGGCCAACGTTCCACGCGTGAAGCGCGCAATCGGTTTTCCCAATGAAAGCCGCATTCCGTCGTTCTTCTGGTCGTAGGCATCGGAAAAATAGCGGGCTTCATGATGATAGAGATCCACCCCGAATGAGAGCTTGCGGTCCATGAACCACGGCTCGACAAAGGAGATATCAAAGTCGTTGCGCTCCGTGCCGAGCTGTGCGCGGATCTTGAACTTCTGGCCACCGCCGATAGGCGGCCAGGTCTTCCAGTTGAAATTTCCCTGCGCCAGCTCGACGTACCCCACCAACGCATCAACACTCGAAAACCCGACTCCCGCCATAAACTGCCCGGTGGCCTGTTCCTTTACCTGCACATTCAGATTGTACTTGTCGCCTTCTCCGACAGGCTCGGTGCCGGAGGTGACAATTTCAAAATAGTTCAGGTTGCGCAGGCGGTTTTCCGAGGTTTTAACGCGACTGCGGTTGTACTTATCGCCGGGATAAATGACCAACTCACGGCGGACAACCTTGTCCAGGGTCCGCTCGTTGCCCATGATGTTTACTTCGTTGATATAACCAATCGCCCCTTCGGCTACCTCATAACGGACATCCACCATTCCGGTTTCTGCATTGGCATCAAAAACGGGACGAACGCCCGTCCGGATATAGCCCCGGTTGCCGTAGAAGGCGCGAATGCTTTCACTGCCGGCCTCGGCGGCCCGGTAGGCCGCGATATCTCCCTGCTGCAGACGGATGCCGCGGCGCAGCTCCTGCTCTTCAAAGGTTTCCATGCCGGCGACCGAGACCTCCCCCACCCGATAGCGACGGCCTTCGTCGATGGTGAAAATCAGCCTGCATTTTTCCGGATCCGAATCATCCAGCCTTGGATCGGATACTGAAACATCCAAAAAGCCTTCGTTCATGAAGAACGACTTGATGGCAAAGACATCCATATCCACGCTTTCAGGAGTATACCTGCCCGCATCGGTGATAAACGAATGCCACGCCTTCTGCTTCTGCTGCATCTGGCTGCGAAGCGCCTTCCCCGGCACAATGTCGGAATCCTCCCTTTTCAGGAAGGAAGGAACCAGTGCACCCAGAAAGCGACGGCCCAGACTCTTGTCCTCAACCTTGTTGTCGCCCTCGAAAACAATCTTCTTGATTGCCAGCTTCCGGCCTTCCTTGATCAGAAAAACAACATCCACAATACCAAGTTGCTCATCCGTTCTGGAATCCCACTCAACCTTGGTGTCGGGATACCAGGAATCGCGATAGGCTTCCTTGATTTTAACCGCCGCCTGGGCAAAGGCGGCATCATCGGAAAACTGCCCGATGGCCAGCTCGGACTTGCTGCGCACTTTTTTATTGGGCAGCGCCTTTGCACCGACAATCTCGATTCGACGAAGCTTGTGCTTGGCCGTAACGGTGTAGACCAGCACCACGCCACCAACACCATCCACATCCATATGGGCATTAACGTACGAATAACGCCCGGATTCGCGCATGCGGCTCACATCGACCGCAATGGCGGAACTAATGGTTTCGAGGTTGGATACCTGTTCGCCCACCTTGAAGGAGGTAAAGGCGGCAACCGAGCTTATGTCGTAGGATTCGCCTGCCTGGTTAACAATGTGGATCTCCGTGATCGTCTCAGCCAGCGCCGAAATCCCAAAAAGAGCTGCAATCAGGATGAGTGCGTTTTTTTTCATTGAATAGATTCCACGGGTTGGAAATTAGTAGTCGGCAGGAACGTGATCGTCGTCGCGCGGATCGCGGTCTTCAAAGCGGGTATATTCCTTGATAAAGCTCATGCGCACCTCGCCGGTTTCACCGTGGCGGAACTTGGCTACGTCAACGACGGCAAGGTTGTCATCGTTGCGCTCGTCGCCATGCTTGTAGTAGCTGGGGCGGTAAAGAAGAAGTACGACATCGGCATCCTGCTCGATTGCACCAGAGTCGCGCAGGTCGGACAGTTTTGGAATGTTGTCACCGCGACCTTCCGTTGCACGGCTGAGCTGACTGAGCACGACAACCGCTATATCCAGCTCCTTGGCCATGGCCTTGATCGCACCGGAGATGGCCATGGTTTCACGCTGGCGGCCATCCTTGGCGAACTTGGAGTAGTTCATGAGCTGAAGGTAGTCGATCACGATCAGCTCAATGCCGTAGCGGCTTTTCATGCGCCGCGCGCGGGAGCGCAATTCAACGGCTTCGAGGCCCGGCGTGTCGTCAATGTAGATTTTTGCCTTCGACAATTGATCTACCGCCCGAGCCAAATCCCCATGGTCCTGGGTTGTCATCCGGTTCTGGACCGCCCGTGCCGAAACCTTGGCCGTGGAAAAAAGCATACGGCGCACCAGTTGCTCGCGCGACATCTCCAGACTGAATATTCCAACGGGAACCGGGGCGTTGGCCAACTTGCCCAGCGCAGCATTCTCGGCAATGTTCATGGCCAGCGAGGTCTTGCCCATGGCCGGACGGGCGGCGAGCACGATCATGTCCGTCTTGGCCAGACCGCGCAAACGTTCATTCAACCCCTTGTAGCCTGTGCTGACACCGTGATCGATGTCGTTGGGATCCTTGTTGATCTCGGAAAAGGCATGCTTAACCGATTCCTTCCAGTCGGGAATCTTATCGCCGCCATGACTGCCTAGCTCAAAAAGCGATTCCTCGGCCTGGCTAACCAGCAGTGCCGCCTCATCTTCGCCCTTATAGGCCGCATCGGTAACATTGTTCGAATGTTCGATCAGGGAACGGTAGAGATTCTTTTCCAGAACGATATCGCAATAGAACTCGACATGGGCGGGAACCAAAGTGCTGTCCTGAAGCTGCACCAGGTAGTCGTATCCTCCCACTTTATCGAGAGCGCTGTGATCCTTGAGCCATTCGGCAATGGTGATGGCGTCCATGGGCCGGTCGGACTGGCTCATATCCACCATTTGCTCAAAAAGCGCCTGATGGCGGCGATCGTAGAACGCATCGCTACCCAGGCGCTTTGCAAGGCACTTGTCTATTGCACTGGAAGGATCCAGCAGGATGGAACCCAGAACCCCGCGCTCGGCTTCTTCGCTGTGCGGGGGTATCCGAAGTCCTCCTGGCCCCTCCGGAATCATTTCTCTTCTACAATCCAGACCTTGAGCGTGCTGGTTACTTCCGGGTGGAGTTTAAGCGCAACGTCGAAGACGCCAAGCTCATGCAAGGGCGCGGCAAGGTTCACCTTTGCCTTGTCCACTTCCACTCCCTGTTCAGCAAGCTTTTCGAGAATCTGGGGAATGCCGACGGAACCGAACAGCTGTTCGTTTTCGCCAACCTTCACGGCGATCGTGCACTCAACTTCCTCGATCTTCTTGGAAAGCTCTTCGGCAGCGCCTTTTTCCTTTTCCAGCTGAGCCAAACGCTCCAGACGCTTCTTTTCGATCTGGCGCTTCTTTCCTTCGGTCACCTCGGTGGCGATTCCCTTAGGAAAAAGAAAGTTGCGGGCATAGCCGTCGGCAACCTTCACAATATCACCTTCGATCCCCAAGCCTTCAACATGATCCATTAACAAGACTTCAATAGCCATAATTCGTTCCTTCCTGCTTAACGGATAAGACCCACAACCCGCGCACGGCGGATGGCCCGCTTGATCTGGCGCTGCTGCTGGGCGTTGGTGCCCAGCAAACGACGACTCAGGATCTTGCCACGGTCGGTCATGAACTTCTTGAGAAGCTCCGCATCTTTATAGTCAATTTTCTCCACTCCCTTCAGGAGTTCGGGATCGCGCTTGTATTCATCTCTATCTCTGCGACGCATAATCTATATCCTTTCCTTTAAAACGGTACATCGTCATCATCGGCCGCTTCCGGTGCCGGTGCCGGCGGCGGAGTGCTGCCGGTGGCGGGCATGGCGGAAGCCGGGGCTGCCGCATATTCCGAACCCTTGCCCGGACTTCCAAGAAACTGAACGCGGTCGGCACGTACACGCAACTTGCTGCGCTTTTCGCCCTGCTGGTTTTCCCATTGGTCCAGCTGCAGACGACCCTCGACAAAAACGGGGGAACCCTTGTGCAGGTATTCGGCAGCCGTCTCGGCCTGCCTGCCCCACACAACCACATCCACAAAGCAGGTTTGCTCAACCGTTTCGCCCGCTTTGTTCTTAAAGCTTTCGTTCACGGCCAAACCGAGATCTGCAACAGCCGTTCCGGACGGCGTATACCGGATCTCCGGATTACGCGTCAGATTGCCCATTAACAAAACGCGGTTGTAGCTGGCCATGTTAAGCCTCCTGTGCGACTTCCGGTTCTTCGGCTACGACAAACTGCGAACGGAACACTTCAGATGCGAGCTTCAAGCGTTTCTTGAGTGCGTCGATCTTCGTTCCTTCCAATTTGAACATCATCACCACATAATGCCCGGCCTTCTGCTTCTTCAGCGGGCGGGCAAATGCCTTCTTCCCCATGCGGGTGGTGCTTTCCAGCGAACCACCGAGCTTCTCAAGCTCTTCCTTCACGCGGGCAAGCGCCAGATCGAGGGCTTCCTCGTCCAGCGTCTCCGGGAAAATGAACAATCCTTCATACAATGTATTCAATGTCTTTCTCCTTGCTTATCCTATTTTCGACTGATTGAACTCGCTCATCGTTCGCTCAGTTCCGTAGGAAAAGATGCTTTCTACCGCATCGGCGGCACGTTCGACAACCTTTTCCAACCTCAAACTCTCTTCGGCCGGGAACTCGCCCAGCACAAATTCGATCATGTCCGCATCGGACGCTTTCGGGCCAATGCCCACCCGCACCCGCGGGAACGCCTTCGTCTGCAGCCACTCCAGCACCGACTTCATGCCGTTATGGCTTCCTCCCGAGCCCTTTCCCCGAACCCGGATGCCGCCGAACTCCAGATCGACATCGTCGTAGACGACCACTGTGTCGACCGATTTGGCGCGCCACTTCTTCATTGCGCCCCAAACCGCGCGACCGCTACGGTTCATATAGGTGGTTGGTTCCACCAACCGCACCTCGTGCTCTCCAATCCGGCATTTCGCCTGACGGGCGGGAAACCAGAGCATCTTCCTGAATACGACCCCTTGCCGGCGGGCAAGTTCCTCCACCACCATGAAACCAACATTGTGGCGGGTATGCGCGTATTCTTTTCCGGGATTCCCCAGTCCAACGACCAGCTTCAAAACAATCCTCCCGGAAATGAACGAACAAAGCCGTTACTCGGCCTCTTCGTCCTTCTTTTCACCAATGACTTCCGGCTCGGCGGAACCTTCTTCGCCGGCTTCCTCTTCCTCTTCCTCGGCCTGCGGACCGGACACGGAGGCAACAATGGCTTCCTCGTCGACCAGCAGCTTGAACTTGCTGTCCAGCTTGAGTTCCGAAACATGCAGCGCGTTTCCGATCTCCAGACCGGAAACATCGACTTCGATCGATTCCACCAGATCACCAGGCAAACATTCGACACCGATGGCGTGCATGGTGTGGTCCAAAGTACCGCCGGCCTGGACGCCGACTGCTTCGCCAACGAGATCCAGCGGGATATCAACCTGAATCGGCTTGTCGGCCGCAATGCGCAACAGGTCCACATGCAGCAGGTCGCTCGTCACCGGATGGTGCTGAACTTCCTTCACCAGAACGGACATATCCCCTTCACCCTCGAGCTCAATGTCGATGATCACGTTTTCGCTGACGTGGTGGTGGAGGATCTGCTCGAAATCGTGGGCGCTGATCTCGACGGATACGGGTTCTTTTTCGGCGCCGTAGATTACGGCGGGCAGGGCTCCGGCCTTGCGCATGCGACGCGCATTGCTGGATCCTTCAAGGTCTCTCTTCTTTGCAATCAGTTTAGTGTCTTCCATTTTGGGTCTCTCCTGAATTATCAAATCCTGAACAGCGAACTGACGGATTGGTCGTTATGGATGCGGCAGATGGCCTCTGCCAGCGTGTCGGCCACCGACAGTACGGTAACTTTGAAATCATCCCATTCGCGCTGCGGCACCGTATCCGTGGTCACCAACTCGATGATTGGTGATTTCTTTAAACGGTCGATCCCTTTTTCCGTCAGCAACGAATGGCTCACGGCCGCGCGAATAGATTTTGCCCCGGCTTTTTCCAATAGCGAGGCGGCGGCAGTAAGCGTTCCCGCCGTCGAGGTCATGTCGTCCACCAGCAAGGTGTTGCACCCCTCGACATCGCCGACCAGATGGTTGGCCTCCACGTCCGTGGCGCTCTTGCGCTGCTTGCCAACCAGTGCAATCCCGGCATCCAGCAGCGAGGAATAGGCATCCGCCATCTTAAGGCCGCCTGCGTCCGGCGAAACAATCACAAGGTTGTCCAGATCAAACGTGCGCAGATATTTCACGATCACGGGCGAAGCATAGAGGTGGTCTACGGGTATATCGAAAAAGCCCTGGATCTGCTGGGCATGCAGGTCGACGCAAAGGATGCGGTCTGCTCCGGCCGCGACCAGCAGGTTGGCCACGAGCTTGGCAGTAATCGGCACGCGCGGCTGATCCTTCCGATCCTGGCGCGCGTAGCCATAAAACGGCAGGACTGCGGTAATGCGTTTGGCCGATGCGCGCTTGGCGGCATCGATCATGATCAGCAATTCCATCAGATATTCGTTCGGATTCACCGACACCGACTGCACGATAAAGAGGTCGTCGCCGCGGACATTTTCCACGATTTTCACAAACACCTCTCCATCAGGGAACCGCGTGATGTCTACATCACACAGCTCCGCCCCGGCAGCCGCTGCAATGCGCTCCGCCAAGGCCCGATGTCCTGTCCCCGAAATAATCTTCATCCTATTACCATATAAAAAGTGGTTGCCCGACCTGGGTTCGAACCAGGACCCTATGAGTCAAAGTCACATGTGCTTCCATTACACTATCGGGCAAGCAAAACCACCCAAGGAAAGCCGTTTTCTTAAACCAAAGCTTCCACGGGTTTATGTAAAGAGCGGAAGACCATAGGAAGGCGGCGGATGGAAGTCAAGCCGCCAAATTGAAGATTAATGCCGATTTCACAACAAGATATAATGCGATGCCAACAGAACCAACCCCACCCCGATTTCAATAAGCGCAATCCGCTGGATATTCAACCCGCCCGCCAACTTTTGCCACTTTTCCTGAAAAAGCAACGCCAGCGAACCGTCGACCAGCAAAACAATCCCCGCCCAAAACAAGATGGAACCCAAAAGATTCACTGCACCGGCGCCCCTCTACTCCAGCCCCGCACGCTGCCACTTGCGGACGGAATTAACCAAAAACACTTCGTCGGCACTCTTCAAATCCTCAATCAAAACAACACCCTCTTCGACCTCGCCCGACTTTAACAGGTGCTCCCGGAACGTTCCGGCCAGCAGGCCGCACTCGACCAACGGCGTAATGAGCTTGCCCCCCTTGCGGATCACCACATTGCAAATCGTGCTCTCAGTCACCTCGCCGCCTTCATTCCATAAAATCACATCGTCGCACTCCGGAAAACCGGCCTTCGCTTTTTCATAGGAGGTGCGGTGCGTCGTCTTGTGGAACAGGAAAATATTCTGCGAATCGATCGGCTCCTGTGCAAGTTTCACCCGCAGGGGTGCAGGGGTCGATGAAGCGTTGCCGCACTGCGCGAAGGGAAAAGACTCGATCTCAAAACTTCCGTCCAGCGAAACCAGTAGACGAACCCTAAATTCCCCACCTTCGAAGGTAAGGAACTTTTTCTCCAAAGCTTGAATCACCGCATACTGATCCAACGGAACATCAAAATAAGCCGCAGACTTTCCGAGCCGCCGCATGTGTTCATTGAACAGAAAAACGCCGGAGCCAGACTCCCACAGCATGGTTTCCAACAGCTGAAACACCGGCCGTGGCTGGGTCAGCACCCGCGCCTTCGTCAGCGTCTCCTCATATTCCGACTCCGCCTCCGAATCCCATACAATCCCGCCACCCACGCCATATTCCAACGTTCCGGCCTCACGATCAATCAGCGCCGTGCGGATCGCCACATTGAAACACGCCTCGCCCTGCGGTGTGATAAAACCGATGCTTCCCGTATAGACCTTCCGCGGCGAAGCTTCCAACTCCCGGATAATCTCCATCGTCTTCGCTTTCGGTGCTCCCGTAATCGACGCACACGGAAACAACGCCTTGAACAACTCGGGCAGGGACGGCTCGCCGAGCCGTCCACGCACTGTAGAAGTCATCTGCCAGACGGTCGGATATTTTTCGACATCGTATTTGCTGACGGTCTCAACACTGCCCGGCTCGGCAACGCGGCCAATATCGTTCCGGATCATATCGACGATCATGATGTTTTCGGCCCGATCCTTCTCCGAACTACGCAACGCCTCCGCCTGCATCCAGTCCTCGGAAAAAGTACGCCCGCGCCGCGCCGTCCCTTTCATCGGCCGCGAAACGATTTTCCCGTTGTTGAAGCTGAAGAAAAGCTCCGGCGAGGCGGAGCAGACCGCGAAATCTCCGGTGTCGACAAAAGCGGCATAGTCCGTCTTCTGCGCCTTTGCCAGCTCATGGAAAAACGCCCATGCATCACCGGAAAAATCCGCATTCAGGCGGTAGGTATAGTTTACCTGATAGGTCGCACCCTCGGCGATCCGCTCCTTGATCCCATCAATTGCAGCAACAAACTCCGCCTTCGAAACAGAGGGCGTCAACTCACCGACCTCAAAAGAAGAAGTCGGCGCCTCTTCAATATTCTCCAGCACATCAGGGGCGTGAAAAAGCCCAAGACAAAGCAGGGGAAACCCTTCGGCGGAATGCGTTTTCAGCACAGAATCAAACGCGGAAGCCGCCTCGTAGGAAATAAACCCCGCCGCAAACAACCCGGAATCCTCCGCCTCCCGCAGCATCGGAAGCACTTCCTCTGCCCGTTCTGTCCGCAACACTCTTGTCGGATTCTGAAAATGGAGCCACCGCCCCGCATGCTTTAAAACGACCTTCATAATCACCTTTTTAGCTACTTGCGTTTACTTTTCAAATCAAATACCGTCTCGGCCTTTTGAACAAATAGTGGAGATCCCCTATGAAAACCGGACTTATTGGATGGCGCGGCATGGTCGGCTCAGTGCTGATGGAACGCATGCGCGCGGAAAACGACTTTGAACATATCGACCCCGTCTTCTTCACCACCTCGCAGGCGGGACAGGCGGCACCAAACGTCGGCAAGGGCGAATCGACCCTCCTCGACGCCTTCGATATCGACGCACTGATGGAGATGGAAGTGGTCATCACCTGCCAGGGTGGCAGCTACACCGAAAAGGTGCACCCCGAGCTGCGCGCGAAAGGCTGGGACGGCTACTGGATCGACGCGGCCTCCACACTTCGCATGGCCGACGACGCCGTCATCATCCTCGACCCGACCAACTTCAACGTCATCGAGCAGGCGCTGGCTGGCGGCAAGAAGGATTTCATTGGCGGCAACTGCACCGTCAGCCTGATGCTCATGGCCATTGGCGGACTCTTCAAGGCCGACCTCGTCGAATGGGTATCCTCCATGACCTACCAGGCCGCCTCCGGCGCCGGTGCACAGAATATGCGCGAACTGCTCTGCCAGATGGGCGAACTCAACAGCTGTGTCGCCGACGAGCTGGCAACACCGTCGTCCGCCATCCTCGAGCTCGACCGCAAGGTAACAGCCAAGCTGCAGGACAAAAGCTTCCCGACCGAACAGTTCGGCGTACCGCTTGGCGGCTCGCTTATTCCGTGGATCGACCGCCTCGTCGAGGACGGCCAGACCCGTGAAGAATGGAAGGGCTTTGCCGAAACCAACAAGATTCTGCAAAACGACCCCGCCATTGCGATCGACGGCATCTGCGTCCGCATCGGCGCCATGCGTAGCCACAGCCAGGCGCTGACCATCAAGCTGAAGAAGGATCTTCCAATCGAAGAGATTATGGAGATCCTGCGCAACGACAACGAGTGGGTCGACGTGGTCGACAACAACAAGGAAGACACCCTTGCCCGCCTCACTCCCGCAGCCATCTCCGGAACGCTGACGATTCCGGTCGGCCGCATCCGCAAGATGAAGATGGGCGGCGAATACCTCTCCGCCTTCACCGTCGGCGACCAGCTCCTCTGGGGCGCCGCCGAGCCGCTGCGCCGGATGCTCCGCATCCTGCTCGAAAAGTAGAACGAGCGCCCCGCTCGTTCACAGGCAAGCGAGACGCTTGCGCTACATTGAAAACCCTGCGGCCAACCGCGGGGTTTTTCTTTAGTTCTCCAGCGTAGAGCGGAGCTGCATGACCCGCTCTGCCAATACGCTGTCCGTCGCAAAAAGAATGCCGCGGTGATTCATAAAGCAAGAGTCGGAACGGTTCAGATCGAGCGGTGCTCCGAAAGCATCACTCGCAACTGCGGAGATTTCGTTATAAATACAGGCCGTTGCCGCATAATCCCACAGGCTGCCCCCACCCCTTTTTGGTTTTGGAAATTTAAAGTAGCAGGCCGGAGCCTGTTCCAGCACCCAGCAGGCATTCATCGCAGCCCCTCCCTCAAACCGGGTCTTCACGCCGGAATAACCCAGCTCATCGGCAACTCGCTCAAGCCCGCTCATTATCTCAGAAAAACGAGGGTGCTCTTTAAAGCTTCGATCCGTGATCACCGACAGCGGCCTATCGCCGGCATCCTTCGCTTTCAGTTGCCATGGTTCTTCATTCCTGAAAGCCCCGGCACCGGCTGCGGCATGATACAGCACCTGCTCCACCGGATCGAAGACCACGCCGATCAACGGCGTGCCGTCACGAGCAACCAATGCAATAGAGACGGCATATCCCGGACTTCCTTCAATAAACGGCAGCGTCCCATCCAACGGATCAATGCACCAGAAACAATCTTTCTTCAACCGGCTGCAATCATCCGGACGCTCTTCCGAGAGCAGTGCCAGATCATAGGTTGCACAAGTAGGTTCTAGAATCTTTAGGATCGCCTCCTGTGCCAGCAGGTCTACCTCGGTCAACACCTGCGAGGCCCGACTGCTGCCCCCGGATTTCTCCTTAACCTCGACCACCCGGCCGACATGCCGACGAATAACCGCCCCCGCCGCACGCGCTGCTTCGATCGCCAACCGTTCCAGTTCCTTGAAATCATCTACTTTCATGATCTACGCCATCCATGAATTACAACCCGGCAACAACTTCGCGGGCGAGGCGTTCGCTGTAGCTGTGGATTTTCCAGTGCCCCGGGCTCCATCCTTTCAGGAAACGGTGAAAATCCGTCCACGCCACCGGATAAAGAGCGCGCCATTCCTGCTCCACATCAGCGGCATTGATTTCCGGCCGGCGCCGCTCCAATGCCTCCCTCAATGCATCGAAATAGAGTACCAACAATTCCGACTCCATCTCCTCGCAAGCCTCCTCATCCAGACAGCTGCCGATAAAATAGGCGACATCCTTCATACCGCATCCGCCGCCGACATATTGAAAATCCACCGCCGACACCTGCGTCCCGTCTTTCGAGAAACAAAAGTTTGCCAGCTTGGCATCCCCGTGCACCACTGTCTGATAGCGGGCCTCTTTAAGCTTTTGGTCTATCGCTTCGGCCATCGCCTTAAGCGGAGCATCATCCAGCGCCTTCAACTCATCCGGCCTCGTTTCCAAATGCCAATACGTTCCCGACGCCCACAACCCCTCGGGCGCATCGCCCATAAAGGTTGCATGAAAGTTTGCCAGCCAGCTCAAACAAGCCCGGATCTCGTTCATTCCGGCATGCCGGCAGCGGCCCGGAAAACCGACATCATCCAGATCCTCCAGCACCAGCATTACCTCGTCATCTTCGGCCGCCAGCGAGAGGCAGTGCGGTATGCGACAGCTGTCATCGCACCGGGCGGCCCATTTGGAATACCAGGCCATTTCCACCTGATAGGATTTTAGCTTCCGCTCATGTGAAAGGTCTGTGTTCCACCCGCGCGGATGGTTTCCGTCCTCCGGCCAGTGAACATGCTTTACCACCACACTGTGATACTCTGAGCCTGTCAAACGATAGCGGACAATCTTTCCATAGCCACTCCACAAGCTCTGGATTACACCCAGTTTTTCTAAACGGGTTGCGCCAGTTGCTTCCAGCAACGTTCTTTTAAACGTGTCGTTCATGACTCTGAAAAACAAAAAAGGCGAAGCACTCTAATCCTTCGCCTTTTTTGTACTCTCTATGGTTGGCCTACACGCCGTACAGGGTTTCCTTGAACGGCTTCACGAGAGCGTCCAGTTCAACAGAAGCAGCTCCGGCGATCACAAGCCTCTTCTCTTCGGTTGCCGCGCCAACCTTGGCAATCGGCAGTCCTGCGAAGAGGGCTTCGAGGTCGGCGGCCTTTTCGGGGGCAACGGAAACAACGAAGCGGCTGTTGGACTCGGAGAAGAGAGCCGTGGCCACATCCACTCCCAAGCCGGAAAGGTCAACGTCCGCACCGAGTTGGCCGCCGATCGCGGTCAGTGCCAGCGAAACGGCGAGGCCGCCCTTGGTCGGCGTGGTGGCGGATTTGAGCAGCCCGATGTCGGTCGCCTTGTTCATGGCGGCATAGATTTTGAGCGCCTGCTCGCCATCAACCGCCGGAACGGTTCCACCATAGTTTTCGGGAGCGCCCTGCTCTTCGGCGAGCTTGCGGTAGTAGGCCGAAGCGCCGAGCTCATCCTTGGTTTCGCCGATGACGTAGATCACATCGCCCGCATCCTTGAGCGGCATGGTGACCGCCTTGTTGACGTCGTCGATCTGCCCGATGGAGGAGATCAGCAGCGTCGGCGGGATGGAGATTTTCTTGCCGCCGCGCGTGGAGTCGTTCTTGCAGGAATCCTTACCGGAAACGGCGGGGGTCTTGTAGAGCGTGGTCAGATCGTAGAGCGCCTTGTTGGAGCGGACGAGCTGCGCCATTTTATACGCGCCATCGGGCGTCTTGTCCGATTCGACCGGATCCGGCCAGCAAAAGTTGTCGAGGATCGCAATGCGGTCAAGCGCACCGCCAACGGCAACAACGCGGCGGACCGCTTCGTCGATGACCGAGGTGGTCATGTCGTAGGTGTCGATGTCGGAATACCACGGGTTGATGCCTTCGGCGAGGACCGCGCCGCGATCCTTGCCGTATTCCACGCGCATGACGGTGGCGTCGGACGGAACATCGGAATTCACACCGACATAGTTCTTCACAACGCTAAGGCCTTTCACCTCGCCGTCATAGATGCGGCTCTTGTATTCGCGCGAGCAGAGATTGAGGTCGCCCATGAGTTCGACGAGCGTTGCGGAATAGTCGGCCTTCGGCTCGGCCGTCGGCGCGGGGACATTCGGTTTTTTCCACACGCCGGGCATGACGAGGGTCGGACAGCCCTTTTCATAGAGGAAGTCCATATCGAGGCTGGCGATCACCTTGCCGTCCTGCTTGACGGTAAAGTAGCCGGAATCGTTGTACTTGCCCATGAAGGCGACTTCAACATCGCGCTGTTTGGCGAGCGCTTCGAAGGCTTCGCGCTGTTCGGGCTGGACGGCGAGGGTCATGCGCTCCTGTGCTTCGGAGACGAGGACCTCCCAAGGCTGGAGACCTTCGTATTTGAGCGGGGCACCGGCCAGTTCGCATTCGCAGCCGCCGGAATATTTACCCATCTCGCCGAACGAGCAGGAGATGCCCCCTGCCCCATTGTCGGTGATGCAGCGGAAAAGACCGAGGTCGCGCGCTTCGAGGATAAACTCGTAGAGCTTGCGCTGGGTCAGCGGGTCGCCGATCTGCACAGCTTGCGCAGGCGATTCGGTGCGCAGTTCCTCGGATGAGAAGGTCGCGCCGTGAATGCCGTCCTTGCCAATGCGGCCGCCGCACATGACGGTCCAGTCGCCGATCTCAATCTCTTTGCGCTCAGACGGGCCGCCGGTGACTTCCACCGGAATGGTGCCCATGGTGCCGCAGTAGACCAGCGGCTTGCCGAGGTAGCGTTCGTCGAAACATTCGAAGCCGCGGCTGTACGGAATGCCGGACTGGTTGCCGCCGTCGATGACGCCTTCGTGGACCCCGTCGCGGATACGGCGCGGGTGCATCAGGCCTTCGGGGATTTGTTTGTCGTAGAACGGCGAACCGAGGCAGTAGCCCCAAACATTGGAAACCAGCGCTGCGCCCATGCCG
>JBDLJW010000011.1:0-24624 GCA_039714135.1 Verrucomicrobiota bacterium
ACCCAGGCGAGGGTGGTGAGATAGACCATGGAAAAGAGCATCCAGCGCAGGCCAATCTCGCGGGCGATGGCCGCGAGTACGGCGACACATGGGCAGTAGATGAGAATAAAGAGCAGATAGGCGAATGCCGACTTGGCACCATGCTCGCCAAAGTGCGAGACCATGGAGGCGTAGGACGACTGCTCCGCCTCGTCGACCTCTTCGAGCGCACCGGAAAGCCCGAGCGGATCCTTGAGCCCGTCGAAGAACCCTTCAAAGCCCGCCGGAATGGTGGCAAAGGAGTCGATGATGCCGGCCCAGAAATCAAACGGCTCCGCCTTTGAATTGTTAAGTTCCAAGCTGGCGGCGTCTTGCGTTTCGAGCTGGTTGTATAGCGAGTCGAGCGTGCCGACGACAGCCTCCTTGGCAAAGATGCCAGTGAAGAGACCAACCGTGGCTGGCCAGTTTTCCTCTTCGATCCCCATGGGTTGGAAGACGGGGGTCACGGCACGGCCCATGGCGCTGAGCACGGAATCCTTGGAGTCCTCGTTGCCGAACGAGCCGTCGGTGCCCATCGAGTTGAGGAAGCCGAGAATGGCGACGATCAGCAGGATGATTTTTCCCGCCTTGATGAGGAAAGATTTGAGGCGGTGCCAGGTGTGGTACATCACCCCGCTGAAGGTCGGCAGATGATAGGGCGGAAGCTCCATGACAAAGCTGGTGACCTCGCCCTTGAGCAGGGTGCTTTTGAAGAGCAGACCGGTCATGACGGCAAGCGCAATGCCGGTGAGATAGATGGCGAAAATCACGATGCCGCCGCGATGCGGGAAGAAGGCGGCGGCAAAAAGCGTGTAGACCGGCAGGCGCGCGCCGCACGACATGAAGGGGTTCATCAGAATGGCCAGAATCCGGTCGCGCGGGCTTTCGAGCGTTCGCGTGGCCATGATGCCGGGTACGTTGCAGCCAAAGCCGACGAGCATCGGAATAAAGGCCTTGCCGGGCAGGCCGATGGTCCGCAGAAAATGGTCCATCACGAAGGCCGCGCGCGACATGTAGCCGGAGTCCTCCAGGAACGACAGGCAAAGGAAGATGAAGAAGATGGGTGGAATGAAAGTGGAGACGGTCTGGATGCCGCCGCCAAGCCCTTCGGCCAGGATCGCCACCGCCCAGGCCGGCGTATGGATCGACTCCAGCAGATGGCCGAAGCCATCCACAAAAACGGCACCGAAAAGGCCGTCGAAAAAGTCGATGAACGGGCCACCGACATTAATTGTGATGGCAAAGACCATATACATGATGCCGAAGAAGACCGGAAAGCCCAGCACCTTGTTGAGCACGACCTTGTCGACCGCATCGGAAAAGGTTTTCCGCGCCTTGTCGCTGCCGGCCGTAACATCAAGCGCAAGACCGTGAATGAAGCCGTAGCGGCCGTCGGCAATAATCATATCGGCGTCTTCGCCAACGATATGCTCGACCTTCCTAAGCTGTTCTTCGAGGTCGGGAAGCTGCGCCTTGTCGGCGCCCAGAATCTCCTGGGCCAGCTCATCCTTTTCAAGCAACTTGACCGCCAGCCAGCGGGCGGAAATATTTTTGCTCAGCGCCACATCGCCTAGGCTGGCTTCCATGGATTGGAGAACCTCTTCGATGTCCCTTTCATAGGCCACGCGGACGCCCGGCTTATGGTGTGATTTACTGATCTTGCAAATCGCCTCGCGCAGTTCTTCGACGCCCCTTTTCTTGGAAGCGACGATCGGCACAACCGGACAACCGAGGTGCTTTTCGAGATGCTCGACCTCGATGCGAATGCCTCGCTGTTTGGCCATATCCATCATGTTGAGCGCCACGACCACCGGCACATCCATTTCCAGAAGCTGGGTGGTAAGATACAGATTGCGCTCGAGGTTCGAGGCATCAACCACGTTGACAACCACGTCGGGGGTGTCGAAGAGGATATGCTTGCGCGCAACCTCCTCATCGAGGGAAAGCGCCGAGAAGGAGTAAATGCCCGGAAGGTCGGTCACGTCGACCATGGCGTCGCAATGGGTATATTCACCCATAACGCGCTCGACCGTCACGCCCGGCCAGTTTCCGACCCGCTGGCGCGCGCCGGTCAGGGCATTGAACACCGTGGTCTTCCCACAGTTGGGGTTGCCCGCCAAAGCAATCTTCAGGTTGCTCATTTTTTCTCCACTTCGAGTACGTCTGCCTCGTCGCTGCGCAACACCACGCGGGAGCCTTTGACTTCGATCTCGATGGGGCCGCCGAACGGCGCCTTGCGAACCACGCTGAATTCCGCATTGCGGTTCAAGCCCATGCGCAGCAGTTTTTGGCGATACTGCGGGTCAGCCGTGCTGAAGTCCACAATCATTCCGCTATCGCCCCGCTTCATTTTCTTAAGCTTCATCGCTGTTTCCCGCCACAATCATGTATTCTTTTTTACTTAAAGTACCAAGGCAACCTGCACCGTTGCCATATCACCTGACTCATCGCCATCCAGCCCGTCGGCGTGGAGGTATTCGCCCGAAAGGACCACATGCTCGTTCAGGTCGTACGAAACCACAAATCCCGTCTGCCAATCGGCCTGTTTGCCGGTCGGCGTTCCAACAAACTCCGAATAGAAATCGTCGCTGCCTTCAAATTTAATGCCAACAGAAACTTTTTCATGCACCGGCATCGAAGCCTCGACGTTGTAGGCCGAAGGAAGAAGCCCCGCCGCCAGCGGATTAAGCCTTTCGATGGCACTCACATATTCCAGATTCAACACAACCGGCCCAAGCTGTGCATTTAGGAACGCCCCTGCCCCGCCGATGGTCTCATAAGTAATTACGCCTGCAAAATCTTCGAACCCGTCGGTTTCAAGCAAGTCCGACAGCCAGTAGGCTCCCAATACCACGCTTTCGGATAGCGTAAACTCAATGGATGCAAAAACGTCGTCGATGGTATTGTCGGCCGCTCCTTCTTCAAAGTCGCCGTTGAAAGCCCCCACGTTCAGATCAACCCAGCTGTTACCGAAGCCGACCAATGCCGCGCTTTGATTGATCTCCGCCATTTCCAGCGTCAGCGGATCACTGATAAACGCGCTCTCGAAATTACCGAAGGGCAGATACATCTTTCCCGCCGTGGCATAGAATGGAATCTCTTCGGTGGCACCAAAGGTAATATATCCCTCGTCGAGGATGTTTTCTTCCGTGTCATCCTCTTCCCACAGCAATCCCAGATGCGCCGTAACGCCATCGACCACATCGGCATCCACGGTCAGTTCAACCGTGGCCAGCGTAATATCGCTCTCGCTCACATCGCCGGCTCTTGCGGAAAACCCTTCCAGCTCCACAAGGAAACCCACATCCACGTTGTTCAGAATATTCTGGGGAACCGTGCGCCCCTCCATCCCGTTCGCTACGGGACCGGGGTGCGGATGGGTATGCTCTTCACCAGCGGCCAGAGCATTCCCTGTCAGCAGCAATGCTACAACTAAACCTGCGACTATTCCTTTTTTCATTTTAATTTATTCCTTTAAGGCATCCCGTTCCCTCGCAGAACCCATGACTCCTTAAATTCATTCTTATCCGCCTCGGGCGCACCCCGATGACATTAATTTTTCAAACAACGCATGGAAGAACTGTCGACCACGTAGCGATACTGCTTGCCACAATGAACAATGACTTCCTTCTGACCCTTCTTGAGGATCTTGAAGTCGATATGCATTTCGCCATATCCATCATGCTCGGCGAGCATGTTGTACAGCGCGTTGATCCGCTTTTTCACCTCTTCGTGGCAATCGGTCATTTGACAATTCCCTGCTTAAAAATCGCGGGCTAATTTAGACTTTATCTAAACTAGGTCAATCCTAATCGCCTTGTTTTTAGCATCAGGAAGGTGCATGAAGACGGGCTTCGATCATGGGCTGGGCATGGGCCCAGCCACTGGAAAGGAGATGGAGATCGTGCCGGATACGGGAGGTTTCCTTGAAGCGCTCCTCGTTGGAAAGGTCGCTACGCTGCGACAAGGCCGCCTGCTCGCGTTCGATGTGGCTCTTCCAAAATAGAAGTATATAGCGCTGCACCAATTCGATCGGCGAAGTTTCGGCATCAATCGAGCGCGATTCCTCCACCTGCACGCGGCTGATGATCCTCTGCCGCTCTTCATCGAAATCCTGAAATCCTTCGGTGAGGGCCTCGGGGAGGTCGACCATCAGCACTTCTACGAGCTCGCGGCAAATCGGGTCGGCCAAATGCTCGGGCCGAAGGTAGTCATGCACCAGCGGCTGGACGTCGGAATAGTGGTGGACCAGCAACTCCAGCAGACTAATCTCCTCTTTGGGATAGACCCTGGCCGGCTCAGGCTTTGGAGCAGCCTCTTCGGTACGACGCGGCGCGGGCCGTTGGTTGCGCTGCTCCCGGCGCAGATCCTGACCAAGCGCCTGCGGGGAAATATGAAGCAGGTCGGCGGCGCGATGGATCATCTGGTCGCGGCGCGCGGCGGAGGGGCAGTGGCGAATGAGGTTGAGCACGGCCTTGACGACGCGCATGCGCCCGGCCTCGGTATTCATATCCTCCTGCCGTCCGAGGCATTCGATGAGAAAGTCGAGTGCCGCCACGGCCTCCTTCACCAGCAAGGTCAGGGCTTCGGCTCCGCTCTTCCTTATAAGCGAGTCGGGATCCTCCTTTTCGGGGAGGGTGACGACGCGGACGCTGAGCTCGGCGGCAATGAATATTTCGGACGAGGCCAGCGCTGCCTTGATGCCGGCGGCATCGGCATCGAGCACGAGAACCACTTCATCGGCATAGCGCTTGATGAGCCGTGCGTGGTTTTCGGTAAGCGCGGTACCTTGCGAGGCCACAACGTTTTTCAGACCGGCTTGATGACAGCGCATGGCATCGATCTGCCCTTCGACAACGATCGCCTGATGGGCTTCGACAATGGGCTTGCGCGCCTTGTCGAATGCGAAGAGAACCTGGTTCTTGCGGAAAAGCAGGGTCTCGGGGCTGTTGACATATTTCGCCCCCTTTTCGGCCTTGTTCATGATGCGGCCACTAAAACCGATGACGCGCCCCATGGGGTCGCAGATCGGGAACATGACACGATTGCGGAAGCGGTCGTAGTGGCTGGTCTTGCCGTTGCGCTCGGATGGAACCACCAGCCCGGCGGCTTCGAGCTGCTCGGCGGTATATCCCTTTTTTAGCGCGCGCTTCATCAGCCCGTCCCATTCGTTGGGGGCAAAGCCGACCTGGAATTCCTTGAGGAGCTCGGGAGGGAGGTCGCGTTCCTCGAGATAACGCCGCGCCTCGGCACCATCGGCGCCTTCGGTGAGGAGGCGATGATAGAATGCGGCGGCCTCGCGGTGAATCTTGTAGAGTGCGTCCTTGTCGCCGCTCTTTTCGGGGTTCCCGCCTTCGTAGACAATCTCGACCCCGACACGGTCGGCGAGGATCTTCACGGCGGTAACAAAGTCGATCTTCTCGTAGTCCATGACAAAACGGAAGACGTCGCCACCCGCTCCGCAACCAAAGCAGTGGAAAATCTGACGCGTTTCGTTGACGGTGAACGAGGGCGTCTTTTCCTGATGGAACGGGCAGTTGCACTTGAAGGTGGAGCCGCGGCGGCGCAACTGGGGCAGGTAGGAGCCAACCACCTCCACTACGTTGCAGCGGGAGCGGATCTCCTCGATCGTCTCCTTTGGAATCATTGCCATGTCTAAGTATACCTGATCCGCCAGAGCTTATCCGGTCATGGGTGCGGGTCAATGGAAATCATGCCGACATCATGCGGAAAGCAACCTCAGTTCACATTTCTTGTGGCTAGCAACGCTATATTTTGCCATTAATGGACAACTATGTTTGCAAGGATACTTCTATTTTTATTGCTGTCGGCCTCACTTGCCATGGGGCAACAGGCCGACACCGGCCGAATAGTCGAAGGCGACCCGACCTCCAAGGTCTATCGGCAGCTCGGAACCCCTACGGTTGAATTCCCGCTAAACGGCAAGCTCATCCAGACATACAGCCAATGCACCATCACGTCCCGCGACGGCGTGGTCCTCTCGGCGGTCTATAAGGAAGAGAGCGCCCAGCCCGCCGACAAGCCCGTTGAAAAGAACGCCTCGCCATCAATTCAGGAGATCAGAACCCAGGCGGAACAAGGCGATGCAGAATCCCAGTATCTCCTGGCCTACTGCCTCCAAACGGGACAGGTCGTCGAGCAGAATTATGAGGAAGCCGTAAAATGGTACACCAAGTCCGCCATGCAAGGGCACATGCCTTCCCAGCACAATCTGGGTTTCTTGCATATGACCGGCAAAGGGGTCGGGCAGGATTATGGGGAAGCCTACGCCTGGGCACTGCTGGCGGCATCAAACGGCAACGACTCATTAATAAAGGCGCTGGAATACAAACTCTCGAACGAGCAGAAAAAAGCAGGAAAGCTCCGGGCAAAGCAGATCCAGTCCAAGCAAAGCGCCCAATAGAAACCCTGTTATTCCTCCGGCGGCACCCCGGCCTCTTCCTGATAGATCAAGGCTTCGCGAAACTTGTCGACACGGGACTCAAGCTCGCTGCGCGTCATGCGCGGCTGAATGCGCGGAACCATCTCGTAGCAGACAAACTGTCCAATCCGAGATCGGTCACTCAAGGAGTTATAGAATCTGCCCGGGCCGAGAATCACCATAAAGACCATAGCAAACAAAGCCACCAACATTCCTCGAATGAATCCCAGCATAAAACCGTAGGCGTGATCCGACCGGTCGGTAATTTGCTTTTTAAGCATCTTTGCCAGCATCCGGCTGACATAGATGAAAAAGACCACGGTGAAGACAGCCAACGCGGCAAGAATCATCCACACCATATAGGCCTCGTCCAGATCTCGAAACAGACGACCCATGTAGCTAAAAATGGACGGGTAGGCAAAAAACATAAAAATGCCAAGCGCCATAAAAGTAATAATGTGCGCCAACTGCGCAGCAAACCCTCTTTGACTTCCCCCCAGCGCAAACAACACTGCGGTCGCGAAAAATGCAACATCAACCAAGCTTAGCCATTCTGAAACCATTGAAACCGCCTCCTTTCCTCTTCCATTCAAATTATGTTCTATTTATTAGCAATATCAACGCCAGAATCAGCATTTCCCGCGCCGCGCCAAGCATCGAATACTGAAACAACTATATTATCGGCGAAAAACAGCCGTTTTTCACTAAAACCACAATATGTTGTGGTCACCCCTTGACACTGACACCTGTGATTGCATATCTTCCCTTCCGACCTCAGGAGCTAACTAGGTTGTTTTTTCATAAATCAATGATTATTAAGGGGGAAGAAATATGTCAGGGAGAAATAAACGACTGAACGCAACGTTTGATGGATTCCAGAAACGCTCCGGACTCATCGTTCCGTTTAGCTGGCAAAAAATCGAGCTGGCGATCGACCGTGCGGTTGATGAGGTTTCGCGCAAGCATTCGGTGGCCAAAAACGAAGGTCTTGCCTCCAAGGTGACCGGCCAGGTGATGCAGCAGCTGGATACTCCGCAAAGCGAATTCTACGTTCATTCCGATGAAAACGAAAAACGTATTCCAAAAATCGAAGACGTCCAGGATCTCGTCGAAATCGTTCTGGCCGAACAGGGCGAAACCCTGGTCGTAGCCTCCTACAAGCGCTACCGCAAGCAGCGTGAAATTGCTCGGCGCAACATCCGCGTACGCGGCGACAATACCAACGGCAATGTCGATGTAACCGATGCCAGCCTCCTCCTCGTCGAATCCTCCTCCAGCAATCTCAACCTCCCTTGGGATCGCAAGCGCATCGTCAAACAGATCCTCGACAAGACCGACCTTTCCGTCGAACTGGCCATCAATGTGGCAAAATCCGTGGAAAACCGCATTATTGCCAGTAGCATGAGCACCATCGGCACCCCCCTCATTCGCGAGCTGGTCAACAACGAACTGATGGAGCGCGGCTATTCCCACCAGTTGCGCGACCTCTCCCTCTACCGCGTGTCCAAAGACTATCTCGAAAGCCTGATGTTCACCAAATCGACCGAAAACTCGAACATTGTGAACAACAACCCCGAAGCGGTAAACCTTGGCGTCGCGGAGCTTGTGCTCAAGCAATGGGCACTCGACACCATCTTCTGCCCGGAAGTAAAGCGCGCGCACGACACCGGCGCAGTCCACGTCCACGACCTCGGCTATCCCACCCGTGTCTACTGTTCCTCCCACTCCATTGAGTACGTGAAGAAGTACGGCCTGAACGGATTGATCAACCTCAACACCTCGTCGAGCCCCGCGCGCTCCGCTTCGGTGCTGACCGGTCATCTCAACACCTTCCTCGCTTCGATGCAGGCCAACTATGCCGGAGCGCTTGGCATCGCCTACATCAACATCCTTTACGCTCCGTTCCTCGTGAACATGGACGAGAACGAACTCAAACAGGTCGCGCAGGAATTGATTTTCAACGGATCGCAAAACGCCTTCTCACGCGGCGGCCAGACGCTCTTCCTCGACTTCAACATCCACACCGGCGTCCCCTCCTACCTCAAGGCGGTTCCGGCGATCGGCCCCGGCGGCCACTACCAGCTCCGCCTTAAGAATGGCACCATCGTCGAGCTGACCGAAGAGCTGCGCAACGAAACCGACACCGGCGGCTACAAGCTGATGGACCTCTACTATGATGATCCCGAGGTTGGAAAGCGTCTTGTTCTGCGCGAGCTGGCCGATGATCAGGAAGGCACCGCCTACGATCCCGCTGTCGGTGAAAACCTGACCGAACGCGGCGAGGCCATTGTAACCTACGCCGACTACACGAAAGAAGCGCAGGACTTTTGCCGTGCCCTGCTTAAGGTATTTGGCGAAGGCGATGCCAACGGGCGCATCTTCGAGTTCCCGAAGTGCGACTTCCACGTTTCCGACGAAACCTACGAAGACCCCGCCCAGTTCGCGATCTTCCAGGAAGCCTGCGAGCTTGCCAGCAAGAACGGATCGACCTACTTCATCTTCGACCGCGACGAAGTCACCCTCTCCGCCTGCTGCCGCCTGCGCACAACCATCTCCGACAACCGGATGCTCAGGCATCCCGAAAGCATGCGCTTCTGCGGCTTCCAGAACGTCACGATCAATATCCCGCAAGCCTCCTACCGCGCGGCCCGCACCGGCGGCGACGTGATAAAGAACTTCTTCGAAGAGCTCGACCACACCATGGAACTCGCCGTGGACGCCCACCTTCAGAAGAAAGCCAAGGCTGCCGAAATGCTTAGCGGCCCCGGCCATCCGCTCTGGCAGATCGGGAAGACCGCCAACGACGGCAAGCCGTATGTCGACCTTGAGAACTGCACCTACATCCTCGGCCTTATCGGCGTAAACGACGCGGTGAAGTTCCTCATCGGCCAGGAGCTGCACGACAGCAAGGACGCCCAGCGCTTCGGCCTCAAGGTTGTCGCACACATGTACACCAAGGCCAAGAAACTGGCCAAAAAGCACAACCTCAAGTTTACCCTCGAAGAGTCGCCCGCAGAGTCCGCTGCCCGCAGGCTGGCCAAATCGGATATGATCTACTTCCCCGAAGAGTCCAGGGACATCGTTAAGGGACCAGCCGACGCCGAGTATTATACAAACTCAATTCATCTTGCCGCCGAAGCCGATGTTTCGCTCGTTACCCGCATTATCGAGCAATCGAAATACCACAGCATGATCGAGTCCGGCGCCATCACCCACTGCTTCATTGGCGAGGAGCGGCCGGACGCCGACTCCATTGCGCACTTGATGACCGAGGTATTCCACCGCACACAATCTGCGCAGGTGTGCGTATCTCCGGAATTCACCTTCTGCGACAACTGCCAGCACCAGACCCGGGGGCTGCTTGAAAGCTGCCCTGAATGCGGCTCCACCGACGTCGTCGGCGAAACCCGCGTAGTTGGCTACTTCAGCAAAGTGCAGAACTGGAACAAGTCCAAGCGCTACGGCGAATTGCTCGCCCGTCACGCCGGAAAATACAACATCGTCGAAGCCGAAAAACAAGAACCCGTAACCGCGTAAGAGGAAAAACAATGGCTGCAAAATATCAAATCCGTGTATTCGGCAAGCAGGGTTGCGACAAGTGCCACACCCTTAACCAGCGTCTGGAAAAACTACTCGCCAAAGAGGGCTACACCGACTTCGACAAACTCTATTGCGATGTTGAAACCATCGATGGCCTCGTCGCCTTTTCCGAAGCCGAGTGCATTAACCCCTCGCGCATCCCCGCCATGCTGATCACCAAATGGAATGAAAGCGAGAGCGAGTATGTTCCGCTGAACACCAAACAGCCCGGGGCAAAGGATCCCGTCTGTAAAAAAGCCAAGCTCTACCAGTATGTTGGATTGCAAACCGACTATTCCAATGTCGGAAAAGGCGTTATTTCGCCAAAAATGATCAAAGCCATCCTTGACGAAACAGCAGAATAATTTTCCACCCGATACGTCGGTCGCCACTCCCTCTGCGTCCGGCGTATCAACCTTTCTTCATGTCCACGACCAGCCCCATCTATGCCTATCTTGAAAAGCCGTCGATGGTGGACTACCCCAGACATTTTGCGGCCGTATTCTTTATTAGTGGCTGCGGATTCTCGTGTGGATTTTGCCACAATGCCGCGCTCATGGGAGGGAAGCAGGCCGGACTTTCGTGGAACAAGCTCGGGGCGGCTTGCGATAAGTTCAAGAAGGACTGGATCAACGGTGTTGTCATAACAGGCGGTGAGCCGACTTCCGACAGCAACCTTGTTGAGCTGATCCGCTTTTTCAAGGACCGCTTCGGCTTCGACGTCAAGCTCGACACCAACGGCTCCAATCCGCAACGACTTGCGGAATGCCTTCCGCTTGTCGACTACGTTGCCATGGACGTCAAATGCGGGTTTTCCGGTTATCCCGAAGTGGCGGGCTATTCCGACATTGAAAAAATCCAAAAGTCCATCGACCTCATCCGCTTTGAAGCCAAGGATTACGAGTTCCGCACCACCATCATTGATACCATCCATACCAACGAGCAAATGGATGAAGTGAAGAAAATCGTGGCCGGCTCTAAACGCTACGCCCTGCAGGCCTTCATTCCGCGCGATGAACTGCCCGAAGAAAAGTACCGCAACCTCTCCCGCACGACCTCCGCCCGGCTCCACGAGCTAAAGGATCGCATGGCCGGCTGCGCCGGTGAAATCCTCCTGCGCGGCGCATAGGGCTACGATTCCGGCGTGTAATAACGAACCGTGTTGTAGGCGAGGGCAATCTTCGGTTCCTTGGCAAAGGCGGCGAGAATGTCTTCCCACATCTTCTGCTCGGTACTGCGCCGCTGGCGGGGATCGACAAGATACCGGATCGTCAGCAAAACCCCGCTATCCTTGACCGCGGTATAAACCGTGGGGGTAAGCTTTCCGGCAACAATGAGATATTTGTGCGCGGCCTTCCGGATCTGCTTCTGCGCTCCCGGGGTGAGGTGCTCGGCATTTTCCCTTCCGATCGACAGCAACAGCTCCTTGGCCTTCTCCCAGTCGCTCTCGAAGGTGACCAGCACCGGGATTTCATTCCAGATATATTCGAACCCGATGTGGGAATTGGCGAGAGGCTGCCTGAGAACAAGGCTGTTGGGCATATGAATTATTCGTCCGGTACTCTGATCTGCATCGACCCAGTTCCCGACTTCGACAAGGCTGAACTGGAAGAGTCGAATATCGATTACATCGCCCGCGGTTTCACCGATCTGAATCCGGTCGCCCACCTGAAAGGGCTTGCGCGCACCGATAAAGAAAAACCCGGCCATGTTTGCAATGGTGTCGTGCATCGCCACCGCCAAGCCCGCACTGGCCAAACCAAGAAAGGTTCCCAGCGAAGCCATCCCTTGGAACCAGATGGAGCCAAGCACTGCAATCATCACTGCCGTATAGACGTAGGTGGTGGTTTTACGAACGTGATAACGCCGGCGATCATCATCCAGCCGCCGACAGACAAGCTTGTTCGTAAGAACCTTTAGGAGATAGAGTCCGGCCACCGCGATCAAGGTATAGATCATCTTTTTGGCGGTTCCGTCGGTAATATGCAGAAATTCGGCTAGTTCATGAATCATCTGTTTCTCCGTTTCATAAAAATCCAATAGCGCGAATGCCCGGCAAAGTAAAGCATATCGAAACAACCAATGGATTGCATTGAAGTCCGAAATGGCGCAACCTGCGCGACGAATTTCAGGGAACTCCAATGATTGAAAAACGATTTTCTGCCGCAGCCGAAACCTACGACCGCCACGCCCGCCCGCAACTGGCACTGGCACAGTCGGTGGTTTCCATGCTGCCCGAAATGTATCCCGAACAAATCCTTGAGCTCGGCTCCGGCACAGGACAGCTGACCCGCCTGCTGGCGGAGCGCTTCCCGGAAGTGCTGATCGATGCGGTTGACGTAGCCGAAAGAATGGTCGAACACAGCCGCGCCAAATTCAGCCGCCTCCCGCAAATCAACTGGATCGTCGGCGATGCACAAACCTACTGGGGCGGCGACCGCTATCCGCTGATCGTCTCCAGCTCGGCACTGCACTGGGTAGCCGACCTGCGTGCGACCTGCGAAAACATCTATCAATGCCTGGAGCCCGGCGGCACCTTTGCGCTCGGCATGATGCTCCAAGACACACTCAAGGAACTGCACGAACTCCGCAAAACCATCGCCCCCGAAAAAACCCCGGCCTTGACCCTGCCGACCTACGAGGAAACCATCGCCAGCCTGCAGGCGACCGGCTTTCATGTGGAACGGCGGAAGCATAGCGAAGAGGAAATCATCTACAACGATGCCAAGGCCTTCCTTAAAGCCATTCACGAACAGGGCGTCACAGGCGGAAAGGTCAGTGCAGGCAACGCCCCGCTCTCCCGCACCGAACTAAGCCGGCTTGTTGCCGACTATCAGGATAGCCATGCCTCCGACGGCGGAGTCTACGCCACCTACGAAACGGCTACGTTCTTGCTGACCAAGTAGTTTTCGGGCATGGTGGCCTGCATGAACGGACTATTTGTTACAGGAACCGATACCGACATCGGGAAAACCGCGCTAAGCGCCTTGCTACTCGCCGAATTACGCCGCCGCGGCATCAATGCCGCGCCCATGAAACCGGCGCAAACCGGCTGTAAGCCGGCAGACAGCAGGCAACAGGCAACAGGCACTAGTGATCCCTCATGCCTAGTGCCTAATGCCTCTTGCCTCTCCGTTCCTGACCTCGACTATTCCCTCTCAATGGCCGCGATGGAGGTTGACTCCGAAACCTACCAGACCATGTCGCCCTACCGCTTCGAACCAGCCTGCTCTCCACACCTCGCCGCCGAAATGGCAGGGACGGAAATCGATATTGCCGAAATGGTGATTGCCGCCCGAACACTGACCTCCGACTACGGATTCGTAATCGCTGAAGGCGCAGGAGGGACTCTGGTTCCACTCAACCAGAGGGAAACCATGCTTGACCTGATGCAGGCTTTGAAGCTCCCCGTCCTCATTGCCGCCCGCCCCGGTCTTGGAACCATCAATCACACTCTGCTTACCATCCGCACGCTCCGCGCCGATGGGCTCGATATTGCCGGAGTTGTTTTTATCGCCAGCACCGACGACAAGCCCGGCTTCATCGAAAGCGACAACATCAATACCATCGAACATTTCGGCAAGGTTCCCATCCTCGGAACCATCCCCTACTGCGCCCAGCTCACCCCCCCCAAGCCCAACTACGACGACCTGCCCATTCCCGTCGTCGCTGAAGTTGAGAAAATCGTGAACCAGCTAGGGATTTGAAATGAATCTTCGCAAGCTAATTAACGCATTACGAAAAGAACCCCGCGAAACGGAATGGTTGGAGTTCAAGGAGAACAATGACCAACCAAAGCTCATAGGGGAATATCTTTCGGCATTGAGCAACTCTGCCTGCTTGGCAAATAAACCGCATGGCTATTTGCTTTATGGAATCAAAAATAAAACCCACGATGTCGTAGGCACTTCATTCCAACCCCATCGCACCAAGGGCAAAGGTAACGAAGATCTTGAACCTTGGCTTGCCCGGCTTCTTGCTCCACATGTGGACTTTTACATTCATGAATATGATTATGATGGAAACCCAGTTGTAGTTTTCCGTGTAGATGCCACACGAAACACCCCCGTGATGTTTTCAGGCGAAGCTTTTATTCGTGTTGGCGAGCATAAGCACAATCTAAAGAAGTTTCCTGAGAAAGAACGTAAGATTTGGCAAATGACACCGCCGACACCCTTCGAGGCAGGAATTGCCCTCTCAAGACAAAGCGGGGACGATATACTCAGGAAAATCGATTATCCATCAGTGTTCGATCTGCTGGATATCCCTCTGCCTGATAATCGAAATGGCATTCTTGATAAACTCACAGAGGAAAACATCATCCAACCCGATGGCTCCCGCTACGGCATAACTAACCTAGGAGGCATCCTTTTTGCAAAAGATCTGGATCTGTTTCCAACATTGAAGCGTAAGGCTGTGCGGGTCATCGTTTATTCCGATGATACGCGGATCAATGCAAACAAAGAACTATCAGGAACAAAAGGATACGCTGTTGGGTTTGCAGGATTAATTGATTATATCCACGACCAACTTCCTGCCAACGAGCTAATCGAAGATGCTTTGCGCGTCGAACAGAAGATGTATCCGAAGGTTGCGATCCGGGAATTCGTTGCCAATGCCATCATCCACCAGGATTTCTCCATATCTGGTACGGGACCGATGGTGGAAATCTTTGCCACCCGCTTAGAAATCAGCAATCCAGGACATCCACTGGTCGATACAGCTCGCTTCATCGACCATGCACCGCGCTCACGCAACGAAACACTTGCATCCCTCATGCGACGAATGAATATCTGCGAGGAACGGGGAAGCGGAGTTGACCGGGCGCTTGGCGCCATTGAACTGGGCCAGTTGCCGGCTCCTGACTTCCAAAGCGAACCACAATTCACGCGTGTGACGCTTTTTTCCTATCGCGACTTTAAAGACATGAGCAGAATTGACCGCATTCGCGCTTGTTACCAACATGCGGTTCTGCGCTGGGTATGCAGAGACTTCATGAGTAACTCAACATTGCGTGCTCGCCTAGGAATTGACCAAAAAAACTATTCGATGGTTTCTCGGGTTATACGAGATGCATTAGGAGAGGGAGTCATTAAACCATCTGATCCAGAAAACAAATCAACGAAGAAAAAATATATCCCAAGCTGGGGATGATCTGTGTGACTGGTGTGTGATTCACAGAAAAAAACCAACAATGATGACCACAATATGTAGAACAATTGACAGAATTTAAGCACACAACCCCATATATTGTGCCTACTTTTGTGTAACTGGTATGTAGCTAACTATTGCCGAAGTGCCCATGAATAAAAAAATAATCAATAAAATATTCCATCCCTACACGCCGTTTTCGGCAATTGAAAAAGGCTTCCCGAACATGGTGCGCGGCGAGGGGATTTATCTCTTCGACGACCAGGGAAACCAATATGTCGACATTGTTTCAAGCTGGTGGGCCTGCGCACTGGGACACAGCCACCCGAAGGTGGTGAAGGCTATTCAGGAGCAAGCGGGTATTTTGCAGCACTGCATCACCGGCAGCCAGACCCATCCGAACGTGCTGGCGCTGGCGGAACGACTGGCCCGCCTGATGCCAACGCCGGATCGCCATTCTGTATTTGCCAGCGACGGTTGCTCGGCCGTGGAGGCGGCACTGAAAATTGCGATTCAATACTGGTACAATGTCGGCCGCCCCGAGAAAACCTGGGTGATCGGAATGGATCAGGGCTACCACGGCGACTCACTCGGCGCACTCGGCGCCGGATTCGTTGACGGCTTCCACAAGCCGTTCGAAAACGCGGTGTCACACCCGGCCAAACTACCCTTCCCCATTCCGTCGGACGAAGATCCGGACGGATTCCTGCCAAGCCAAGGGGTGATTGAACAACATGCGGACAAGCTGGCCGCAGTGATCGTCGAACCGCTCTGCCTCGGCTCGGCAGGCATGAAGATCTATTCGGCTGGATACCTTAAAAAACTGGCCGACTGCTGCGCCAAGAACGACGTCCTGCTGATCATCGACGAGGTGGCCATGGGCTTCGGACGCACCGGAAAACGCTTTGCGTTCAACCACGCAGATATCGACCCGGATATGGTCACGGTCGGCAAGGCATTGACAGCAGGCTACATGCCGATGAGCGCCTGCGTCGTGAAGGACAAGCTCTACGACACATTTACCGATGCAGGCGAAAAAGACTGCTCCTTCTACCACGGCAACACCTATGCCGGCCACCCGATCGGCTGCGCCGCCGCACTCGCCGCACTCGACATCTACGAAGCAGAGGACACGGTTGAGCGCGCTGCCGAAATGGCAAAAAAGATGAAGCAGTGGATGCTGCCCATGGCCGATCTGGAATGCGTGAAGGAGCTGCGCTTCCTCGGCATGATCGGCGTGGTGGAGCTCAAGCCCGAAGTCAAGCCGACGATTGCCAGGATCAAGCAATCGCTTTTTGAGCAGGGCTATCTTTTCCGTCCGCTCGGAAACACCTTCTACCTCATGCCCCCGCTCGTCATCACCGACGACGAACTGCGTGCCGCCGTCTACGCCCTCCAGCAAACCATCGAGGATTTTTGCTGATGAACCGCCGCGGGACAAGGCCGGCAAGATGCCGGCGATACGTACTGCAGGCATTCTGCCTGCTTCTTGCCCTGTCTACCTATCCCGCACAAGCCAACCCGGCTATTTTGGTGAACCACCAAGGCCTGGCGCAACAGGATCTTTCCATCCGGGGCAGTAGCTACACCGGCACAGGGATCTCGATCAACGGGCTGAATCTGAAAGTCCCCTACTCCGCGCACTTTAATTCCGAACTTCCAATTTTTGGATCCCTGCTCTCCAACCCCGCCACGCAATATGGGCTGGGCAATGCCTCCGGGCATCTCGTCGGAACCGCCGCCTACACTACCGTACCGCAGGAGCAGAACGGGGAAGCAGGTGCTACCATTGGCACACGGGAGCACTACTCGGCAAACGCTTCCGCATTCGCTTCCGGCGTGGGCGGGTTCCTCGAAGGGGAAAAGGCGCGGCGGGTTGATTATAATGAAAACGACTATGACCGCTATGCCGGCGGTGCACACATCCAGCACTTCGCGAACGACTGGCAGATCGACCTGATCGGAGCCGGACAAAAAAAGGATTTCGGTGCGCAGGGCTACTACGGGCAAGACCCCGCAACCTATGCCGAACAGAAAACCGAGGATGCGCTGGTCTTCCTCGGCGCAACGCACGGCGAGCTGGACGATGCCTATTTCCGCACAAGTGCCGCGTGGCGGCAGTTCGATGATGAAATAATAGGACTGACCCCTATTGCCCGCAATGTCCGCTCCCGCTTTGGCGCGATGGCGATTGAAGGCCGCACCATAGAGATCCAACACATTGCGCTGAACCTGCGCGGTGACGTCGAGAACGAATATGCCGATGGGCGGGATCGAACAAGGGGCTCCGTTTTGGTTTTGCCGGAAGCACGATTCGAACGCGTCACCCTCAAGGTGGGGCTAAACTCCGTTTTCCAAAGCTCGGAAGCCGCTGAATGGCTTCCGCAGGCAGGGATCGACTGGTTCGCAACGGACAACAGCCAAATCTACGCATCCTATTCCGAAACCGTCCGGCAGCCGGACTTCCAAAGCCTGGAAAGCGAGCCGTTGCTCCAAATGCAGAAGTCGCAAAACTCCGAACTGGGGCTTCGCCAGTTTCTCTCGGCCAGCCTCGACTGGCGCGCGGCGGTATTCCATCGCCGGCTTGAAAACGCATCGGATTGGATCGGCGCCACAACGGCTATCGACCTTGGAACACTGAACGTGGCCGGGCTGGAAACGGGCATCAGCTACTACCCCTCCGACCGATTGAAGCTGAATGCCTTCTATCAGTGGGTTCATAAAGACAACAACCGGACGGACGGATTTTATGAACTGGACTATCCCGAGCACCTGCTCAACCTGTCCGCCTACTGGAACTTCCTTAATGAATTTGCGCTGGAATTTGCCCAAACCACACGCTACCAGACCGAAAACGATGCCCGCACAAGCAGTGATTTTGGAGCCGATGCATCCCTGGGCTTGCATTACCTCCCCCGCTTCGCCAACAATGTGCGCCTTTCGTTCCGGGTGGAAAACCTATGGGGATCGAACTTCCAGGCCATTCCCGGCCTGAAGCCGCGCCCAACGGCCATCTCCACCGGAATCACCGTGACGTGGTAAAAAGAGTCCTCGCAGAGGCGCGGAGATCGCGGAGCAATGCAATTAAAAACTCTGCGTCCTCTGCGCCTCTGCGAGGGCAAAAAGAACTTGATAGATGAGGTTTTAAAATGGGATTTGAAAAGGGATCGTTGAGTTTCCGCATGTTTTTCGCATCGCGGGATTTGGATGCACAGGATGTCGATAAGTTTGCAGCGCAGGCGTTGCCGCCGCTCTCCACTCTGGCCGAGGAGGAAGTCCACGGCTGGGTCGCTGGGCGCCACCTTCTTGACCGCAGCATTACCGAAGAGAACGCCTTCCTCGGCGGCTATCTGCGCCTGACGCTGACCCAGGCCAAGAAAAAGGTTCCCACCTCCCTGCTTCAGGCCGAGTGCGCTGTCGAAGAAATGGCCGTAATGGAGGCCGAGGACAAGCAATACCTCAATCAGCAGGCACGAAGCGAAATCAAGAAGGACGTCAAGGAACGTCTTCTGCCCGACATGCCGCCGCAGCTCAAAGGCATCGACTTTGTCTTCGATGAACGCTCCCACATGATCTACGCCTCCGCCACCTCCGAGAAGCAACTCGACGCCTTTGTGCTGAGCCTGATGCAAACCACCGGTTGCGGAGCCGAAGTAGCTGACCCGGAAACAATCGCCGCCAAAACCGAAAGCATTGATGTGCAAAACTGGACCCCCGCCAGCTTTTCCGACGAACTAGAGGATGGCATGGTCGACGGCACCGCCGGACGCGAGTTCCTGATGTGGCTGTGGTACAGCTCTGAAAAACGCGGCGGACTGGCCAATATTCCCGATGTCGGGGAAATCGGCTACATGGTTGAAGGCCCGCTCACTTTCGTGATGGAAGGCAAAGGCGCACACGAGATCACCCTGAAAAAGGGCGAGCCGATGCTCAGCGCCGAGGCGCGCACCGCCCTGCTCAGCGGCAAGAAGCTGAAGAAGGCCAAGATACAGTTTGCCCGCGGCGAAGAGGCCTGGGCCTTCACATTCGATGCCGATGAATTTATCTTCCGCAGCCTGAAGCTGCCGCAGACCGAGGCCTTCGACCGTGTCGGGAAATTCCAGGAGCGCATGGTGCTCCTCGAGACCTTCCGCCAGTCGTTCTTCCACCTCTTCCAGGAATTCATAAAGGAGCGCAACGACTCCAAAACCTGGAAAGAAACCAAGGCCAACATGCGCAAATGGGTCGCCGATCGCCCGACCACGGCGTAGGAAAAGGTTTGTAGTCCCGCCTTCAGGCGGCAAGTTTTGTGGGTCGTGCATGGAACCGCCTGAAGGCGGAGCTAGGAACTTTTCAGCTCCTTCTTGAGCAGGCGGACAAACTTTTCGGTAGGCTTGTTTTCGGCACCCATCATGCAGGCCTGGATCCAGTTTCGTTCAAGCAGGTAGTTGCTGCGATAGCTGATGAGAACGCCGTGGTCCTTGAGTTTGTCGCCAATGGTTTCCGACGAATGGACTTCCGGAAGGACAATGGTGACAACGGCGGGCATGGCGCAGGAGTCGGGCGCAAGGATGGGGGCATCGATTTCAGCCAGCTTGCGGCGAATCGATCTGGACCAGTCCCGAATCCCTACAAAACGCTTTTCCCAATCATGCGTTTTGAGCGCGGCATGCAGGGCGTAGACCAGATTGGACTGGATGGTGTACGGAATGCCATCACTGGCCTGGTAGATGCCGAGATCAAGCCCGCAAGGGAGGAAGTCGGGCGCGGGTTGAAGGTCGTGGTTGTGGAACACCATGGAAAGGCCGGAGATAGAGGCAAGGCCCTTGCCGCTGGTTCCCGAGGCAAGGTAAACGCCAGAAAGGTTGACGGGGACCGTACCAATGGAGCTGATGCAGTCCATGCAGAGCTTGATCCCGTGTTTGGCGCATATCTCCTTGTACATCTCCAGATCGTTGAGCACGCCGGTGGAGGTTTCGCAGTGCGTTCCCCAGATCCATTCCACATCGGAATGCTCACGAAGCTCCTTCTCAATTTCATCGCGTTGGAAGGACTGCCCTTCCGGGATCTCGAGGGTGTGGAAAAACAGTTTGGCACCGTTGGCATTTTTGACGAGGCGGCGACCAAACTCTCCGCTCACAAGGATCAGTCCCGGTCTGCCGAGCAATGACAGCTGCGCGGCAACGGCATCATTGGCAAGGGTTCCCGGCCCCATTAGAATTTCAACCTGCCGGGCATTCACCAGATCGCACAACAGTTCACGTACTTTCTGAAAATCCTTCACGAATGTTTCGCCACGGTGGGAGCAGGGCTTGCCTCCATAAACCTCGCCGACCTGTCTGGAGAGGTCGACCGGTCCCGGAAGAAAATTGAAGAGCATGGTATCGTCGTTGGAAAGCTCCGGGGAATCCTTGGCAAAGGAGCGAGAGCGGGTCTTGAGCTCGGAATAGGCTTCGAGGGTGAGATACATCGGCTGGTACTGTGCGTCCTCGCTGCCGACCAAAGGGCCAAAGGGTATGAAACCGAGATATTTATACAGCTTGGCCTGACGGACGGTGCCGGAAATAACAGCGAGGTCGTGCCCGCAGTCGATGGCATGCTGCACGAGCGTGGCGATGAGGCCCTGCGAAATGCGGGTGTAGCGGTATTCCTCCTCAACGGCCAGCAGGCGGATCTCGCAGAGCGAGCGCCCATGGGGCAAATAGGAGTCGAGATTTTCGAGCTTCCGGTCGAGGGAAAAAGGACGCTTGTCCCGGAAAGCGATCATCCCGGCGAGCGTCTTGCGTTCTTCATGGACACAGATGATGTAGGTATTTTCCCCATGAAACTTGTCGGCCAGCTTCTTTTCCCGGTTTGGCTCGTGCTGGGGAATCTCCTCGACAAAGGTTTTATAGTTTAATGCATGAACCGCCTCGGTTTCCCATGGCTGTTCCGCAATCTTGAAGACAAATCCGTCGAGCAATCCCATATTTTTCCCCTTTTAAAGCACCGCAGACCCACAAATCAGCGGTCAAAATAAAAAAAATCCTATGCCTCCCGCGAGGGCAATACCTCGGCAAACGCTTTGCGGATGCGTTCGCGGTGCGCAAAAAGAATGATGACCGATGCTCCCGCCAGAGCCGCTACGGCATGGCCTGGCATTTCCAAAACATAGGCGACAAGCGGCAACAGCAGAAAAGCCGTCAAACCACTAAGAATAAACCCGCGCCGAAAAACCATCAGCACAACCGTGAGCCCCAGCAACAGCAATGCAAGGCCGGGATCGTAGGCAAGATAGGCCCCAATGGCCGTAGCAATGCCCCGCCCGCCTCGGAAGTGGAGGGGAAGCGGCCAGATATGGCCCGCAATGACGGCAACGAGCACCAGCGAAACGGCAGACTCGGCAACTTCGAATTTCCGGGCAAGCAATACTGCGGCCAAACCTTTGAGCAGGTCGCCCGTCAACGTGACAACAAAGCCGGGCTTGCCGAGAATCCGACCGACATTGCGGGCACCCACTCCGCCGCTACCGAGCTCACGGACATCTTGCTTCGCCTTAAGGCGCACAAGATAATAGCCTGTACAGATGCCGCCCAGCAGATAGGCAATCACAATGCAGATTATATCTTTAAACATCATTCAGTACGTCTCCGATACTCAGACACTGATGACAGTTTAATATAGAATCCGCAAACCTCAACCCCTGAATCAAATGAGATTGTAGCGGCCGGGAGCAATGATGTTGTTGGGGTCGAACACCTGCTTTAGATCGCGAACCGTGCGCCAAAAGGAATCCTCCTCATGCACCACGTGGTGCATGGAGTTAATCCCAACGCGATACGGAGGATATCCCTGCTCCATATAGTGCGCCTCCATCTCCTGAATACAGGCATGCGCCGCCCTGACCTGTTCTTCATTCCGACGGTCAAATGCAAGACTAACGACCCCTTCCATTGCTTTGGTCGTCATAAGGTTGACGGTAATGGCGGCCTCGAAACCATGGCGGGCAAAAGTTTCATGGGTGTCACGAACAACTTCGAGCACCTCCCTCCCTGAAGCCGGAATGATCGGCAGGCAAAAAAGCTGTCCGCTGTTGGAGTGATCAGGGTCCGGCTCTTCCAAATGCATGAAATCCCCGGCAGACCAATAGACAGCCTTAAGCGATTTGTCGGTTGCTTCGCCGCGCGTGAAACCATAGACGGGCTCAACCGCCTTGAGCATCATTAGCTGCTTGCGCACCGCCGGGATGAACGAAAGCTTTTCGCCCACGGCCTTTGCCCCTGCAACGAGGGCATCGTTAAGAAACAGGGCTTTGGCAAACCCTCCAACGGCCTTGCGAATCTCCTTCTTTGCCAGCTTAAGCTGAGCCTTGGTCCCGAGCACGCCGATCGCCGCGCTCCACGGGCCAAAGCCGCTGTCTTCAAGCATCTTGACGGCCTTGGCACGGGTCGCTTCATCGGGCGGATCGCCGGCCTCAACCAACTGTTCATAAAGCAATGGCGCAAGCGTGATATAGGAACGCTCGCGATTCCCTACGTGCGCAACGGTGTGGAATATGCCCCGCGAACGAAGCTGGACGAGCGCATCGATGAGCAGGGGCAGTTTTTCTTCTGCATCAACCTTGATGATGGCTGCCATGTGCGCATCGGGCCTGGGCATCAGATCGATGCAGGCAGAGGTAACGATTCCAAAATTCCCTTGGGGGAAAAGACCGTCAAGCGAGGGGCCGATGCCGTGGGGGTAAAGGTTCTTGGTCTTGGCATCGGCGTAGTGGCCAAAGCCGGTCTGGATGGTTTCGCCGTTGCCGAGAACAACCTGCATGTTGGATATGCCGCTGGCGCGGGAGTCGAAATAGCCAACACCACGATCCATTGCATTACCGATCAGGCTTGTATCGGAAGTGGAGCCGGTAACGTTGAGCATAAGCGGCAGATCGTTCGCCTTTATATGGTCGAGCAACTGCTGCTGGGTAACCCCGGGTTCAACGACGGCATAGTGGTATTCCACATTTACCTCAACGATCCGATTCAGTCGCCCGAGGTCGACAATGACCGCTTCGTCTTTTACGGGTAGCCGGGAGCCCATTCCCCACTGCTTGCCGCAACTAATGGGGTAGAGAGGAACCTTGTGCATATTGGCCGAGGCCACAATCTTCCGGACGTCTTCGGACGACTCCGGCATGAGAACCGCCACAATCCGACGTTCCGATGCACAAACGCTTTGAGCGTATGTTTCAAGGGTCGCGGCATCGGCAACAACCGAGTCTTCACCAATATCCTGCCGCCAAGCCTCGACTGCTTCAGTTGCGGAAGGTGTAAGTTCCATTTTCCAACCTATTAAAGCTGAGCGGCCGTATCGGGGCGGGAATAGTAACCAAGAGCAGTGTGGGCCTGAGGAACGCGCACGGTAACAATCGTACCTTCGCTCTCGTGGCTCTCAAACTGAAGCGTTCCACGATGTTCCTCTAGAACCTTTTTGGTAATGAACAGCCCAAGACCCGCCCCTTTCTCAATCGTTGCCGTATTGTCAAACGGCTCGAAGATCCAGCGGAGGGTCTTCGTATCCACCCCGCACCCGTTGTCCTTGATTTGGATTTCTATATCGGCATTGTCCATGGAACACACCACACTGATCGAGGGCTCGGACTGGTACTCAACAGCGGCAACGGCATTATCAATCAGATTCTGCAAAGCGCGCCTCACCTGCGGGAGCTCACCCAGCATTTCATACTGTTCCTCCGCCCCGTCCGCCTGCATGGAAAATGAAATCTCCGAGTGGGCGGCTACACCGCGAAAACAGTCGTTAAGCAATGAAGGAAGGTTCAACCGTTGCATCTGTGAAAAATCCATGCGTCCCAGCGTACGCCACGATTCAACCAAAACCGAACACCGCTCAACGCTCGACTCGATCTGGCAGAGATATTCATCCATGCCAGGCGAGCTCATCTCCTGCTTTTCCTTCAGCTCATAAACCAGCAAATCAAGATAGCCACGGATAATGGTTAATGGATTGCGCAGATCGCGCACCAGCTCGGAGGAAGCGGCGCCGAGAGCCGTCATTTTGTTGGATTTTCCTGCTTCGCGCCCCAGCGACTGCGCCATTTTTTGCATCTCTTCCTGAGCCTTGCACTTGCGCTTGCTCAGCTTGGCGCGATCAATATACTTCTTGATGATCTCCTGGATCTCATTGACATCGAAAGGCTTCTGGAGATAGTCGTTCGCGCCGAAGCGGATCGCCTTTTGGGCGGTCTCAAGGTCGCCATAGCCCGTGAGCATGATAATGGACACCTGGGGATCAATCTCACGAATTTCCTGCAACCCCTCGATTCCGTTCTTTTCCGGCATGCGGATATCCATGATCACCAGATCCGGCTTCTTTTCGCGGAGCAACTCAACACCGCCATCGACCCGATCGGCAAGGAACACCTCATAGTCGTACTTCAGAACCATCCGCAGGCTTTCGCGCGGCCCGCGCTC
>JBDLJW010000012.1:0-23641 GCA_039714135.1 Verrucomicrobiota bacterium
GTGAGATATGCAGGGGTTGGTCATTCGGGCTGACATGAAAAGAGCCACGCGGCGATGGCGGCGTGGCTCGGTTCAAGGTATGGATGGTTCCGGGTTGTGCCCTACTCTTCCGCCTGCTTTTCCTTGGGTACCTTTTCCTTGGATACCTTTTTCTCAACAGGCTTTTTCTCGGCAGGTTTTTCTCCGGCCTTGGCGGTTTTTTTCTTCGCAGGTTTCTTTTTCTCTTCGGCGGGTTCCCCGGAAAAGAGAAGCTTGTCCTTGCTGGCGCCGACGGTGACGACGGAGTCGTTAAGGATTTTACTGCGCAGGATTTCCTCGGCGAGCGGGTCTTCGAGGAAGCGTTCGACGGTGCGGCGGAGCTGTCGCGCGCCGTAGGCTTTGTCGTAGCCTTTCTCGAGCAGGAAATTACGGGCGGACTTGGTGATCTTGAGTTCAATGTTCCGTCCGAGAACCCGGTTCTGGATGTTGGCCAGTTCGAGGTCGATGATCGTTTCAAGATCCTTCTTGTTGAGCTCGCGGAAGACAATCATGTCGTCGAGGCGGTTGAGCAGCTCGGGCTTGAAGGTTTTCCTGGCGATGCCCATCATCAGTTCCTTGAGCTTTTCGTAGTCCACCTCTTCGTTGGAGGGGGCGAACCCGAGCGCGCCGGCCTTCTTGACCTCTTGCGCTCCAAGGTTGGAGGTCATGATGACGACGGTGTTGCGGAAATCGACACTGCGGCCAAGGCTGTCGGTCAGGCGGCCTTCCTCCATGATCTGGAGGAGCATGTGCATGACGTCGGGGTGCGCCTTTTCGACTTCGTCGAAGAGGACAACGGAATAGGGACGGCGGCGTACGCGCTCGGTGAGCTGCCCGCCCTCTTCGTGGCCGACATAGCCCGGAGGCGATCCGACGAGACGCGAGGCGTTGAACTTTTCCATGTATTCGGACATGTCGATCTGAATGAACGATTCGGGGTCGTCGAACATGAAGTCGGCAAGGGTTTTGGCCAGCAGTGTTTTACCAACGCCGGTCGGCCCGAGGAAGATGAAGGAGCCGATGGGACGCTTGGGGTCTTTGAGGTCGGCACGGGAGCGGCGCAGTGCGCGGGAAATGGCGCCGACGGCTTCTTCCTGCCCAACGACCTGCTGCCCCACAACCTCTTCGATGCGGAGCAGGCGTTCCATTTCCTTTTCGCCCATTTTCATGACGGGAATGCCGGTCCATTTGGAGACGATGACCATGATGTCTTCGTCGGTGACGACCGTCTTGTTTTCGTCGCGCTTCTTGCGCCATTCGTCGAGCATCTTTTCGAGCTCTTCCTTGGTCTGGCGCTCCTGGTCGCGGAAGCTGGCGGCATCCTCGAATTTTTGATCGTGGATGGCGTCGTTCTTCTTTTTCTCGAAGGCGAGGATCTTCTCTTCAAGCTGCTTGAGTTCACTCGGGCGGCTCATGCTGCCGATGCGGGCGCGGGCGCCGGCTTCGTCGACGAGATCGATGGCCTTGTCGGGAAGGAAGCGGTCGGGTAGATAGCGGGCCGAGCATTCGACGGCGGCGGTGAGCGCTTCGTCGGTAAACTGCGCGTGGTGGTGCTCCTCGTATTTGGCGCGCAGGCCCTTCATGATTTCTATGGCATCCTCGACCGAGGGTTCCTTGACGTTGACGGTCTGGAAGCGGCGTTCGAGGGCGGCGTCCTTTTCGATAAACTTGCGGTATTCCTTGAGCGTGGTGGCACCGATGCACTGCAGTTCGCCGCGCGACAGGGCGGGCTTGATAATGTTGGCGGCATCCATGGTGCCTTCGGCGGAGCCTGCCCCGACAATGGTATGCAGTTCGTCGAGGAAGAGGATGACATTCTTTTCCTTGCGGATTTCATCCATGACGGCCTTGATGCGCTCTTCGAACTGGCCGCGGTATTTTGTGCCGGCCACCATGAGCGCAAGGTCGAGCGTGATCACTTTTTTGTCGACCAGCAGATCCGGTACGCTTCCATCGCAAATGACCTGTGCAAGCCCTTCGGCAATGGCCGTTTTGCCAACGCCTGCTTCGCCGAGCAGTACCGGGTTGTTCTTGGTGCGGCGGCATAGAATCTGAACCACGCGTTCGAGCTCGTCCATCCTCCCGATCACGGGGTCGAGCTCGCCGTTCTTGGCCAGCTTGGTGAGGTCGCGGCCGAACGTGTTGAGCGCAGGTGTTTTGGATTTACCCTTTCCGCGCGGCTGTGCAGCGCCCATGGAGGGGGCTTCCATGTCGCCCTCTTCCATAAATTCGCCCTCGGCGTCCGGATCGTAGTCGGGATCGAGGGTCTTCATGATTTCGTAGCGGGTTTCGTCGAGATCGACACCAAGGTTTTCCAGTACGCGGGCGGCGATCCCCTCGCCCTCTCTCAAGAGTCCGAGGAGGATGTGTTCGGTGCCGACATAGCTGTGCCCCAGCCCGCGGGCCTCGCTGGCAGACAATGCGAGCACCTTTTTTGCGCGCGGCGTGAAGGGAATGTTTCCGATGGTCTTGGTTTCGGGGCCGGTGCCGACGGCTTTCTCGACTTCCAGGCGCACGGAGGCCAGATCAATGCCCAGAGCCTGGAGCGCGTTTACCGCAACGCCATGCCCGAGGGCGATCAATCCCAGTAGAATGTGTTCCGTTCCGACGTAGCCATGATTAAAGCGGTCGGCTTCCTTGCGTGCCAACTGCAATACCTGCTGTGCCCGTGGTGTAAAATTGTCCATGATTAATCCTTACTACGTATTGCTGAACCTTTGAAAACTATTCAAGGTCATCGTCTTGGGTAGCATTTTCCATGTAGTCGCGCAACATTTCGGCGCGCACAACATCGCGTTGCTCGGGTTCGAGATCCTTGCTTTCATGTTTCTGGAGATGTGCCGGCTGGATGGAAATAAAGAGCATATCCAGTTCGCGCCGGGAAAACTGATCGATCATGCCGAGGTCCAGCCCCAGCCTTAATGTGGAAAGCAGGTTCAAGGCTTCGCCGCTGGAGATCAGCCGTGCATTGGAAAGGATGCCGAAGGCGCGTGCCACGTGATCCTCCACCATAAGCGACTTTTCGTCCATCAGGCGGATGCGCGCATTGGTTTCATGCTCGATCAGCTCCAGCACGATCTGTTCGAGGTGCGCAATGATTTCGTCCTCCCGGCGGCCCAGCGTAATCTGGTTCGATACCTGGAACATGTTTCCGGCGGCCTCGGTACCCTCGCCCCACATGCCGCGGACTGCCAAACCGATTTTAGAGATGCCGTTGATGACCGGCTCCATTTCCTCCATCAGCACAAGCCCGGGAAGGTGCAGCATAACGGAGGCCCGCATGCCGGTGCCGACATTGGACGGGCAGGAGGTTAAATATCCCAGTTTCGGGGAAAATGCGTAGGTCAGATGCGTTTCCAGCTCATCGTCCATCTCGTCGGCGGCACGCCAGGCCTTCTGAAGATTCAGGCCGGACTGCAGCGACTGGATGCGGATATGGTCTTCTTCGTTCACCATGATGGACAGACATTCGTCCGGGCTTACAAAAACCCCGCAGCTATCGTCCTGCTGCGCCATCTCCTGGCTGATCAGATGGCGCTCGAAGAGAATCTCCTTGTCGAGCGGCGACATGTCCTGCATGCCCCAGCAGATGAAATGTTTTTCCATGGATTCGAAAATCGAGCCAGCCTGTTTCCAGACCGCATGGTTTTCCTCTTCGCTGGCCCAGCCGGGGAAGCAGTAGTCCTCCACGTTGCGGGCAAGCCGAACCCGGCTGCTGATCACCGGGCCTTCATCAACGCCGGCCTCCAGCCAGCTTCCGTGGCGTCGAAGCATGTCGTCAAGCGTCATTGTCGTTCCCTTCGTTCTCCTCGGACGGGCGAACCTCCTTCATGGCGCGGATCTTGTCGCGCAGGTTGGCGGCCACCTCGTACTCCTCCTTGGCAATGGCGGTTTCGATATCCTTCTGCAAAGCGGCGACCTGGGCGGTAATGCGCGCCTCGTTCCCCTGCCGTGCCGGGATCTTGCCGACATGCTGGCGGCTGTGGTGCATGGCCTGCGTCAGGGCGCTCAGCTCTCCCATAAAGGCGTTGTAGCACTCCGGGCATCCCAGCCGTGCGCGCTTCTTGAATTCGGCGCGCGTCATCTGGCAGCGGCTGCAGCTCAGATCGAACTCCCCCATGCCCGGCTGCTGCCCCTCGCCTTCAATTGCCTGGGAACCCAGCCCGAGCAGTACATCGGTGATCGAAATCGGAGAATTGAGATCAATCCCGTTCTTCAAAGCGCACGCCTGACACAGGTTCAGCTTTTTAGTCTGCCCGTCAATTACTTGAGTCAGGTGGATTGTCGCTTCTTTTTCATGGCAACATTCACATTTCATGGAACCGTCCTGTTTTCCTTTCTGACAACAGGGAGAATAATTCGTTGGATTGTTATTTTCGAATTTCGATTTGCGGATCTGCGGCAGTCGTTCCACATAAGGGCCGGCGGCGCTCAAGCCCCACAAACAAGTACTCAAAAATCATTCAATCGGCGTGCCTTCCGAGTTGGCGCAATCATGGTAGACCTTGGCCAGCTTTCCCGTGATTTCGCCCGGTTTGCCATCGCCGATCGTCCGCTTGTCGATATCGACCACGGAAATGATCTCGGCCGCGGTACCCGTCAGGAACACCTCGTCGGCCACATAGATGTCATAGCGCGCCAGCGGTGCCTCGCGCATCTCGTATCCGGCTTCGCGTGCAATCTCCATCACCTTGTTGCGGGTCAGGCCCTCAAGGGCGCCGCAGGTGCTTGGCGGGGTTGTGATGACCCCGTTCTTTATAACGAAAACATTGTCGCCGGAAGCCTCGGCAACCTCGCCTTTGTGGTTGAGCATCAGGCATTCCAGACATCCGGCGTTGATCGCCTCGATCTTGGCCATGACATTGTTCAGATAGTTCAGGCTCTTAATGCGCGGATTGATCGCTTCCGGATGATTGCGGACCGTGCCGACCGTAACGATCTTCAGCCCGTTATCGTAGAGTTCCTGCGGATAGAGCTGGATCTTCGCGGCAATGATGATGACCTCGGCCTTTTCGCACAGATATGGGTTCAGGCCCAGTGTGCCCTTGCCGCGGGTAACCAAAAGGCGGATATAGCCGTCTGCGATTTCGTTGGCCTTGCAGGTGTCGACCACCGCCCTGCTCATCTCTTCCTTGCTCATTGGAATGTTCAGCGCAATTGCCTTGGCCGAGTCGTAGAGGCGATCGATGTGTTCGTCGAGCAGGAATACGCGGCCGTTATACGCCCGGATCCCCTCGAATACACCATCGCCATAAAGAAGACCATGGTCGAAAACCGACACCACGGCATCCTTTTCATCAACCAGCTTGTCATTCATAAATATCTTCATTTTCCGTCTCTCCACAAATTGAGTTGTATTGCTATACCAGTACCCCATCCTTCAGGAACAGCTCGCGCGAGCAGCGGGAAGCGACGTCCTGACTATGGGTAACGAGCACGAGAGTATGCCTTCGGCTCTCGACCAGTTGAAACAAATAATGCAGGACTTTTTCGCCGGTCTTCGAATCGAGATTTCCGGTTGGTTCGTCGGCGAAAAGAATGTCCGGTTCGTTCATCAGCGCCCGGGCAATCGCCACACGCTGCTGCTCGCCGCCGGACAGCTCCTGCGGGCGGTGGCCGATGCGGTCGCTCAGCCCGACTTCGTCCAGCAGTTCCTCGGCACGCTTCTTTGCCGCGCCCGGCGCGCGGAGCGCCATGGCCGGAAGGGCCACGTTTTCCACAATATCCAGTTCCGGAAGCAGATGGAACGATTGGAACACGAAGCCAACATTTTCGGCGCGGAAGCGGGCGCGGCGCGCGCCCGACATGCCATACACATCCTCGCTCTTGAAATGGACTGCTCCGCCCTTTGGATTGTCCAGCCCGCCAAGCACATGCAGCAGGGTGCTTTTGCCCGACCCGCTCTGCCCCATGACCGCAAGCGTTTCGCCAATGTTTACCTCCAACGACACCTCTTTCAGGACATCAAGGGTTGTCTTGCCGATGGTATAGCTGCGTTCGATCTTTTCCGCCTGTAGAATCGTCTCCATGCTATCCAATACACTCCTTCACCACGCCGGTCAGTCGTTCGGCAATGGCCTGCGTTAGATCCTCGCTCGGGCCCTCGACCATTACGCGGCACATGGGCTGGGTTCCGGAATAGCGGATAAGCACGCGCCCGTTATCGCCAAGTTCGGCCTCGGCTTCGGCAATGGCTTCCTGCAATGCCGCAACTTCACTCAACGGCGGCTTTTCGGCCACGTCGACATTGATCAGCACCTGCGGAAAAACCGTCATCACGGTCGCCAGCTTCGATAGTTTATCCCTCGTCTTGCGCATGATGGCCAGCAACTGCAGGGCCGAGACGATGCCGTCGCCCGTGGTGTGGAAGTTGTGAAAGATGATGTGACCGGAATCCTCGCCGCCCAGCACGGCATCGCGCTTGCGCATCAGCTCCAGCACATAGCGATCGCCCACGTCCGCGGAGTCGGTCTCGATCCCCAGCTCCTGCAGGGCGACGTGGAACCCGATGTTGCTCATTACCGTGCCGACCACAAGATTGTTTTTCAGCAGGCCGCTGTCCTTGTAGTATTTGGTGCAGATGGCAATGATCTGGTCGCCCGTGAGTTCGTTGCCGTTTTCGTCGACGGCAATCAGACGGTCGCCGTCGCCATCGAATGCAAGGCCGACGTCGGCATTCAACCCCTTCACCTTGGTGCACAGATCCTTCGTATGCTGCGAGCCGCAGTTGTCGTTGATGTTCGTTCCGTTGGGATCGGCATGAATGGTGGTCACTTCCGCGCCCAATTCGGAAAAAATGAGCGGCGCGCATTTGTAGGTTGCCCCGTTGGAGCAGTCGAGCACGACCTTCATGCCATCGAGCGTCATATCCTCGGGGAAGGTGTTTTTGCAGAACTCAATATAGCGCCCCATGGCATCGTCTATACGCTTGGCCTTCCCCACTTCCGTCTCCACGGGGCGGCAGTTGTCGATACGCCCACTCAACACAAGATCCTCGATTTCCTCTTCCATTTCATCGGGCAGCTTGTAGCCGGATCGGCCGAAAATCTTAATCCCGTTATCATAGTAGGGATTGTGCGATGCGGAAATCACCAGACCGGCATCGGCGCGCATGCTCTGGGTGATGAAGGCCACTGCCGGCGTCGGGATCGGGCCGAGCAGAAGCACATCCACCCCCATTGAGGTAATGCCTGCCGTCAGTGCGTTTTCGAGCATGTAGCCGCTCAGGCGTGTATCCTTGCCAATAATAATGCGCGGGCGGGTTCCCTTTTCCTTATGGTATTCCCTGCAGGTGTACGCCGTGGCGCGCCCGATCTGAAGCGCCATCTCCGCTGTCATGTTCCCCTGGTTCGCCATGCCGCGAACGCCGTCTGTTCCAAATAGTTTTCCCATAATTTATCTCCAAAGTTGTTCGACGCCATCCACGATCGACTGCAGCCATCCACATCCGGATTCACGGCTGGAAGGTTCGATCGATTGAATTGTTTCAATATAGCTTCCTGCCGGAGCAAAGCCGTCGAGGAAACTTTCCTGCAGTTGAACATCCTGCATCAATGTTTCCTGCTTCAGGCTTAGCTTCATTTCCGGCCATGCGGCATGGAAGCGCTTCTGCGCATCCACAAGTTCAACAGAGCCGCCGTTGGCTTCCAGCCACTGGAAGGAGTATTTCATCTTTCCAGCAAGATCCCCGAGACGCTTGATGCGCTCGGCCAGAACCAAATCAAGATTGTCGAGGCCTCCATCAAGAACCGCTTGGTCAAATGCATCGCGCACGAACCGGGTGCGCACGTTGCGGTACCACTCGCGCAGAGCAAGGATATTCCCTATATAGACAAGGTTGTTTTTGACGATGCGATCGATGTTGCGATAGACGCCGGCTTCGTAGGGACGAGTTCCCTTTTTTGGTGTTGCTGGAATATGCAGCTGGTTTTCCTCGAGAAGATCCTTCCTGCAAACGCCCCCCGCTGCAACAACCGAACCGTAGGCCATCCGCGAAGGCCCGACCAGCCCTCCCTGCCCTCCGAGAAAGATTGGCTTGCGGTCTAGGAAAACCCCGTGGGGCACGTCGCCGACAAGCGAGGCAGTGGCCTTGTCCTGATGCGGTGTAAAGTTAAAGTGGATGTAGGACGATCCAACTTCGCTGTGATCCTTTCGACTGGTGCCGCCCGCCATGAGGATGTCGCAGAAATTGATCAGACTTCCCGTGGTAACGAACGGCATGAGGAGGGTCTGCTTGAAGCCGGCGGTATGCGCGCCGTTGGCTTCCTCTTCAAGAATGGTTCCGGCGCGAACATGCGCTCCGCTACCCATGTTGGCGCCATCGAAAAAGGTTGCACCGGAGAATGAGCCGCCCTTAAGTCTAACATTGCGACCAAGCTGGCAGTTGTCGACGGTTGCAGGGGCCTCCTCCCCTACGACGCTTCCGGGACCAATAGAGGTTTTTTCTCCACGAATGCGACATCCGGGATGAATCACCGCATCGGCGGCAATGCGGGAAATATCCACCTCGTCCCCGACCGATACACCGAGCTCATGCCATTCATCTATTTTTCCCTGTTTCATAAAACTCCGAAATGCTTTGAAATTCCGGTGAATTTATCAAAACCATCCTGAATGTCGCTCTCTTTTTTCTTTGATCAGGGAAATCGGGAGGGCAATTGCTTAATCACTGCTAAAAAGGTTCCTGCGATCCTCGGTAAAATTTTATTGGAATTAATTTCAACGAAAAACCTCGGAACCGGTCGTAATAAACCAAAGTATTTTTTAGCAAATCTGTTGAAAAAAGTTTTTATTTCGGAAACTTTTTGGTTTGCAAAGCAAAAAACAAAGCATAAGGTCGAGAACAGAAGAAACAAGGGAGGAAGAATGGCTACAAACCCAGCAGGAAAAGGAACCAAAACAATTGGTATTAACATGAAAATGGATATGGCCAAAGAGTTGGAACGGCGTGCATCATCGATGCAGCTCTCCACTGGAGCATATTGCAAAATCATTCTTGGCCAATGGATCAAGTCGGGAAAGAAACTGCAACTCAAAGAGTCTTGATTCATCTGACACAGGACTAATTATCCATAAAATCGGCTCCCGACCATCGTTGGGAGTCGTTTTTGTTTTTACCCATTTGTTTTTCTGCCATGCATACAAAAAGACAGATCGCCATCATTGGAACCGGGGCCGTCGGGGGATACTACGGGGCCTTACTGCAAAAGGCGGGCTTCGATCTCCACTACCTCTTGCATCGCGACTATGAACATGTCCGGCAACATGGGCTGATCATCGAATCGGCAAATGGGGATTTTACCCTTCCGAAAGTGGCGGCCTATGATAATCCGCAGAAGATGCCCCGCTGCGACGTGGCGATCGTTGCCCTCAAAACCACGGAGAACCATCTGCTTCCCGGCATCCTTCCTCATGTTCTCAAAGATGACGGCATGGTGCTGACCTTGCAGAACGGGTTGGGCGCAGAGGAGTCGATTGCGGAAAGTATTGGTGCCGGGCGCACATTGGGCGGACTCTGCTTTCTTTGTTCAAACAAGATTGCCCCCGGCCATATTTGCCATATCGACTATGGACTTATTACGCTTGGCGAATACCGCGCCGATGGCCGCCCCGGCGGCATTACACCTCGGCTTCAGCAATTGGCCGATGATCTGGAATCCGCCGGCATATCTGCCAAAGCAATCGGAGATCTTTTATTGGCCCGCTGGAAAAAACTGGTCTGGAATATTCCTTTCAATGGCTTATCGGTTACTAGAAATGCAATGACAGACCAATTGCTGAAAGAAGCGAAAAGCCGCGATCTTTGCGTAGCCCTGATGAACGAGGTTGCCATGGCATCCGCGGCCTGCGCAAGGCCGATCGATCAGGCTTTCCTCGACAAAATGATCGCAGACACCGAAAGAATGAAGCCCTATGCTCCCAGCATGAAACTGGATTTCGACCGGGGACGCCCCATGGAAATCGAGAGTATATACGGCTACCCGCTACGTGCGGCCAAGGACGCCGGTGTTGCCATGCCGGAAACCGAAAAACTCTACAACGAGCTCATCGAACTGGACCCGGACCCGGCTCAGTAGGTCGGCGAGGCGCCAGCCCTACGCCCCTAGCAGAACACGCACGACGTCGGCAGCGGAAAATTCCGTATGACCGTTTGAACAAAACCGTCCAGCCGCGACCAGATCGTCTCCCATCGTGATCAAACATTTATCGTCTGTCCCGTCGGGTAATCTCTGCGGCATACCAATGTCGGCAATGAGTGCATTGCACAGGCACTTTCGTCCCTCTGTATCCTCTACGCACCCTCCTTTGGCCACATAGGCGGCGACAGGTTCGGCCGGACATCTATAATCGATCTTTCCATCGGCATCCCGAAACGGTTGGCGAAGGAAACCTAGATCGCAAATGCGGCGGCGGCGCTGGTAGACTGCATCGTCGGACAGGCTTCCGGCCATTTCAGCCACCTTGAATGGAAACCCGGTTGGAGAAGCTGAAGGATCGGTAACAACACGTGCTTTTCCTGCAAGTGCCTGGCGAATCAGTTCATGGCGCACCTCGGGCAACAAGCCGGACTCTTCGCAGAGTGCAAATGCAGTGCCTGCCTGTATGCCACAAGCCCCCTCGTCCAGCGCATGTTGCAATCCTTCGGGCGACCCAAAAGATCCGGCAAGCCAGAAAGGAATTCCCATATCGCGGAACGCCGAAAGCTTTGCGTCGTCACGCTGGCCATAGATTGGCTCACCGGTACCGGACAGCTTCATTCGCCCGCGCGGAGGCGCGTTGTGCCCCCCTGCCAAATTGCCCTCAATAATGAATCCATCAATAGGCCCCGTCGCCTTGCGCAAAAGAATCGAAGCAAGTGCCTCCGATGAAACAACAGGAAAGAAATGCGGGAGTTCCAGAACCTTCGGCAGTGCAACATCCTCAATGAAGTCTGCGGGATTAAAAGACATGTTGAAGGTTTCGCTTCTACCGTCCGCACCAGCGACGAGGACTGGGTACTCGGTTGCTTCATGATGCGACAAGGCCCGCAATACTTCCGGAATCGCCAAGGGTATCCCCGCGCCCATAATGACCACGGCCACCCCTGCCAGCAAGGCTCCATAAATGGAAGGAAGGTGGGGCAACTGAATCTTTTCCAGATAATTGATGCCGACCGGGTTGGAATGGCCTTCCCGTGCAAGGAAGACTTCCACAAAATTACCCGCGATAGAAAGCTCCATCGGTTCACGCTGCCCTTCAAGGTCAAGCATGGGCAACCGACGGTAGGGAGTGTCCTTGGACTTCCCGCCGGGAATAAAGAATGCATCGAGAACACGCTGTGCCATGCGAGGGAATGGAAAATGCTCGAATGCGCGGCGGACGTGTCCGCCCGGATCGCCATTTTGGAGTCGACGGGCAACAACCTCGGAAAGCCCTGTTCCAGAAACAACGCCCAATTGTCCGATTCGGGAAACAGCCTGGGCAAGATGCCAGCTTGAAACACCGGCACCCATTCCGCCTTGAATTATTTTCGGGGTTGGAATTCGCATGCGGCCCAATATGGTGGACCTGTGTATGAATAGCTACGATATTCGTACAGGATTACAGAAAACCTAGCTGGACTGGCTCAGCATCTCTTTTGCATGCTGAAGGGTGACATTGGTGCTGTCTTTCCCGCCAAGCATGCGGGCAAGCTCTTCGGGACGGGATTCCTTATCGAGCAACTGCACTTCGGTATAGGTGCGGCCATCTTCGACCTTCTTCGAGACGGCAAGGTGCGAGGAGCCGCAAGCGGCAACCTGTGGAAGATGCGTGATGCAGATGAGCTGGTGGCACTCCGCCACCTGCGCAAGCTTGCGCCCGACCGCACCACCAATTTCACCACCAATGTTTGCATCGATTTCGTCAAACACCAGGACAGGGATCTGATCCTGCCGCGCCAGCACAGCCTTGGTGGCAAGCATGACCCGCGAAATCTCTCCGCTCGAAGCAATCATACGCAGAGGGCGCATATCCTCGCCCGCGTTCGGAGCAAACCCAAACTCCACCGCATCCATGCCCGACGGACCGGGGTCGCAGGGCGTCAGCTGGACATCGAAAAAGCCGTGTTCAAAGCCGATATCAACCAGTTCCCTGGTAATACATTCGGAAAGGTGGTCGGCCACGTTTTCACGCTTGTCGCGAAGCTCAAGCCCTGCCTTCTCCATGGATTGCGCAATCACATCCAGCTCGCCCTGAAGCTCGATGCGTCGCTTATCGCGCCCGCGTAGTTCGCCGAGTTGCTCCATCCATTTTCCGCAATTCTCCAGCACCTCCTCAATCGTCGCGCCATATTTGCGTTTCAGGGTCTGATAGGTCGTAAGCCGATCGTCTAGCCATTGCATGCGCTCGGGGCTGGCATCAATTCCCGCAACGGAGTTTTCGATGGAGCGGACCACTTCCTGCACTGAAGCAACCGCACTTTCAATTTCGTCATGCCACCCCTCCGCATCAGGAATCAACCGGTTCAGTTGATTTAGGGATTGTTGTGCAGAAGCAAGTCCGTCGAAGGCGCAACCTTCTCCTTCCGTCAAGGCGTTGACTACTCCGTTGGCCAGTTCGAGCACCTGCTGGGAATTGGCGATAACGCCGTGCTCTTCAATCACCTGCTCCTCTTCCTCGACAGAGAGGCTGGCTGTTTCAATTTCGTTCACACGGTAATCAAGAAACTCAATCTGACGCTCCAGATCTTCCTCGTTGTCGGAGTTGAGCGCATCGATCCGCAGCTGGAGCTCGCGGTATTTCCGGTATTCATTCTGAAAGGCAGCCTTAACGGTGTCCATCTGTCCGAAGGCATCGAGAACCTTCATCTGGGTTCCCGGGTCAAGCAATGACTGATGGTCGTAGGGGCCGTGCAGATCCACAAGAACCCTACCCAGCCGCTTGAGCACCTGAAGAGTAACCGGCTCGTCGTTTACCAGCGTCTTGTTGGACGATTCGGTAATCACACGTCGAATAATCAACAGCCCGTCAGAGCAGGATTCCAGACCGATGTCCGCAAGAATGGCATCAACAGGCGCCGTGTTTTCGAGTCCAAATTCGGCATAGACGGAGCAGGACGTCTCCCCTGTTCGGATCATTGATTTGTCTGCACGTTCGCCGAGCAGCAGTCGAAGCGCACCGATCAAGAGCGATTTGCCCGCACCGGTTTCACCGGTAATGACATTGAGACCGCTACTGAAGCCCACCTGGGCGTCGTCCACCAAAGCAAGGTTTTTGATTTTCAGATTCCTGAGCATACAAAGGCATTCTATTCAACGAAGCCCATGCGCGGCAAGTTTGGAATGCGTATAGAAGGAATCAATCGACATCCTGAGCTTCACTGGCCACAGTGCGCATCTCTTCCTTCCTCTTTTCCTCATACTCGCGAATAAAAATTGCAAGAACGCGGAGGAATAACAGAAGAAAAATGGGGGCACCAATAAAGTAGAAGGCATCGGGAAGATCCAGGGAGGGGCGCGATGCACGACCCCGCACTTGCGGCCGCAGTCGATTCTTTGCCGATTCCGCAGCCGGCAGATAGTCGTCTGAGGAAATCCCATATACAGCAGTAACACTTGCCTTGGTTTCAGGCTCCGAGGTCACTCCCTGCGGTGAGGTGGCTTCGTCAGCACCCTCTTGCGCAGTCGAGGCACAAGCCATCAAGGCAACTACCGTAATGATCAAATGTTTAGTCAACGTCATAAACATTGCTTAACCCCTACCACTTCATATGAGTATGAGAACGTTTTTCCTCATAGGTTCTGAGAAAGATGACGACTATACGCAGGAATAAAAGAAGAAAGATGGGGCCGCCGACATAATAGAAGGCATCGGGAAGATCCAGGGAGGGCCGCGATACACGGCCCCGCACTTTCGGCTGCTTTCGTGCCGGCTTGGCAGCCGAAAGGTAGTCATCCGAGGAAAGTCCATATACAGCGGTAACCTTTGCCTCTTCCCGAGGCTCCGAGGGCACTTTTGCCGGTTGGTCAGCTTCATCTGCCCCTTCCTGCGCAATCGATATGCAAACCGACAAAACGGCAATCACTGTAATTCCAAAAAAAAATCTATTTATCTTCATGGCCATTTGACCCACCTCTTGCACCATGAACGCAAGAAACCCCTGAATTCAAAATCGATTTGCAAGCTACCATAATGCAGTTGGTATAAAATTTAAAACTACGGGTTTTTACTACTTCCAGCGGAAAACGCGCCATTTTTCACCTAATCCGCATATTTTATCAGCAAACGGGTTTTTTCCGCGCCGGGGCGCAGAGAGTGCTGGACTCCGACTGTTTTTGGGGCGGTCCCGGCCATGCTCCAGTGGTCTAAGGCTACACAGCAAAAACCTTGTTATCAATGAGGCGGGTGGAACCTATTTTCACCGCAATTGCAACGAATGCCTTCCCATTGATAGCCTCTATCGGCTTCAGCAATGCATCATCGACAAAGTCAATATAGTCGATGCTTGCCTCTGGAACCTTTTCGATCACGCGCACCATCGCCTTCTTAAGAACGGATACCTGCCTCTCCCCTTGGTGAACCATATGTTCGGCGGTATCAAGCGAATGTTTTAAGCACACGGCATTCTTCCGCTGGTTGACATCCAGGTATTTGTTGCGCGAGCTCATGGCCAGACCGTCCGGTTCGCGGACGATGGGGCCGCGGATAATTTCAACGGGAAAATTCAGATCTCGCACCATGCGCTCGATAATACGCAACTGCTGAGCATCCTTTTCGCCAAACACCGCCAGATCCGGAAGCACCAAATTGAACAGCTTTGCCACCACCGTGCAAACCCCCCGAAAATGCCCCGGTCGCGACGCACCGCATAACGCCCCCGAAAGCGCCTCTTCATCGACCCACACGCTGGCATTGGCTGCATACATGTTTTCAGAATCAGGATAGAACAAAAGGTCCACACCCTCTTGCCTGCACAGCTCCTCGTCGTGTTCAAAGTCGCGGGGATAGGCATCCAGATCCTCATTTGGAGCAAACTGGCTCGGGTTTATGAAAATGCTGGCCACCAGCACATCGCATTGTGTTCGCGCCAAACGCATAAGGGAAAGATGCCCCTCGTGCAAAAAGCCCATCGTCGGAACAAAGCCGACCACTCGCCCTGCCCGCTTCAACTCCAGCGCGCGCCGCTGCATTACTTCCGGAGACGTGATGATTTCCATGCTAGTAAGCCTGCTTATCAGTCGGAAATGCGCCGGACTCGACTTCGACCTTGTAGGCCGTCAGCGCTTCACTGATCACCGGGTAGAGATCGGCATATTTCTTCACAAACTTCGGTGCCGGTTTGCCGCTAATGCCAAGCAGGTCGGTAAAGACCAGTACCTGCCCATCGCATCCTGCTCCCGCTCCAATTCCAATGACCGGAATCGAAAGTGCGCCTGAAATCATTTTGCCCAGCTCCAGGGGAACGCATTCAAGCACCAGCGCAAAAGCACCCGCCTGCTCAACCGCCATCGCATCGTCCATAAGCTGCCGCGCCTGATCCGAGGTTTTGCCTTGGACCTTGTAGCCACCCATCTCCTTGATGCTCTGCGGTGTCAACCCAACATGCCCAAGCACAGGAATACCATTCGACACCAACGCTTCGATCAAGTCCGCACGCATTGCGCCTCCCTCGATCTTTACCGCATCGGCCCCTGCCTCCTTGATGAAGCGACCTGCATTTTCCAGCCCCATTGCAATTGAAGGCTGGTATGACATGAACGGCATATCGGCAATCACCAGCGCTTTTTCCACGCCGCGCGAAACCGCCGCCGTATGGTGCAGCATTTCATCCATACCCACCGGAAGGGTCGTCTCATAGCCCAACACCGTCATGCCCAGCGAATCCCCCACCAGTACAGCAGGAATATCCGCCTCATCCACCAACGAAGCCGTCAACGCGTCGTACGCTGTCAACATCGCGATTTTCCGCTCGCCCTTCAGGGCCTTAAGCTTTGCAGCCGTCCATTTCATAATTATACCGTTTGTATATCGTGTTCCGTATTTTTATGTATATGCGTAATTAAGCGAGGTCTCAGCTCTGAATGGGATACAAGCCGCAGCGTAAAACAGTACGCTACCACCGCTCTTCAAATTTGCTCAGGCCTTCATCCGGTGGAAGGGTTCGTAGAATTTCAGAAACGGATTTGTGCTCGGCGGGCAAGACTAAATCGGGCCGGACATCGTTCAGCGGTTGAACAACAAAACGTCGCTCCGCCCAACGCGGATGTGGAACCTCCAGATCGTCACTATCGACAACCTGCCCGTCGGCATAGATCATATCAATATCGATTGGGCGAGGTGCATTGCGGTCCTCCGACCGCTCGCGTCCAAGGTTGTGCTCGATCTTCCCGATATAAGAGAGCCAACTCTCCAATGGCAATCCGCTTTCCACGATCACAACCGAGTTGAGATACGCCATATCCTGGTATTCCGACTGTACATCGACCGGCGATGTTTCATAAATCGGCGACTGGTCGATGAAGTTTGTGCGCGGTGCCGACAGCAATAGATTTTTCGCCTGCATCAGCAACCGCTTGCGGTTGTATAAATTGGACCCTAGGCTAAACGCGATCTCCATATTCGACCTCCCCGTCAAAAACAACTGTGGCTCCGCCAGACAATGTAGTTCTTCCACGAACCGAATCAATTACCAGATCATAGCCTCCGGTGCAATGCACAGAAACCGGCAAGTTTATCCAGCCTCGCTCGGCAGCCAGCACCGCAACCGCCGCCGCTCCCGTGCCGCACGCCATTGTTTCCGCCTCCACACCGCGCTCGTAGGTGCGCATGGTTAGCGTTGCGTCCGGTTCGACTTTGGCAAAGTTGGCGTTTGTTCCATTCGGCGCAAAGCAGTCGTGATAGCGCAACATGCTTCCAACCCGGGGAAGATCCATCGCCTGCACATCATCCACCCATACCACTGCGTGGGGCACTCCGGTGTTCACAAAATCAACCGGCCATCCCAGCTCCAGCTTCAGGTCCAACCGAAGATCTGATGGATCCGTTAGACTCAGCCTGATCTGCTCGTCCAGCACTTCTGCGCACACAACGCCGGCGACCGTCTCGATCTTCATATTGGCCGTTGCCGCACCAAGGTTGTACGCAAACCGCGCAAGACAGCGCGCACCGTTTCCGCACATCTCAACCTCATTGCCGTCCGGATTGATAAACCGCATCCGAATGTCGGCCGAGTTCGAAGGCTGGAGTAAAATAACACCATCGCACCCGATACCGGTGCGGCGGGAGGCAATGCGCTGGACAAACGCCGCATCGGCAACCGGAAAAGTCAGGGAACGGTCGTCAACCATAACGAAGTCGTTGCCCGCCCCATGCATCTTTGTAAAAGAAATCTTCATGTTTGAGCTGCTAACTTGCCACAAAAGTCCCGCAGACGAAAAGAAATCTTCTACTTCTGCATAACATCCCACTTGGGGCGTTGCCAGCTGGACCTAAAGGCCTCCTTATCACGTTCGACAATGGTGTCGTTCTTTTCGACGGCATCGAGAAACAGCACAAAAGAAAATGCTCCGCCCTCCCCCATTCCGGCAACGGCTTGTTCGGCCAACCGGTTGGGAGGAAGCAGCCGGCGACCATTTATGATTTCCGGCTCCAGCGAAAGTGCGCCTGCCGCCTTGTAGGACTTGTAGACCAGCTCGGAACAGACGAGTGCATTGTCGGTTGTAAAATCAAAATTGAGATCATAGGCCTTGCCGTAGTGCGAAAAGGCAGCAAGCAATGCCTTGAACTTTTCGGCCTTGGACAGATTGGGGCGAATAACACCGAGATAGTCACATCGCGCGCTGGTTTCCAGCGACTGAAAAACCACGCCGGGCCGGATGGCTTCGATAACGCGAGCCGGATAACCATCCGCACCTGGCGCTTTTAAAGCCTTGAACGCATCGGGATAAAGCGCCTCGATGGTTTCCAACGGCTGAAATCCGAGTTCGCCAAAACAGGTCTCGATTTCCTCCGGCGTTCCGACATAGAGGGCGACGTGCGGCCAAAAGCCGGGAATGCCGATATTGGTCATGTGCCAGTTGCGCCGCTGAATCAGAATATCGCCCGGCTCAAGGAGGGGCTGGTAGTCGGCCAGGATTTCGGGGGTGATGAGGTAGTCGCGCTTGGCGGTGCGAATATAGCTCATCTGTACAGCAACGCTTTTCTGCACCGGAAGCATGGTCTCGAACGCAACGCGCTCAAGGATCGCGAGCGGATTCTCAGCAAATATATCGGCGTTGGCCCCCAGCGAATGGACATAGTTTTCGCGCCGCTTCTTGAAATCCGCCACAACTGCCGGATCAATGGAGACATCCTTCTTCACCAGTTCATAATAGGCCGCCGCTGCATTGAGGCGCAGGATCACGTTGGGATTGGTTAAGCGTTGCTTCATGAAGAAGTAGCTGTCTGCAGGAATGCCCTCTCCTTCTTCATTGAGGAGGGTTTCCATGAACTCGTTGTCGCCGACAAGTTCAATGATTTGAAGACAGGCGTCGTACTGCGCAACATAGGCCATGTAGGCCAGCAAAAAGGCATCGGAATGCAGCGTTGGTTCCGCAACATAATCGACCTGATAGAAGCCCTTGTACTTTCCCTTGAGCAGGTCGAATTCAAGAAAGGCCATTGCCCCGTCGCGCCACAGGCTTCGTATACGCTCCCGCTCCTTTACAGCGAGGTCATCGACCGAGCGGCGAAGCAGTCCATTTTTCCCGAAAGTCCCGATCAAGTCGTCGGCCGCTTTGCGAAGCATCAGGTAGCCATCCAGATCGGAATATATGCTTGAGCGCAACTGCTCCGGCGACATGCCGGAAAGCGGGCTCTTTTCCACGGGAAAGAGCGCCCATGTAACATAGAAGGCCAACAACAAAACCAGCGCAACAAGGGTATGCGGCAGAAACGGACGGGTCTTCTTTTTGATGATGATCTTTTGCACCCGCAATAGACGACGGTTGATACGGTAGGAGGCAACCAAGGGAATCCAGCCCAGCCCCAGCAGAACGAAAGCAACCAGTCGATGGGCGGGATAGGCGATCTTCATGCCGAGCACAACAACTGCGGCAAAAACAAGAAGTAAGGTGACGAGCAGGAGCCGCTTATTCTTCAGCATTGTGCTTGTTCTCCATATCGATTTTCCAGAGCTGTTTTTGGGTTTGGTAGACCGTTACAAACAGAGCAAAGGTTGCTCCGGCCAGCACAAAGGGCAACACCCGAGCAATCTCAACCTTGTCGGCAAAAACAATGATCAGCGTATTTGCGACAATGAAGATCAGACGCACCTCGGTCGGACCAATGCCCATATAGCTGATCCTGAATGCACCGGTTGCCGCAAAGGACAGGAATGAGTTGACCATGAAAGCACCGAAGAGCGCGAGGATGTAGAAAAGCAGATACTTATTGTGATCCTCCACCATCAGGCCGTAACCGATGAGGATGGAGCAAAGAAAGAGATAGTCGAGAAAGTGATCCATGTAGTAGCCCCACTTGATCAACCCCGTGTTGCGCCTCCGCCCCACTTCGCCATCAAGCAAATCGGTGATGTACTGTCCAAAGATGGCAAATGAAACCACCCAGAGAAAGTGGATCCAATGGCGCGCAAGGAAGCTGAAAAGAATGATCATCGCGCACCACAGTAAAGTGGTCAGTGTGAGATGGTAGGTTTCCACGCCCTTGGGCACTTTTGGCACGAGCCAGTCCTTCAATCTGTTTTCGGCATTGGCCAGTAGCCAGGTGCCTTCTTTTTTATCGCCATGAAACGCCATCTTCTATTCCCCTTCCCAATACTGTTTCAAAATATGAAGACCATTAAACAATGACGGCATCCATAAATGCAAATTCTTTAGATACCTGCCCGCATCCCCCTGAAAGCCTTAAAAGAAAAAGGCTATCATATTGATAGCATTTAATTATTATAAATTAATTCTTTCTAATTAAACTGTTGGGTGCAATAATCCGGATCTCGTTTCTGACGGGGATGTGGGAGTGGGTTGAAAATTAAGTACAGGCAATTAAAAGGGGAACTTCGACATGTATACAATCGAAAGAAATGGAGATCGCTTACTGGTAAACTTCTTAGAGAGCTTCGATTATGATGCCATTAGAGAGGTTATTCATCATGTAACAATGCTGAAGGAATATCCCCACACAAACGACATATGGCTAATCGGAAAACATCAAGCCAACCTCAGGTTGCACGAGCTGGAGTCCATGGTGAAGGAATTCCAGTGCCGATGCCCACGCGATGCCACACGAACTAAAACCGCAATTGTCGCCGAATGGGGAACTACGCGGTCAATTCTCGAGATCTGGGCGAATGCATTAAGAAAACGCATATCATTCGAATTGAAGATATTTCAAAGCTTGGAAAAAGCAGAAGAATGGATGGGAATTGCCGAGACCAAAGTAGCCTGACCCACACAATCCGCATATTGTCACCCTAACGCCGTTCCCCTTCTTTATGGAGCGGCTTTTTTATGCCGGTGCCAGATTTCCGGTCAGCGATAATTCAGCCGCGGAGGTGATTTCAATATTCTGGAATGTACCAACCAATTCCTCTGTCGCACCAAGGATACGAATGGGAAGCTTGCCCTCGGTGCGGCTAGTCAATGCACCTTCAACACGCCGATCCTTCCCATCAATCAGTACACGATGGATTTTGCCGACCATCGCCTCATTGTGCGCCAACGAGGTGCGTTTGAGCACCTTGGCCAACCGTGCCAAGCGAATGCTCTTTTCCTTCGGCGATATATCGTCCTCCCATTCGGCGGCCTTGGCGCCGACACGGGGAGAATATTTCGCAACATAGGCCATGTTAAAACCGACCTCTTCCATCAACTTCGCACTGTTTTCAAGTTGCTCGCCGGTTTCGCCGCTAAAACCGACAATGATATCGGTGAAGATGGTCGCGGCAGGAAGCAGTTCGCGGATATCGGCAATAATCTTGAGATAGTCTTCGGTGGTATAGTTGCGGTTCATGCGGCGCAACAGCTCGTCGTCACCACTCTGCACCGGAAGGTGGATCTGCTTGGCAAGACATTCATATTCGGAAACAGCCTCTATCACTTCGCGTGTCATGTCGCGTGGGTGCGGCGATGTGAAATAGGTCCAGAATTCGCGGCCACTCCTTCTGCCCATCTCCCCCACCCTGCGCAACAGTTCGGCAAAGGATATTTCCTCACCCGTCTTGTCCAACCCGTAGGAATTAACATTCTGACCCAGCAGGGTGATGGATTTTACACCGTGTTCAACCAGCTGCTCCACTTCGGCCAGGATATCTGCGCTGGAACGCGAGACTTCACGGCCGCGGGTGTATGGAACAGCACAATAGGTGCAGAATTTGTTACATCCATTCTGGATTGGAACGAATGCCTCGAAGTCGGAGCTGTAGGCGGGATCGACCTGCCAGAAGTCGGTACGCTCGTCCTCGCGTTCGAGATCGTTGAGTGGATGACGCGTCGAAAATTCAGTGACCACACCACATTCATGAAGTCTTTCTGGCAGATCGGGCAGCTCGTTCATACGAAAAACGAGATCGAAAAGCTTGAGGAACTTCTTTTCATCGGCCGGCAGGATGCAACCTGAAACGAAAGTGACCAGCGGGCGGTTGTCCTTCCACTTGTTCCACTTAAGAATCTTGCTGTAAACCTTGTCGATAGCCTTCTGCCGAACCGAACAGGCCACCACGCCGATGAGGTCGGCCTCCTCTTCGGAGGCGACCATCTCATAGCCCATGCCCTCGATCACGCTGCGGACCCTCTCGGAATCCGACTGGTTCATCTGGCAACCCAGCGTAACGATGCAACACTTCATAACGCTTGTGGTTTAGAATTTCAGATCGGCCTGCTTGAGCCGGTCTGCAAGTTCGTTCAGCACCCGCTCGTCGTCAGCATTGCCGGCAGACTCGAATACCGCGCCAAACCGGATGAACGGGCCAGTGTTATCCCACGGCACCGTGGAGATCCCAAAGTTTTCAATGAGATGGAGCGACGCCTCTTCCGCATTGGCAAACTCGACATCTCCCGCCCCCGTCGGCGCCTTGACGTAGAGGTAGAAAGTGCCGCCCGGCATGCTGGCATCAAAGCCGGCACCCTGCAAAACTTCAACCATCTTGCGCAAACGCTTTTCATAGTGCGAGCGAATGCCCTCAGCCAGACTTTCATCAGCGATGCCGACACAAGCTGCATGCTGGATGGCCTTGAATTGGCCGCTATCACAATTGTCCTTGATGGTGGCCAGTGCATTGACCGCCCATTCCGCGCCGCAGAAGAATGCGAGACGCCAACCGGTCATATTGTAGGCCTTGCTCATTGAGTGAAGCTCAATCGCACACTCCTTTGCGCCGGGACGCTGGAGAATCGACTTGCGTTCTCCGTCATAAACAAGCGTGGCATAGGGTGCATCCTGCACAATGAGAATGCTGTGTTTCTTGGCGAAGGCAAGTAATTCGTCGTAAAACTCGTCCGTTGCAACTGCACCGGTCGGATTATTCGGATAGTTGATGTAGAAAAGTTTGCACCGATCAGCCAATGCCGGGTCAATGCTTCCAAGATCCGGAAGGAAGGCATTCTTCTCCAACAACGGAATGTCGACAACCTCGCCGCCGAGATACTTGGTATGCGTCGCCATGACCGGATACCCCGGCACAGTCTGGAAGATCACGTCACCGGGGTTGACGAACGCCAGCGGAAGCATGGCCAGTGCCGGCTTGGTGCCGATGCTGTGGTTTATCTCGGTAGCCGGATCGAGCTCAACACCAAAAAAATCCTTCATATAGGTTGCGGCAGCTTCCTTGAATTCGGAAATGCCGTTGTCGGCATAGCCACGGTTTTCAGGGCTGTCGACCTCGACCTTGAGTGCTTCACGGATCGGGGCGGGTGCCATCTGGTCCGGTTCACCCACGCCGAAGTCTAGAATCTCAAGATCGGGATGCAATTCACGCGCCTTGACCTTGGCCCGCTTGATTTTTTCAAATTTGTAGATTTCAGTCGACTTGCCGAACTGGACTCCGCCAATGCGCTCAGCAAAAAGTTGTTCATAATTCATTTATCTCTCCTTATTAAGTTTATCCACCAAAGGAGTCACCAGCTTATTCAGCACACGGTCAAGCTCCTCTGCATTGAAATCCAATAGGTTAAGCGTCCGGGATGAGTTAGCATATACCCCGTTTTCCATAGTTGTATTTTCACGGTAAAGGCCGATGACCAGCTTTTCACTCAGTACATCGACTGAAAAATAAACCAAATCAACCACCAGTCCTGATTTTGTTGAATGCTCCAGAGAAAAAACATACTGGAGATTTTGAGCATATTCCCCGCGAATCGTAAATTGATCCTCTGAACGCCGGTGTTTATAACCGCGCTTTACCATCGCCGATTTAATGACTCCACCGCTTTTTAACATAAAACTCTCCCTATCCAACTTCCCGGGCTTTTCACAAAGTGCTTAATCATTGGAAAACAGTCTCGTGAGTCAAGGTAATTCAAGTCCCGATGGCTCTTCACCCGAAAATACCAGGGGGACTCGAATTCACCATTATACCGATCCTGTGTAGTTTTTAAACACCCGCTGCGCTCAAGGCTCTAAGGACACCAAGCTTTGTACTATCCGCCGATTGCTTGAAATTGCTCGCTAG
>JBDLJW010000013.1:0-23632 GCA_039714135.1 Verrucomicrobiota bacterium
TCGCGAAGAAGTCGACGCAAAGCTCAACGACATCATGGTGAAGATCCACGCCGCATCCGCGGCGGCGGCCGAGGAATATGGCCAGCCGGGCAACTATGTCATGGGCGCGAACATTGCCGGATTCACCAAGGTGGCCGATGCCATGCTCGACCAAGGCGTCGTCTAATCCGAAAAATCGACTGGAGGGTTGCCTTGGCGACCCCGGCGGTTGTATGACTTCCTTTCCTTCTCTCGGGAAAGGAAGTTTTTTGTTCAACCAACGGAGCAGTAATCCATGAGTCGAATACTTGAAAAAAGGCAACTATCGAAAACTGTTTTTTTAATGCGACTTGAAGCTCCACTAATCGCTCGCGAGCGCAGGGCGGGTCAGTTCATCATCCTGCAACTGGACGAGGACTATGGAGAACGCATTCCGCTCACCGTAGCCGATGCCGATATCGAAGAAGGCTCCATCACCATCATCTTCCAAGCCGTCGGAACAACGACAAAAAAAATGGCCCAGATGAATATTGGCGACGAAATCGCCGCAGTCGTCGGCCCGCTCGGCACCCCCACCCATATTGAAAATTTCGGCACCGTCATCTGTGTTGGCGGCGGTATCGGCGTTGCCCCGCTCCACCCGATTGCGCAGGCCATGAAAGCCGCCGGCAACAAGGTTATCATCATCATGGGTGCGCGCAGCAAGGAACTGCTGATCCTCGAAGACGAAATGCGCGCCATCGCGGACGAACTGATCATCTGCACCGACGATGGCTCGGCCGGCCGCAAGGCGCTCGTCACCGAACCGCTCAAGGAGCTATGCGAGCTGGACCCAAAACCCGACATGGCCGTAGCCATCGGCCCGCCGGTCATGATGAAATTCTGCGCCGAAACCACCCGCCCCTACGAGGTGCCCACCCAGGTTTCGCTCAACACCATCATGGTCGACGGCACCGGCATGTGCGGCGGCTGCCGCGTCACGGTCGGCGGCGAAACCAAGTTTGTCTGCGTCGATGGCCCGGAGTTCGACGGCCACCTCGTCGATTTCGACAACATGATCAACCGGCTCAACTCCTACAAGAAGCAAGAGGGGCATGCCTGCAAACTCGACAACCTGTAATCCACAGATTACGCAGATTTCTCAGATTATAAGAGCGTAGAAAAATGAAAGATCCGGAGACACATGCCATCATTGGAGCTGCGATGGAAGTTCATCGTGTTCTGGGGTGCGGTTTCCTGGAAGCGGTTTATCAAGAGGCTCTTGAAATTGAACTAAATCTGCGAGAGATTCCAAACAGGCGGGAAGTTGAGCTACCGATCTTGTTTAAGGGGCGGGAACTCAAGAAAATGTATCGAGTGGATTTCATCTGTTATGACGACACACTTGTTGAATTAAAGGCGCTGGATAAAATGTCCGGCGTGGAGCAGAGTAAAGTACTCAACTATTTAAAAGCTTCGGGTTCTCCCAAAGGGTTGTTGATCAACTTTGGGGCTCCGAGTTTGGAGTATCAAAGATTTGTTAATTAATCCGTGTAATCTGCGAAATCTGTGGACAAAATTATGACCTACATACCCCCCGAAAAACTAGCAGAAGAAGCCAAGAAAGAACTCCAGGAACTGGACACGAAAACGGAGTTGCTTAAACCCAGGGACCGCATGGCTATTCCGGCGCAGGAGATGCCTTCGCAGGATCCCGCCGTACGCCGCTCCAACATGGAAGAGGTCGCGCTTGGCTACACTCCGGAAGAGGCCAAGCTCGAAGCCATGCGTTGCCTTCAGTGCAAAACCGCCCCCTGCATCGCCGGTTGCCCCGTCGCCATCGATATCCCCGGCTTCATCCAGGCCATTGCGGACGACGACAATAAAAAGGCGGTTGATATTCTCAAGGAGAGCAGCCTTCTGCCAGCGGTCTGCGGGCGGGTCTGCCCGCAGGAGACGCAGTGCCAGGCCCCCTGTACCGTCGGCAAGGCGCTTAAGAGTGTCGACAAAGCCGTCAGCATCGGACGCCTCGAGCGCTACGTTGCCGACTGGGAGCGCGAAAACGGCCTGATGGAAACCCCCGCCGTAAAACCCGAAACCGGCAAGAAGATCGGAATCATCGGTACCGGCCCAGCAGGTCTCACCGTCGCAGCGGATGTTCGGCGCGAAGGTCATAGCGTCGTGCTATTCGAAGCCTTCCATAAGCCCGGCGGCGTCATGGTCTACGGCATCCCCGAGTTCCGACTGCCCAAGGCCATCGTGCAAAAAGAGATCGATGTGCTCACCGAAATGGGCTGTGAACTCAAAACCAACTTCGTAATCGGACGCACCCGCAAGATTCCCGACCTTCTCAAAGAGGATGGCTTCGATGCCCTATTCATCGGCACCGGCGCCGGACTGCCGCGCTTCATGAATATTGAGGGCGAAAACCTTGTCGGCGTCTATTCCGCAAATGAATACCTGACCCGCTCCAATCTCATGCGCGCATACGACAAAAAACGCGCCGCCACGCCCATCTTCGAATCCGAGAAGGTTGCCGTGCTCGGTGGCGGCAACGTCGCCATGGATGCCGCGCGCACCGCCGTTCGCCTTGGCGCAAAGGAGGTGCACCTCATCTATCGCCGCACCGAAGTAGAAATGCCCGCCCGGGTCGAAGAGGTTGCCCACGCCAAAGAGGAAGGCGTCATCTTCCACATGCTCCAAAACCCCAAAAGAATTCTAGGCAACGAAAAGGGCTGGGTATGCGGCATCGAATGCCTGCGCTATGAACTCGGCGAACCCGACGACTCCGGGCGACGGAGACCCATTGCCATCGAAGGCAGCGAATTTGAAATTGACCTCGATACTGTTATCGTAGCCATCGGCAACGACTCCAATCCGCTGATCCGCCAAACCACTCCCGGCCTCGAAACCAATAAATGGGGGAACATTGTGGTCGATGAAAACGGAAAATCCTCGATTGACCGTATCTATGCCGGCGGCGACATCGTACTTGGCGCTGCCACAGTCATCCTTGCCATGGGCGAAGGACGCAAGACCGCCGCCGCCATCAATGAAATGCTTGCCAACTCCTGAACCCGGAATTCACTTCCGGGTTTTGTTCGACACACTTAAGGAAGAATGGTGTCGCCCATCAGATAGGTATCAACCTCACGCGCAGCACCACGACCTTCGTTGATGGCCCAGACGACGAGCGACTGCCCGCGGCGGGAGTCGCCGGCGGCAAAGACGCCGTCTACGCTGGTGGCGTAGGCCTCATAGTCGGCCTTGTAGTTGGAGCGCGGATCGCGCTCAAGCCCAAGTTGCTCGGCAACCGGATCTTCCGGCCCAAGGAAGCCCATGGCCAGCAGAACCAAGTCCGCCTCGATGCGCTGTTCGGTTCCTTCAACGGCTTTCGGCATCATGCCGCCCTGCTCGTTTTTGACCCACTCGACCTCGACAGTATGCAGAGCAACAAGGTTGCCATCGGCATCGCCTTCAAACCTGGTGGTCATGATGGAAAAATTGCGTGGATCCTGTCCTTGAAGCTTGATGGCCTCCTGCTGACCGTAGTCGGTCTTAAGGGTGGCAGGCCACTGCGGCCAGGGGTTGGTAGCGCGGTTGCGATCGGCATCCGGGCGGGGCAGGATTTCAAGCTGAGCGACCTTCTCGCAGCCATGGCGCAGCGAGGTACCGACGCAATCGGTGCCGGTGTCGCCGCCGCCGATCACGACAACCTTCTTGTCTTTGGCGGAAATATAGTTTCCGTCCTCAAGCTTGCTATCGAGCAGGCTTTTGGTGTTGGCATGGAGGAACTCCATCGCATAGTGGACGCCTTTGAGATCGCGGCCTTCAACGGGAAGATCGCGCGGCTTGGTAGCGCCGGTCGTCAGAATAACCGCGTCGAATTCCTTCTTTAGCTCGTCCGCCTTGACGTCTTTCCCGACTTCAACGCCGGTTTTGAATTCGATGCCTTCCTCGGCAAGGATGTCGACGCGGCGCTGAACAACAGCCTTGTCGAGCTTCATGTTCGGAATGCCGTACATCAGCAGGCCGCCGATGCGGTCGGCGCGTTCGTAGACGGTCACATTGTGGCCGGCCCTATTGAGCTGCGCGGCGCAGGCGAGTCCCGCCGGGCCGGAACCGACCACGGCAACCTTCTTGTCGGTACGGACTTCCGGCGGCTCGGGCACAACCCAGCCGTTTTCAAAGCCCTTGTCGATGATGGTGCGCTCGTTGTCATGGATGGTGACGGCCGGCTCGTTGATGCCGAGCACACACCCCGCCTCGCACGGAGCCGGGCAGACGCGACCGGTGAACTCTGGAAAGTTATTGGTGTGGTGCAGGCGCTCAAGCGCCTCCTTCCAGCGATTGCGGTAGATCAGGTCGTTCCATTCCGGAATAAGGTTGTTGACCGGGCAGCCACTTGCGCCTCCGGGCATCATTTCACCGCGGTGACAAAACGGCACGCCGCAATCCATGCAGCGCGCACCCTGCTCCTGACAGGTCTGCTCGTCGCGTAAAACGTAGACTTCATCCCAATCCTTGAGGCGCTCCTCTTCGGGGCGCATCGGATTAGGCTTCCGTACAAATTCCAAAAATCCAGTTGATTTTCCCATAATAGATTCTCCTTCAACTAAGGATTAAAGACCGAGGTCGGCGATGTGCATATCGAACGCCGCATCGACAATCTGTTCCTCGGTTTCATATTCGCCGGTTTCGCGCGCCGTCTCGATAAAGTTGAGCATGCGTTTGTAGTCCGCCGGAATGACCTTGATGAACCTGTTCAACGTGTTGTCCCAATCAGCCAACAGATCGGCGGCCACAGTTGAGCCGGTCTTCAACTGGTGCGTTTCGATCATGGATTTCAGATATTCGATCTCAGAAACAGCATGAACCTTTTCGAGCTCGATCATTTCCATGTTGCACCTGTCGGCAAAGTCGCCCTCTGCATCGTAAACATAGGCCACACCGCCGGTCATACCCGCGCCAAAGTTGCGACCGGTTTCGCCGAGGATGACCGCCTTGCCGCCGGTCATGTATTCGCAACCGTGCTCGCCGATCCCTTCAACCACCACTTCCGCACCGGAGTTGCGCACGCAGAAGCGCTCGCCCGCCACACCGCGAATGTAGGCGGTGCCGCCGGTCGCGCCATAGAAGCAGACGTTGCCAACCAGAATGTTTTCCTCGGGAACGAACTGGGCGTTTTTGTTCGGATAGATCGTCAGGCTACCGCCGGAGAGGCCCTTGCCAACAAAGTCGTTGGCGTCGCCTTCAAGCTCCAGATCGATGCCCTTGCACATGAACGCGCCCATGGACTGGCCGATGGAACCGTTCAGCTTAAAGTGCACCGTGCCATCCGGCAGGCCTTTGTCCTTGTAGATCTTGGTCATCTCGTGTGAGAGGATGGTGCCGACTGAGCGGTCGGTATTGATGACATCAAACTCGGCCGAAACCTTTTCGCCGTTTTCGAGCGCGGCCTTCGCGGCATCGATCAGCTTCCAGTCGATCACGCTTTCGAGCATGTGGTTCTGGTCCTTACTGTGGAAGATGCCTTCCTCCGCGCCGATGGTCTCCTTGTAGAGGATCGGGGAGAGATCGAGGTTCCGGTATTTCCAATGGTCGACATCGTCGCGGAACTTCAGGCACTGCGACTGTCCGACCATTTCACCGATGGTGCGGAAGCCGAGCTCGGCCATGATCTCGCGCAGGCCATCGACGAGGAATTCGAAGAAATTCACGACCCAGTCCGGATTGGCGTTGAACTTGCCGCGCAGATCGCCGCGCTGGGTGGCAATTCCGACCGGGCAGGTGTTGGAGTGGCACTTGCGCATCATGATGCAACCCTGCACCACGAGCGCCGCGGTGGCCACGCCCCACTCTTCCGCACCCAGCAGTGTTGCAATGGCGAGGTCGCGCGAGGTTTTCATCTGGCCGTCGGCCTGGACCACGATGCGGTTGCGCAGGCGGTTGCGAACCAGTGTCTGGTGCGTTTCGGCAAGGCCGAGTTCCCACGGCAGGCCGGCATGCTTGATGGAGCTGAGCGGCGATGCGCCCGTTCCGCCGTCGTAGCCGGCGATAAGGACCGCATCCGCCTTGGCCTTGCAGACCCCGGCGGCAATCGTGCCGACGCCCGTCTCGGAAACCAGCTTCACGTTGATGCGCGCATCGCGATTGGAATTCTTCAGGTCGTAGATCAGCTGCGCGAGGTCTTCGATCGAATAAATATCGTGGTGCGGCGGCGGGGAAATGAGGCCAACACCCGGCGTAGAACCACGGGTACGACCGATCCAACCGTTGACCTTGTGGCCCGGCAGGTGACCGCCTTCGCCCGGCTTCGCCCCCTGCGCCATCTTGATCTGCAGTTCACGCGCCTTGCTAAGATAATAGCTATCAACCCCAAATCGGCCAGATGCAACCTGCTTTGTGGCGGAGCACATGTCGTCGCCGTTGGGCAGTTTTTCATAGCGGACGGGATCTTCGCCGCCTTCGCCAGAGTTGGACTTGGAACCGATGCGGTTCATGGCGATGGCAAGCGTCGTGTGGGCTTCCCACGAAATGGAGCCGAACGACATCGCCCCGGTCGCAAAACGCTTGAGGATATTTTCGGCCGGCTCGACCTCTTCGATCGGAATCGACGGACGATCGGAGCTGAAGTCCATCAGACCACGCAATGTGAAAGCCGCCGAATTCTGCTCGTCGACCACCTTGCTGTATTCCTTGTACTTCGCAAAATCCTTTTCACGCGTACATTCCTGCAACAGGCGAATGGTCGTCGGGTTGAAGAGGTGGCGTTCACCATCCTTGCGCCAGTGGTAGTCGCCACCCGGATCGAGCACCTTGGAAGCACCGCTGCGGCGGGTAAGACCCTTCTGTAGTTTTTGCACGCATTCCTGGGCGATGTCATCCATGCCCAAGCCTTCAACACGGCTGACGGTGCCGGTGAAATATTTTTCCACCACGGAAGAAGCGAGGCCTACGATCTCGAAAATCTGCGCTCCCTGATAGGAGGCGAGCGTGGAGATGCCCATCTTGGAGAAGATCTTCAGCAGGCCGCCGCCGACCGCCTTGATGTAGTTGGCGACTGCGGTGTCGTCGTCCAGATCGCCAAGCAGACCGTCGATGGCCATATGGCGGATGGAGCCCAAAGCCATATAAGGGCAGACCGCTGAAGCCCCGTAGCCGAGAACCGTGGCGAAGTGATGAACCTCGCGGATATCGCCGGATTCAATCACGATATCCGCCTTGCCGCGCTTGCCAACGCGGATGAGGTAGTGGTGAACCGCGGCAACAGCCAGTATGGATGGGATCGGGGCGTGACCGGATGTCATGCCGTAGTCTGAAAGCAGAATAATCGAGTACCCTTCATCAATCGCGTCTTCGGCATACCGACAAATACGGTCCATTGTCCGCTCCAGTGTGCCGGGGCCGTTTTCGATCGGGAACACGATTTCCAGCCGCTTGGTGCGGGAGTGACGATGGTCTAGATAGAGCACCCGTGAAAGCTCCCCGCGGGTAAGCACCGGCTGCGAAACGGCAACGCGGCGGCACTGCTCTGGTGTTTCTTCGAGAGGATTCCGAAATCCACCGAGGTAGGAGTGCAGATCCATCACCACACTCTCACGGATCGGGTCGATCGGCGGGTTGGTCACCTGGGCAAAAAGCTGCTTGAAATAGTGCGACAGATGCACCGGCCGGTCGGACAATACCGCGAGTGGATTGTCGGCTCCCATGGAGCCGAGCGGTTCTTTTCCGGTTTTTGCCATCGTCATGAGGATTTCGTTAACGTCCTCATAGGTGTATCCGAACACCTGCTGACGCCGGAAAAGGGTTAGCTTGTCCGGCAGTCGCAATGCATAGTCCGGCGACATCGGCTCCTTTTCCAGATGAACCATGTTTTCATCAACCCATTTCCCATAGGGTTGCCGGCTGCAAATATCCGCTTTCAGCTCTTCGTCGGAAATGATGCGCCCCTGATCCAGATCGGCAACAAACATCTTACCCGGTTGCAGGCGGCCACGCAGCTTAACCTTGGAATGGTCGACGTCGATGACACCGGTTTCGGAAGCCATGATCAGCGTGTCGTCGTCGGTCACGCAGTAGCGCGAAGGACGCAGACCGTTGCGATCGAGCGTGGCGCCCACGAGCACGCCATCGGTAAAGCAGACCGAAGCGGGGCCGTCCCATGGCTCCATCATGGCGGAATGGAATTCGTAGAACGCGCGCTTGGTCGGATCCATTTCCGGATCGTTCTGCCACGCCTCGGGGATCAGCATCATCAGCACATGCGGCAGCGAGCGGCCACTGAGCACGAGCATTTCGATCACCATGTCGAGGTTGGCGGAGTCGGATGCGGCGAGATCGCAGATCGGGAAGATCATTTCGAGCTCTTCATGCGAGAAGGCAGAGCATTCGAGCAGGACTTCACGGGCACGCATCCAGTTGATGTTGCCCTTGTTGGTGTTGATCTCGCCGTTATGGGCAATGTAGCGGAATGGCTGAGCCAGCTTCCATGACGGGAAAGTATTGGTCGAAAAACGTGAATGCACGAGAGCGATCGCGCTGACGGCAGCCTCGTTCTGAAGGTCGAGGAAATAGTTCGGCACCTGTTCGGTGACAAGCTGCCCCTTGTAATTAATGGTCTTATAGGAACACGAAATAATGTTAAACCCGTCAGGACCGATACCGGAAACGGTTTCGTTGGCAACGCGCTCGGTGTATTTGCGAAAAACGAACAGCTTGCGATCGAACTCTTCGACCGACAAACCTTCGGGCTTTCCAATGAAGATCTGCTGGACGCTCGGCTCGGTGGCTGCGGAATCGCGGCCTAGGCCGGAGCTATCAACCGGAACAATGCGATAGCCCAGCAAGGGTAAATCGAACTTGGCCAGCTTGCGTTCAATGATTTCCTTACATTCCGCCTGCTTGACTTCATCACGGGGGAAAAAGGTCATCCCGACGCCGTATTCGCCGAATTTCGGCAACTTGATACCCGCCTTCGGACATTCTTCCATAAAAAGTTCATGGGGAATCTGAAACAGGATGCCGGCGCCGTCGCCGCTTTTTATATCAAAACCGGTACCGCCGCGGTGCTCCATGCGTGCGAGCATGTCGAGCGCATCGCAAATAACCGAATGCTTCTTGCGCCCCTTAAGGTTCGCAACGAAGCCAATGCCGCAGCTGCTGTGCTCAAAATCGGCACGATACATGCCACACCCTTCCGGCTGACCGAAAGCGTTTAGCTTTTCTTCTTCATAAATAGTTGTTGTTTTTGCCATAAGTAAACCTCGCCCAGGTGCTTTCAGGGAAAATAGCGGGGTAATTTGCTAATTGCCCCCCCCCAAGTCAATCCATATACGCCAGAAAACAGGAAAACTGCACTAATTTTCCCGAATAAAAGGATTCTATGTTGAATTTTGCGGTAAGCACGAACTGAACTGGAGAATTTTAGACAGGATGAACAGGATTCTTTTGAACAACGTCCTGTAATTCCTGCCGAAGAAACAGCTTCCGGCGGGGCCATGCAAGCCCACTCCCATGGCATTGAGTAGAAGCAGGCTGGTCACCTGCAATGCATTAGGGAGCCATGACCTCTTCAATGGCGGCCAAAAGATCCTCTAGTTCCACAGGTTTGTAGAGCACCTTGCTGGCACCAAACTTCTTGGCCAAGGGAAGGAAATCTATCGGCAGTGTGCGCATGCCGCCCGAAATAGCAATCACAGGAACACGATCCTCCCTTTCGCGAATAGCCATAACCACCTCGAGTCCATCGGATTCAGGCATCATGATATCGGTAACCACAAGATCAGGCTTCTCGGCATCAAACACCTGCAACCCCTTCCGGCCATTCGAGGCGCAGACCACTTCATGGCCCTTGCCGCACAAGAACCGGCTGAACACGTTGCAAATGCTCTCATCGTCATCAATAACCAGAATTTTGTGTTTCATTTGCCTTTCTCCTGCCGCACCAAAACCAATCACGTATGCTTCGACCAATATACTTTTATTCTACCCATGAACAAGAAAAAGACTCTTAAAAACACTTCCCTCGCCCTCTGAGCTAAAAACCTCAATCCATCCGCCATGCTGCTCTACGATCCCGTATACAACCGACAACCCCAACCCTGTTCCCTTTCCCACCTCCTTGGTGGTAAAAAATGGTTCGAACAGGTGCTTCTTCACATCCTCGCTGATCCCATCTCCGGTATCCGATACAGAAAGACATACATACTTATCGGCTACCCCGGCGGAAACATCCTTTTCAGCCACCACATTCCTCGTTGAAACACACAATTTTCCGCCATCAGGCATCGCATCGCGGGCATTGATGACCAGATTCAGCAAAACCTGTTCGATCTGGCCGGAATCACCCAACACGGAGCCCAGGCTGTCATCCAAATCGAACACCAATTCGATTTTCTTGCCGATCAAGAGGCGCGTCATCCGTTCGGATTGCCTCACAACCCCGTTTATGTCCAGAGCGACATACTCAACCTCACGGTTCTGACCGAACTCCAATAACTGCCGAGTCAGGCCAGCCGCCCGGAGGGTTGCTTTCCGGATTTCCTCCACATCGCCATGCTGAGATGTGCCCTCTTCCATTTCGCCCAACAGGATTCCAGTGGCACCAAGGATGGTTTGGAGGAAATTGTTGAAGTCATGAGCCACACCACCTGCCAAACGCCCAACCGCCTCCAATTTCTGTGCATGATTAATTTGCTCTTTCAGATGAAGTTCCTTGGTGATATCCCGCTTTACGCCAACATAGTTGACAATATCGCCAGAGGCATTACGAACCGGGGAAATGGCTGCATCTTCCGTATAGATCGATCCATCCTTCCGCTTATTCTTCAGCACCCCACTCCACACTTCCCCGGAAGAAATCCTGCTCCACATTTCCGCATAGACCTCTTCACTATGCAGTCCGCTTTTAAGGATTTTCGGGTTTTTACCAATCACCTCTTCACAGGAATAGCCGGTTATCGCTTCAAAAGCGGGATTAACATATTCAATAGCCCCTTTGGAATCGGTGACAACCACGGTTTCGTTCGACTGGCCAATGGCCGTGGAGAGGAGGTCTAGATCCCTTATGCGTTTCTTTTCTTCCGCAATGAAACGGGCTTGCTGTATATTCATATAGGCTGAAGTCGACAACCTATTGGCTAATGTCGACAAAACCCGCACAATCGAATCCAGCCGTTCTTTTGACATTGCGGGCACCGCCTCAAACGCCTCCAAGAACACCTGCTCATCCACTCCTATTTCCCGTGCATGGACCCGTATTTCATCCTCAGACTTGGCCTTGTTCCGCACTTGGCCAACCAGCCAGTTGGCAACATGATGTCCACCCACGGTAATACATGCCCCGGCATGCCATAAACCACTGCTCAAACAAGGGCGACTAAATAGTCCTTCCGGATAATAACGGGAATATGCGGCATCTCGCTGAAAGCACCTTGAACAACTGTTTTTTGCATTTAAAATAACGTCCGCGCAGAGGCGTGTAAAATTACTCGGCTTAGTAATCGGCTCTCCATCAGGACGAACGATAATGGAGGACACACCGATTGCTTCGGCAATTTGATCCTGCAACAGCTGGATCTCACTCAAACTGAAAAGATCTTCAAACTCTACATTGTCGGCATCTCCCAACGGTCGAGTAAGAGCAACGACCCGCTTTTCGAGCGCATCCGACATTCGCTTTCGGTCGGTAATATCGCGCACAACACCCTGCACCGCCTCAAGCTTCCCTTCGGCGTCGAAGACCCCGCTCGATTCCAACTCGAGCCAGATGCGACTGCCATCCTTGTGCTGTATTTCAAAGGTATAGCTTCTTTCATCCGGAACGCCCGCAATGCGTTTCCGAAGAAGCTCGGATACCCATGGGTGGTACTCCGGCAAGATCAGCTGCAGTATATTCATTTGAAGAAGCTCTTCCTGAGAGTAGCCTGTCATCTTCTCCGCAGCGGCATTGCAATAGATGTAGTTGCCCTCCAGGTCGATCTGGAAAATGACATCGCAGGTGTTGTCAATGATGTACTGAAGCTGCCGCTTGGCCTGAAGCAGTTCATTTTCCGCCTGTCGTTGCTGGGTAATGTCCTGAACCGTACCAATCGAGCGCACCGCCCCTCCCTTACCTGCATAGTAGGCTTTGCAGTGCTCCCGCACATATCTAACCTCTCCATCCCTACGCAAAATCCGATGTACAATATGGTAGGGTTTCCGGGTTTCCACTGATTCGGCATATGCCTTTAATACCATTTCCCGGTCGTCAGGGTGAACGGCATCGAGGAAGCCCTCCAATGTGGGAGAGAAGGTTTCAGCATCAAAGCCAAAAATTCTATAGCTCTCTGCCGACCATTCCAATCTATCGCTTTCGAAATCATGCACCCAGCTTCCGACCTGGGCAACACGCTGTGCCTCCGACAGGGTAGACTCGCTTGCAAATAAACTGCTTTGAACCGCGCGAACACGGGTAAAACTCCACCGCAACACCAGAAACAGCAGGAGTGCGGGCACTATAATATGGAGGCCCTCTCTATAGAGATACCCTCCAGCCCAACGCTCCGGCTCTCCGGCCGACGAGGGCGGCAAGCTTTCAGAAAAATAGACCCACGCAAACGACACAAGTATGTATGCAAAACAAATAATGACTTCGCAAGGAACGCGAAAGCATCGCATCGCAACCTGTTGTTTTGACTGCACAGACACAATAACCCCATCCCCCAATCGACACAAACCATTACGGAGCAGCTGGATACGTACCCCGACTCAAACGGTAACAACTATCAAAAGAATCACAATTAAACAAGAACAACCGTCTCCATTTATCGAATCCCCTACCCCAGCCACTTTATACTGTTCATTTTCAGCTCAGAATTTTATCTTATCCTTTTCCATTCATTTGGAGAGGGATTTCCGTGAGCCGTGTACCGTTTTGCCATCTGCATTTTCATACCAGCTACAGCCTGCTCGACAGTGCCGTAAAGATCAAGGAGGCCGCCACTGCCGCCAAAGACATGGGCATGCAGCATCTGGCCATCACCGACCATGGTGTATTGTACGGCGCGGTGGACTTCTACAAAACCTGCCGCAGCAACGGCATCAAACCAATCATCGGTTGCGAAGTCTATATGGCACGCAACGGCATCGAGGAAAAAAGCTCTCAGCGCAACAACATGCACCTCGTCCTGCTGGCCGAAACACAGGAGGGCTATCAAAACCTCGTCAAGCTTGTCTCAACCGCCCATCTCGAAGGGGTCTACTACAAGCCGCGCATCGATAAAGAGCTGTTGCGCAAACATAGCAAGGGACTGATCGGCCTCTCCGCCTGCCTGCGCGGCGAGGTGAACGAGGCCTGCATGAACGGCGATCTCGACAAAGCCGAAGCACTGGCGCGGGAATATTCCGAAATCCTTGGCGAAAACAATTTCTTCCTCGAACTGCAGGACCATGGCCTGAGCGACCAAAAAAAATCCAACTCGAGCATGCTGGAAATTGCAAAGCGCACCGGCCTGCCGCTCGTCGCCACCAACGATGTCCACTATGTCCGCAAAGAGCATGCCGAGGCGCACGACGTCCTGATCTGCCTCCAGCGCGGCGACCTCGTGGCCGACACCACCCGCCATCGCTACGAAGGCGACCAGTTCTACATGAAGAGCGGCGAGGAAATGGCCGCCCTTTTCCCCGACCAGCCCGAGGCCATCGCCAACACCGTCGAAATCGCCCACCGGTGCAACGTCGAATTCTTCTTCCCGGAAAAAGCCGAGGATCTCCACTTCCCGGAATTCCCCCTTCCAGAAGACTTCAACCGCGACAAGGACTACCTCGTCCATCTCGGAAAAGAGGGCCTGAAAACGCTCTACGACATCGAGGATCTCGACAACCCGAAGGATGACCGGGAAAAAGAGATCAACGAACGCTTCTATTACGAAGTCGGCGTAATCGAGAAAACCAACTACATCAACTACTTCCTCGTCGTGGCCGACTTTATTCAATGGGCGCGGCGCGAAGGAATACCGGTCGGCCCCGGGCGCGGCTCGGGCGCGGGCTCGCTGCTGGCCTACTCGCTGGAAATCACAACCGTCGACCCCCTTGAATACAGCCTGATCTTCGAACGCTTCCTCAATCCCGACCGCGTATCGCCGCCCGACTTCGATATCGACTTCTGTCCTACCAAGCGGCAGGCGGTGATCCAATACGTGCGCGACAAATATGGCGAGGAGTGCGTCGCGCAGATCATCACCTTCGGAACGCTCGGCGCAAAGACCCTGATGCGCGACCTCGGCCGCGTACTCGAAATTCCGCTGCCCTACTGCGACCGTCTCGCCAAGATGATCCCCGACACGCCCGGAACCACACTCGAGAAAGCACTGGCCGAAAGCCCCGACTTCAAAAACGCCACCAACAGCGAACCGGATGCCAAGCGCATCATGAAATATGCACGGATCCTCGAAGGGCTGCCGCGCCATACCGGGATGCATGCCGCCGGCGTTGTTATTGGCGAAAAACCGCTGATCGAAATCATCCCCCTCACCCGCGAGCCGAAAGAAAAGCTCATTGTTGTCCAGTTCGAAAAGGGTCCGACCGAAGAGATCGGACTGCTAAAAATGGACTTCCTCGGGCTGAAGAACCTCACGATCATCTACGAGGCCTGCTCCCTTATCAAGCGCAACCACGGCATCGATCTCGATCCCGAAAAACTGCCGTTCGACGATGCCAAGACCTTCGAGCTGCTCGCCCGCGGCGACACCGTTGGTGTATTCCAGCTTGAATCCGGCGGCATGCGCGACACCCTGCGGCAGGTCGGCCCCGACTGCATCGAGGACATCATCGCCATTCTCGCGCTCTACCGCCCCGGCCCGATGCAGTTCATCCCCTCCTTCACCAAGCGCAAGCACGGACAGGAAGAGGTCGTCTACGACCACCCGCTGCTCGAACCCATCCTGAAAGAAACCAACGGCATCATCGTCTACCAGGAGCAGATCCAACAGGCGGCACAGAGTCTGGCCGGCTTCTCCCTCGGCCAGGGAGACATCCTCCGCCGCGCCATGGGCAAGAAAAAGCCCGAAGTCATGGCCGAGCAGCGCGGAAAGTTCGTCGAGGGCTGCAAAGAAGCCAACAATATTGATGCCAAACTTGCCGGCACCATTTTCGACAACATCGAAAAGTTTGCGCAATACGGCTTCAACAAATCGCACTCCACCGCCTACGGCTTTGTAACCTACCAGACCGCCTGGCTGAAAGCGCACTATCCCGCCGAATTCATGGCCGCCCTGCTCTCTGGCGAAATGGGCAACTCCGACAAGCTTACCGGGTTTATCGCCGAGGCCAAGGAGATGGGTATCGACGTCCTTCCGCCAAGCGTCAACGAATCGATTGGGCGCTTTAACGCCGTACAGGATGGCAGCGGCATACGCTTCGGCATGGCCGCCATCAAGGGGGTTGGAGAAGGCGTTGTCGATGAAATCGTGAAGGAGCGCGACGAAAACGGCCCGTTTGCCGGACTAATGGATTTTTGTTCGCGAATCACCGGTGCCAACAAGAAGGTAATTGAAAGCTTGATCCGCTCCGGTGCATTCGACTTTGCCGGCATCCATCGCGCCCGGCTCTTCAACGGCATCGATACCGCCATCGGCCGTGCCGCCGAAGCCCTCAAGGACAAGGCCTCCGGCCAGTGTTCCATGTTCGACCTCATGGATACAAACGACGACCCCGAGACAAGCTCCGACGAGGAACTCCCCGACGTCTCCGCCTGGTCGGAATCCGACATGCTCGCCGCCGAAAAGGAGCTGATCGGCTTCTACATCTCCGGCCATCCCCTCACCCGCTACGAATGGGAACTGGAAAAGTTTGCCCTCAAGCGCATGAAGGAGATCCAGACCTTGGCGGCCGGGACGCGCACCCGCATCGGCGGCATGATCACCGAAACCCGCAAGCTTTTTACGAAGAAAGACCAGAAGCCGATGGCGACCTTCCGCATCGAAGGGCTTGAGGGGTCAATCAGTGCCATCATCTTTCCCGGCCCGTTTGAGGAATATGGCCATCTTGTCGCAGAGGACACCACGGCCATGTTCGGTGGAACCATGATGGAGGAGGATAGCGGCGACCTGAAATTCCAGGTCATGGAAATCTTCCCGCTAGACCAGGCCGCCAGCCTCTTTTGCGACCGCATCGGCATCCACCTGCCCGAAATGGGCGTGAACGAACAGATGATGGATGCGCTCAAAACAACCATCACCGAGTTTGGCGGCAACACCCCGCTCAATCTCTGCATCGAGTTTGTCGACGGCCCCAAGGTTTTCGTCACCTCCGACCACAAATACAAGGTGCGCCCCTGTGCCGAACTGGAGCATTCCATCGCACAGGCCATCGGCGAAGGCCTCGTCTACATCGCGGCCAAGCCCGACCCTCTCCGCAATCCGCCCAAAGAACGAAAATGGCAGAAAAGGCAATAGGATGTTAGAAGTGAACATAGGACAGACAAGGCTATTCACTAGTGCCTCGCACCTAGCCCCTCTTGCCTAAACCAAACCATGAAATATAAAACAAAACACATTGCTGAATATCTCACCCTGGTCTTGGTCTCCAGCCTGATCCGTATCTTGCCGTTGCGCGCAGCACTCGGCCTTGGCTGGCTCTTTGCGGCGGGGGCACACTTTATTGGTCGCATCAATGTCGAACGAACCCACAAACGCATCCGGGAGGTCTTCGGCGATCGTTATTCCGAAAAAGAGGTTCGGCATATCGCGTGGATCGCATGGCGCAACCTCTGCTTCAACGGTATCGAGGCGTTGCGGTTCACAACACTCACCCTGAAAAAAGTACGCAAACAACCACTGGCCCGTCTGGAACCAGAACTGAAAGAAATCCTCGCCAAGTGCGAAAACGGCTTCATCCTTGCAACACCCCATTTCGGCAACTGGGAGATTGCCGGCATTGCAGCCGACCTCGTGGGCATTCCGTTGTTCGTCATCGTGCGGAAGCAAAAGAACCCGCTCATGAACAACTACATCAACAAAATGCGCCGCACCTTCAGCATGGAGGTGCTGCACCGCGAAGCGCGGATGTGGAAGGGCGTCGTCGACCGGATCAAAAGCGGCAAGGTGCTGGCCATCCTTCCCGATATCAACTCCAAGAAAGGCGCAACGGTCGGGTTCCTCAACGGCAAGGCCACCATCGCCCTCGGCGCGGCCCACTTTGCGCAACTGGCCGACTGCCCCATCTACCCCATCTTTGTGCGCCGCATCGGCTGGACCAGGCACGACGCCGTGCTCCTCGACCCCATCGTCCCCAACCCTGCATCCGATAAAGAAGAAGACCAGAAACGCATCATGCAGGAAATCATGACCTCTTTTACCAACGAGATTATTAAATCACCCGAACAATACTTCTGGTACAACAAGCGCTGGGTGCTCGACCCTAAAAAGTAGACCTAGATTGACTCGGCGGTCTCTTCCCACTGCGACTCCAGCGCAGAAATTTCGGACTGGATTTTGGCAAGGCGGGCGTTGATGGAGGCAAAGTCGGCATCGCGCCGCGACATCATCTCCTCGGTCAGCACCGACTGCTCTTCGGTCAAGCGGTCAATCTGTTTCTCGATTTTCCGCAGAGCCTTTTCCGCCTCGCGCTGCTGCGCCCGTGCCTTGCGTTGAAGTTTTAAGTTTTGAGTTTCAGGTTTTAAGGTTTTTGCTTCGAAAGCTCCCTGCTCCACGCCCCCTGCCCCCTGCTCTTCCTGCTTTTGCAGGAAATAGTCGTAACCTCCAGGAAATCTGGAGACCCCCGACTCATCGATTGCGATGATATGCTCGGCAATATTGCGCACAAAGGTGACGTCGTGGCTGACGACACAGACTGCACCCTTGTAGTTTTTGAGCGCAATCTCCAAGGCCTCCCGCCCATCAACGTCGAGATGGGTGGTCGGCTCGTCGAGCAGTAGAAAGTTGGGTGGGTTGATGAACAGGCGGGCGAACGCGAGTCGGATTTTTTCTCCCCCACTAAGCACTTCGCACTTTTTCTGAATGCTGTCGCCGCTAAAACCAAAACCACCCAACAGACTGCGGACGTCACCCTCGGAGGCGATGGGATTCTGTTCCTTGACGATATGGAAAATACTTTTCTCGGGCGGCATTGTTTCGGCAAAGTCCTGCGACTGATAGCCCACAACCACCTTGTGACCCAACACACGCTTTCCTGCACTGGGAACAAGCTGCCCGGCAAGCGTACGCAGCAACGTTGTCTTGCCCATGCCATTGTAGCCGACCAGCGCCACCTTTTCACCGCGGTTGATGCTTACATCCAGATCCCGAAAAATCCACCGTTGCTGGTCGTAGGTGATGCCCGACTGCTCCAGCCGGACAATCTCGTGGCCACTGTGCGGCGGTTCGCCAATTCGGATTTTCGAAAGGCTGGACACCACCGCCGGAGCCTCGATGGTCTCCATCTTCTCAAGCTGCTTGATCCGGCTCTGCACCTGCGAGGCCTTGGTGCTCTTGGCACGGAAACGACGGATGAAACTTTCAATCTGCTCGCGCTCCCGGTCCTGATTTTTCTTGGCGGCAATCTGGTGGTGGATGCGCGCCTCGCGCTCCTTCAAATAATAGTCGTACCCGCCTTGGTACCGGGTTGTATTTCCCCCGGCGATTTCAAGCGTAATGGTGGCCAGCGAACGTAGCAAATAGCGGTCGTGGGAAATCAGCAACATGGTTCCGTCGTAGCCCCGCAGGAACTTTTGCAGCCACTCGACGGCGGGAAGGTCGAGATAGTTCGACGGCTCATCAAGCATCAGCAGATCAGGATTGGCAATAAGCGTGCGTGCCAGCTCGGCCCGCATCTGCCATCCACCGCTGAACGAAGTAAAGGGCTTGTCGAACTCTTCCACCTTAAAACCAAGGCCGCAGAGCGCCGCCTCGGCACGGGAGCGCATTTCATAGCCGCCCAAGTGCTCAAACTCGTGCTGCAGCTCGCCGATCTGCCGAAGCACCCGTTCCCTCTCCGAAGAGCCGAGCCCCTCCATCCGCAATTCCAGTTCATGGATCCGCGCGGGAATGGTTTTTAGCTCAGGGATCGAATCCTCGGTATATTCCAGCAGGTTTTGATCGACCGCATGGGGATTGAGTTGCTGGTGCAGGTAGCCAATGCGAATATTTTTCGGCAAAACCACATCGCCCTTGTCGGCCTCGATATCGTTGCCGATCAATCCGAAGATCGTACTCTTGCCCGCCCCGTTTGGGCCGACAATTCCGATCCGCTCGCCGGCACTGATCCGGAACGTCACCGCCTTCAGCACCTCCTGCGCCCCGAAAGCCTTGCTCACCTGTATAAAATCGATCATGTATTCCCCAAAAGACAGAGGAAGCTACCGAAATTCACCCAAGATTGAAACCGTTTCGGAAGAGGAAATATAGCTGGGCAAAAAAATGGTTCATGCCCCATCTGCGGGAAACGCTTTCCTTCACTTCGCTCAGGTGAAGCGTTGCTACATCTTTGCGAGGAAGATTCGCGTGTAGTAACGCTTCACCCCGCAGGGGAAAGCGTTGTTCTGCTGCAACACGCCTCCTTGAATGCTTGGCTCCCCGGAAATGAGCCATGGCAAAAAAATGGCGCACCCGTCAGGAGTCGAACCTGAAACCTTCCCGCTGAAGCGGGATGCTCTATCCATCAAATACCGGCCACGGATATGTTCCGGCAATCGCCTGCTCAGTGGCTCGCTTGTTTTTTTGGCGTTTCAGGTGGTACTCGGCTTTTCGTGCAATACTTGGGCTCGAAAACTCAACCAAAGCCACCCGTTTCCACGGACCTTTGCTCCGTGTCGCGGTAACAAAACCGTTTTCATGCTGAGAAAGGCGGCGAGCAGGATTGTTGGTGGAGCCAATATAGTATCGGCCAGATTTTTCTGACTGAAGAATGTAGAGGTATCCGGCCATGGCAAAAAAATGGCGCACCCGTCAGGAGTCGAACCTGAAACCTCCTGATTCGTAGTCAGGTGCTCTATCCAATTGAGCTACGGGTGCGCATTAAATTCATTTGTCTTCGGCATCCAGCTCGAATCTGAAACCTTCCCGCAAGGCGGGATGCTCCACCCAATTGAGCTACGGGTGCGCTAAAGAGACGGGGAATGTATAGAGAACCCCATGTGCGGTCAACGGCAAAAATACAAAAAAAACAATCGCGTCTAAGCATCCAGCTCCGGCTTGCACAGCTCATAGAAATTACACTGCCCGCAATTGACCGGATCCAGCGTCAACTCCCACTCTTCTTTGGGGAGCGGCTCGTTTTTTTCGCGGTCGTGATCGACGAGGTATTCGGTCATTTCGCCGACGGAATCGCTCATGAGCGCCTTGGTTTCCTCCATGTCGGCTTCCGTCAACTGGAACGGCAACACCTGCCCTTCATTGAGGTATTCGACATAAAGAAAAATGTTATCAAGCAATGCGCCGTGCTTAACGATGGCCCACAGGGCATAGAGCGAAAGCTGGAGCCGGTGCTGCCCGGCCTTGATCTTCCCCGCCTTCCAATCGTGGATATGCACCTGATCGCCGATTTTGTAGGCATAGTCGGGAATGGAGTAGATCTTCACGCCCTCGTAGATAAAGTGCTCCACGTCGCCGCCCGTTTCCGGTGTCGCGATCTGAAACTCCTGGCGGGGCTGGATTTCTCCAATTCGCGGAAGCACCTTGTCGATGAAGTTTCCGATACAGTTTTGCACTTGTGCGGCAAGCTGGCGCTTGGCCTCGTTTTCATCTTCGAGCGTCTTGTAGTAGTGCCCGCGCAGACAACAGAATTGCTTGGGCGAACTGCGCCAGTTGCCCTCGGTCGATTCCTTCCACTTCTTTGTCAGAAACGGGCGGGCGATCTGGTCCCATCCGGCCTTGGCATCAACCGGGGTTCCCTGCTGATGCTGCCGGAGCACCCACATGATCGCGTTTTCCGCCGCCTGCCCCATCAGTCCCCAGCGGTTATCCATTTTGCACAGGCGATAGGCGGCCTTCTGCTCCGGCGTCGCGTTGCGCGCCCAGCCGCCCCACATGCCATACTTGCTCCAGTAGCGGCGCCGCCGGCATTGCTCGAAATCCTCCGACGCACTGAACGACCACGAAAAGGTGTTTTTCAACTGTCCCACTTCAAACCTCCAAAATCATTGCATGACACGTTGGCCAATTCCTTGTTTGTAACAACCGCGGCGGCATAGGCAGGATCTATTTCCAAGCTTTGGAAAACCCACCCTTTCTTTTCCGTATTGGTGCCGAGTTCGGAAAAAAGCGTCGATCCGCAGGCCTTTACATAGGCCTCCTTGCGCGCCCATAGCCGGAAAAAGATGGCATGCCGGTCTTCACTGTTTTCGATCAACGAAATCTCTTCCGGCGTAAAAAAACGCGTGGCAATGGACATTACATCCATCTCCCGTTTGATTTTTTCGATATCCACTCCAATATTCCGATTGCGCCCGAACGCCAGCACCACCCACTCGGCGGAGTGGGAGACGTTGAACGAAATCGTATCGCAGGCATCTTCTACAGAAAGCCGGCTAGAAGCCGGCGGTACAAGAAAGGGCTTCCCGTTTCCCGAATAGTTGAATTCGATTTCGGCGGCGGAAATTCCTGTGTAGCCCGACAAAAGTACACGGAGCGCACCGCGGGCGGCAATTGAGGAGCGACGGTCGGAATCGCGATGGTAGCGCGCCGCCTTTTTTCGTTCTTTTTCAGACAGAAAACCATGCAACGCATCAAGCCGGTCCTGCACATCGGCCAGATGCACGTTCCAGATATGAATCGAATCCTCTCCCAGTTCGGACAACTGTCGAATGTCGGCTATGGTTTCCATAAAGCCCCGATACTATCCACCCCCGCTTCCCACGCAACATTTTAACCACGGAATACACAGAAAACACCGGAACAGACTCCATGCTGCAACCAAATTTTCCGTGGCCACGGCGTATTCCGTGGTTTACCGATTGTTATTTGGAAAAGTTTTATCTACTCTTCGCCAATGCATTTTACTTTAGATCATTCCATGAAAGCCTGTTTCCCGCGCGCCTCAGCCTATCGGAACGAAGACGCGCAAAATGCGGTCTGCGAATCCGCGGCACCATTCCGGCATTTCCCCTACCAAGAACGGCATCTCCAATGTCTATGGGCAGACCCGCGCCTGCGGCCGACCGGGCTGAAGACCACCGGGGGCGAGCCTGTTGCCGTGGAATATCCGGGCGACTGGAACCTCGAAGCCGGCCCCGACTTTCTCAACGCCGTCCTACTTGTCGGAAAAGAGAAGCGGCGGATTTCCGGCGACCTCGAAATCCACATCCACCCCAATGCGTGGAAGCAACACGGTCATGCCGACGATCCGCGCTACGCCAACGCCCGCTTCCACATTGTCTATTTTCAAGGAGCGGAAATCCCGGGGCTGACTCAGATTCCATTGCAGGAAACGCTTTCCATCGACCCGCGCTTCTCATTCGAAAACATCGACATTACCGCCTACCCCTACTCGATTCCGTCCGGCAACTTTCCCCTGCGCAAAATGCATCCCGACCGAAAGATCGAATGGCTGGAAAGTGCGGGAGAGGAGCGGCTGCGGCTCAAGGCCGAACGCTTCGCTTTCGCGATGCAGAACAAGGAGCCCGACCACCTGCTGTGGGAGGAGCTGATGGCCGCGCTTGGCTACAAGAACAACAAGGCTCCTTTCCGGAAGCTCGCCGCAACCCTGCCGCTTTCACGCTTGCGGTCGCTTGCACAAACCCCCGACGAGGCCTATGCCCTGCTACTCGGCCTATCCGGTCTCCTGCCCACCAACTCCGATCCCGCCTGGGATTCAAAAACCCAGAAATTCATCCGCTCCGTCTGGGACTTTTGGTGGAAACAAACCTTGGAGCTAAAGGATCAGGCCCTGAAGAAATCCGACTGGACGCTCGCGGGAATCCGCCCGGCAAACCATCCCGCCCGCCGCCTCATGGCCGCGGCACACTATGCGTTCCGCATTCCCCGGCTGGAGGGCGATTGGCTAACAACATTTCCTTCCAACTTTTGGAATACACACATCAGCTGGAAAGCGAAATGCAACCCCACTGCACTTGTTGGACAGCCACGCGCCAATGCCATCGTCACAAACATCCTTGTGCCGTGGCGCGCCGCAATGGGCACAACGGATCTCGACCTGGAAACGCTGCCCGCTGAACCGATCAACGGCATCATCCGCCAGACCGCCCATGCCCTTTTCGGCCCCGACCACACGCCCAAGGTCTACCGCTCCGCCCTCGCCCGCCAAGGTCTCATCCAGATCTTCCACGACTACCTCATCCCCCATCGGCTGGATGAGCTTTCGATCTGGATTCAGGATATATTGACCGCTAATTTCGCGGATGGGTACGGATGAAAAAAATATGTGCTTTACCGAAAAAACGGGAAGTTTCTTTAGCTCTTTACACGAAGTAGTTGATCCGAAGCGATCCGCGTTATCGGCGTAATCCGCGGTTAAAATCGGCTTAACTTAGTGCCATTCAGGACTGACCCCTTGGTTAAAGGTAGGGATCGACCGCCGGGCGAGCCGGACACGCGCACCGCCCAGTCGTGCGGACGGTTCGGCGAACCGTAACAAGGCACTAGGCAACAGGCATTAGGCACCAGGGGAAACCACTTCACTCATGCCTTGTGCCTAGCCCCTAACCGGCAATTGCTCTAAAAGTTATCCAGCTCCCATG
>JBDLJW010000014.1:0-23297 GCA_039714135.1 Verrucomicrobiota bacterium
GTAATCCCGCGATTTCCGGTCTCGACCTTTACCTCTTGCCTTGGCATTGTTTTTTCTTCGATCGTCCTTTATGCCTGCCCTTTTCTTAACGAAGTGCAAGGTGGAAGAAATAATCAAGCCTCGGAGAGACAGCCATTATGAGTACACGAAGAAATGCGACGGCCGCCCTGTTGGGGCTCCCTGTGCTTGCCGGCGCAATAAAGCCTGAGCCCGAGCCGGGACCATTCAGCGAGGCCACCGCCCGGATCGTCAGCTACACGCTTTATGCCGAGGCCCGGGGCGAGCCGTTCAAGGGGAAGCTTGCCGTCGCGTCGGTAATTAAAACGCGTGCCATTCGCACAAACACCTCCTTGGCGGAAACCTGTCTGAAAGATAGGCAATTCTCCTGCTGGAACGAGCTGACCGCCGTTCCTGAGTTTTACATTTCGGGGAAGGGCATCCTCCCCGCCGATATTAAAGCCCGTACCGATTGCTACGGCCTCGCCTGGCTCGTCACGACAAGCCAGGCGAAATGGGATTATCTGACGCACTTTTACAACCCATCAAAAGTAACCCCGCCGTGGGCGGGTTCATTGCGGGGGAAACGCACCATCGGCAACCATGTCTTCGGATACATTGACTGATCCCTGCTCTGCCGATCTGACCGGGAGTCTAAAGTGAAATACTTATTATGGTTCGACCTTTTTATTTTTGGTCAGAATAAATCCTGTGATTGCTAGAAGAAGGGCAGCACCTCCAGCCATTACTATCTTCATATTGGGCACAATAACATTTCTCCGCAAAGCCATATCAAGTTTGGCGACTGCTATGTCATGTTCTCCTTTTTGCTCAATGTTTAATGTATATTGACCGGGCTCCTCTATAGAAAATAGTTTAATGGGGGTCGTGGCCTTCGGAAGCATTGCGCTATTAATTTTGATGGTGCTTCCATCTTTTTTCTCTCTCTTTGCCGAAATAGAAAACGATTCTTCCCAAAGCTTTTCCGCATTATTTGTGAGCTCAGCCGTGTATCTAGTTCTTTTCATCCCTCCGCTGGCCGGTGTCATATATCGAATTATTGCATTCACAGATATGGGATTCATTTCGGGGCTGAGTTCAAGAGTGACCGGTGAATTCCATTTTGCATTAGATCCCGAACTTTGAACGGTCACCTTCCCGAGTTCAAGGGAGCTCACGTCTTGAGTGAAAACAGTAAACCGATCCAGTGGCGATCCGCTAAATGAAGCACAATAGAAATAATATCCGGGCCCTGCGATAAGTCCCAAAAGCAATAGGATGATTGAGGTTGGTTTCATGATTCCCTTCTTTCTTTTTATATGAATGTTACGGGTGAGCCGCGCGACCTTGCACAAATGGCAGATTCGCGGGCGTGGGGTTTAGTTGCCGAGGAGGGTGGCGATGAGGTTTTTTTCGGCGGCCATGCGGAGCCATGCGGTTTCGGTGGCACGCATCTTTTTGCGTTTTTCGGGGGTATCGTCTTCGGCGCCGGAGAGGTGGTTGAAGCCGTGGGCGATGTAGAGGGCGAGTTCGTAGTCGATATCGCCGCGGGCGGTGCCTTCCTGAATGGCGCGATCGACGTTGACGACGAGGTCGCCGCTCCAGGCTTCGTTTTCGCCGGGGATGGGGTCGTAGCGGAAGCTGATGACGTCGGTGGGGCGGTTCTTTCCGAAGTATTCGCGGTTGGTTTGGGTGATTCCTTCGTCGTCGACGAGGACGATGGAAACCTCCTCCCATGTTTTCGGGGCGGTTTTTGCGGTTAGTTTTTCACCGAGCCAGTCGGTCAGCCTATTAAGCTTTTCCAGATGAACCGGATGGTTTTGTCGGTTGTTCGGAATTGTTTTCATTGTTTTTCGGGTAGGGGATGCGGCCGTGAAGCATGTTGGAGAGCGAGAAGGCGAAGGAGTTCTTTACGATGTTGATTTCGGCCATGGTGAGGCTTGCATGGTTCATCTGTCCGTCGCGGATTTTGGTGGCGAAGATTTCGTCCATCAGGGTTGCGATTTTTTTCGGGGTGGGTTTTTCGATGGAGCGTGCGGCGGCCTCGGCGGCGTCGGCAAGGGAGAGGATGGTCATTTCGGCGGAGACGGCGGGTGCGCCGCCGTAGCGGAAGTCGCTGTCGTTGAGGGGGGAGGTGGCATGGCCGGCGTCGACCTCCTTTTGCTGCTGGACCTTGGCCTTGTGGTAGAAGTAGGAGATGAGGCCGTTGCCGTGGTGTTGCTCGATGGCGTCGAGAACGGGTTGCGGCAGCTTGTGGCGCTTGGCAAGGGCGAGGCCTTCCTTGACGTGGGAGGAGATGACGAGCGCGCTCATGTGGGGCGAGAGTTCGTCGTGGGGGTTTTCAGTGTGCTGGATGTTTTCGGTGAAGAATTCGGGTTTGGCCATTTTGCCGATGTCGTGATAGTACGCGCAGACGCGGATGAGCAGGGGGTTTGCGCCGATGGCTTCGGCAGCGTTCTGGGCAAGGGTGGCGACCATGAGCGAGTGGTGGTAGGTTCCGGGGGCTTGAATGGCCATTTTCTGGAGCAGCGGGTGGCCCATATCGGAGAGTTCGAGCAGGGTGATGTCGGTGGTGATTTTGAAAAGCTTTTCAAATATGGGGATGAGCAGCAGCGCCAGTACGGTTGAAAGCATGCCGGAAACTATGCTGGCGAATACCTGGCCGATAAAGACCCCCATGATCGGGCGGTTGAGAATGTACATGGCCAGAACATAGAGGACTTTGACGAGGCAGATCCATAGTCCGGCCCGAAAGAGGCTGGAGCGGCGATGGACGTTGCGCGCGGTGCTTGTTGCCGTGATGGTGATCAGGATGCCGAGGGCAAAGACGCCGAACGATTGGTCGAAGAGCACGGCGGTGGCAAAGCTGGTCCAAAAGCCGAGGCAGATGGCGGCGCTGCCGCCGAGGAGGATGCCGGCGAGCAGGATTGCCAATGCGTGGGGCACGAGATACATGAGCAGGGCGGGGGAGATGAGGCCGTACTGCACGGAAATCCAGGTGAGCATCCGGGCGAGGCCCAGAGTGAACAGCGAGAGGGTTGTGAGCAGCAGCAGCTGGCCGGGGTGTTTAAGGGTGCGGGGCGCAACGATGCGGAGAATGATGGATGTGGCAATCAGTCCGGCCAGAAGAAGGATGCCGTTCCCGACAATTTCCATGGCTTGTTCGAAAAGTCCCTGCTCCTCCAGCCGTTTTTGCTCGTGGTGCTTGAGCAGAAGCAGGGTTTGTTCGGTGGCGGGTTCGCCGGCGCGGACAAGGGTGGTGCCGGCGGGATATTGTTGGATGACGGGGTCTACGGCGTCGCTGGCCTGCCGGCGCATGAGCTCGGTGTTGGCTTCGTCATAAGCCATGTTGTCGACCACCAGTGTGGGGAGCAGGCGTCCGAGCAGGTTGCGTTGCTCCTTGTTCTTAATCTTGCCTGAAATGGCTTCATGAGCCTGGTGGGCCGACGAGGTTTCCTGATAGGCAATGGTTTTGAATTCGTTATTTTTGTTGTCGGCGATGGCCAGTTTCCGGTCGGGGGTGTCGCGGAACCAGGTGAGGCGATATTCCTCGGATAGAATCCCTTTTCCCATCTCCTTGATGATGTCTTTGCTGAGAATGGTTCTGGTTTTTTCCAGCGTGTCGGAGGGGAAGGCATCGATCAGGTCGTTCGGGTTGATGGAGGAGCCGAGCAACAGGTCGTTCATGCTATTGATAATGACCGCCTGCTGGTTGGTGGCGGCGGTTGCGTATTGTTCGAGCCGGTCGAACAGTGTGGAAACCATCTTGGTTGCCCGCTGGGCCGGTGCGGGGTTGATGGTGAATACGGGGGGGACGGCTCCGGCGGCCTTGTTGCGTTTAAATGCGGTTTCGGTCAGGTTTTCGCACTCGAAGTCGACCGATGCAACAATGGTGGAGGGGACATGTTGCCCTTCGGCAATATCGATGTGCCGCACGATGCCGCTACCAAAGAAGAGCCATGTGACGAAAAGCCAGAGCAAGAGAGCCAGCCCGACGATCTTGTATGGCACTTTCTTTTGGCGGTGGTTTTCGGTTTTGCGCTCGGCAATACCCTTTTGTTTTTTTCTGAAAAGCTTCGATTTCACAGGATGCTCCGTTCGATGGATCAAGCGGTCCGTTTTTTCTGATAGGCTTCAATTACTTTTTGCACGAGGGGGTGGCGCACCACATCGCGTTCGGTCAGCTCTACAAATTCAAGTCCGGGGATGTCGTTGAGGATGGTGCGGGCCTCGAGCAATCCGGAGGCGGCGCGGTTGGGCAGGTCGATTTGCGAGGGGTCGCCGGTGATGGCGCATTTGGAATCGAAGCCCAGGCGGGTAAGGAGCATGAGCATTTGCTGGGGGGTTGTGTTCTGGGCTTCGTCGAGGATGACGAAGGCGTGGTTGAGTGTTCGTCCGCGCATGTAGGCCAGGGGGGCGACTTCGATTATGCCGCGTTCGATGTGGTTCTCGATGGTCTCCGGGGGCATCATGTCGTGCAGGGCGTCGTATAGCGGGCGCAGGTAGGGGTAGACCTTTTGCTGCAGGTCTCCGGGGAGATAGCCAAGGTTTTCGCCGGCTTCGATGGCGGGGCGGGTGAGGATGATACGGCTGACATCGTCCTTGAGCAGGGCGGAGACGGCCATGGCCATGGCCAAATAGGTCTTGCCGGTTCCGGCCGGGCCGACGCCGAACGTGATGGCGTTGTTCGTCATGGCATCAAGGTAGATCTGCTGCCCCAGGGTTTTGGGGAAGACGGCGGGTTTGCGGGGGCTGACGTCCACGCGGATGCTGGCCAGCCGGGCGAAGACCTGCTCCTCGCCCTGCCGGAACGCATCGTAGGCATAGCCGATCGACTGGGTGTCCAGCGGAGTGCGGCTGCGGGCTTCGCGCAGCCCCTCGATGAACCCGGCAATTTTCCGGGCGGGCTCTTCCTCGCCTTCGATTCCCACGACGAGATCGCGCACAACCAGTTGCAAGTTTAGGTCGCGCTCGATGCTTTCCGTCAGCACTGCCAGCGAGGCGCCGACTTCCCGGGCTTCGCTCGCATTGTCAAAATGGATGGTGTGTGTACTCATGGCAGGAGGAGGGCTTTACCCTTTTTGATGTTGTTGGCTGGGAGTTAATTTGATTTCCTCTAGTGCGTCAACAGCTATCCCGGAACTAAAATTCCGCGAAAAGCGAGTGGTGGCATGTAATTTGCTAGCTAGCCTTGTCGCTATCCGGCTATAAACATGGGGTTGTTTAAAGGAGAGTTGAAAGTAATGAATATGAAGCGTTTCAAGAATTTGTTGATGGGTATGGTGGGGCTGGGTGTCGGCCTGCTTGTTTTTGGGTGTGCATCGGTAATGGTGACAAGTACCCCGGAGGAAGCGAAAGTCTATTTGAAAGAGACCGGAGAGCTGATTGGAACCACGCCGGCAAAGGTTATGTTGTATGCAAACACCCAGGAGGTGGTTGTTCGCAAGGGGGGATATTTTTCCAAGACAGTTCCCCTTTCTCCGGTAGGCTCGGCGGAGGTTGCCGTCAAATTGAATCCGCGGGGCAAGGTTTATCTGCTCAGTAAGCCAAGTGGTGCCGATGTTTATCTTGAAGGAGAAAAGAAACGGGTCGGAAGTACTCCGTATGAAGTCAACTACAACAGCTCCAACCGTACATTCGTGGTTCTCAACCCAAGCTACAAGGAGCGGACGGTCACCATTTCGGACGATCCCGAAGGCAATGTGATGGTTGAGCTGGAGCGCCAGCCGACACTCCTCGTGGAGAGCAATCCCAAGAACGTGACGATCTATGATAATGTGGGCCGAAGGCTGGGGGTGACACCTCTGGCGGTTCCGGCATACGAAGGTGCCGAGATCGAATTTCGAAAAGAAGGTTATCATTCCAGAAGGGTTTCCGTTGGCCCCGATACGCCGGCCCCCTACATGGTTAAGCTCGAGCGCGAACCCATTATTATCATCTATAGCGAGCCGGAGGGTGCCATTGTGGTGCACCGCGGTGTCACCATGGGCCGGACGCCTTACCGCCGCTTGGTGAAAAATGGCGAGCTGGAACTGGAAATCTGTGCAGACCGCTACTATACCAAAAAGGTAACCCTCGACTCGAATTCCCCGCGGAAGGTTCTGGTGAAGCTTGATTCCAAGCCCTACATCACGGTGAAAAGCAACCCGGCCAATGCCGAGCTGTTTCGTTCCGGCGGCGTGGAGCTGATTGGTACCACTCCGGTTGAAGTTCTGGTGGAAAAGGACACCGCATTCGAAATGCACAGAGAAGGGTATGATATCAAGCCGTTCATGCTTTCGTCCGATTCCAGCCGGGAGGTCACTGTTCCGTTGCGGCAGTCTCGGGATGCATTCGAGAAAACCATTCTGATCGACAGCAAGCCAAGCGGCGCCGCGGTTTACCGCCTCGGTGGTGCCGAGCTGATTGGAACAACCCCCCTTAAACAGCATGTGCGCAGCGAGCGTACATTCGAGCTGCAACTGGCCGGCTTCAAAACCAAGATTGTTACGGTTGCGCCGGATTCGGCCAGCAGTATTGTTTTTGCATTGGCTAGAGATGGATCGGCAAGGAACAACGCGACCAGCGATCCCTTGCTGAATACCCCTTCATCTTTCTAGCCTTTGCATTTTTCCCCTATGGGCCCCGATCGGGGCCCTTTTTTTTGCAGTCGGCATTCCGGCGGGGTTGCCGATTGACTTGGGGGGGGCGAGTCCATAATGTTTGCGGCCAATTTTTGGAGATTGTCATGAGCGAAGAAACAACAGGAAATGAATACCGCCAGCAACGCATTGAAAACATGGAAAAGCTCGAAGCGGGTGGTTTCCCGGCCTTTGGGAAGGCCTTTGAACGTACGGCCCGGCTCGACGAGCTGCATGCATCCTTCGAAGTGGGCAGGCAGGTCAAGGCTTGCGGGCGGATCGTGGCGATCCGTAAAATGGGCAAGATGGCCTTTGCGCACATCTCCGATGGGTCCGCCAAGTTTCAGGTGATGGTGAAGAAGGATATTCTTGGCGAAGAAAACTTTGTTGGCTTCAAGCTGCTTGATATCGGGGATATCATTGGTGTGGAAGGCGAGCTTTTCGTCACGAAGACCGAGGAGAATACCGTTCGTGTTTCCGGGTGGGCGATGCTGTCCAAAGCCTTGCTTCCGCTTCCGGAAAAGTTCCACGGCCTGACCGATGTGGAGACCCGCTATCGCCAGCGTTCGCTTGACCTTATCTCCAATCCGGAAGTGATGGATGTTTTCAAAAAGCGCACGCAGGTCATGCGTGAAATCCGCAATTTCCTCGATGCGCGCGGCTACCATGAAGTTGAAACCCCGATGCTCCAGCAGATTGCCGGCGGCGCGGCGGCCAAGCCGTTCAAGGCGCACTACAACGCGCTCAACGTTGATGTCTTCATGCGTATTGCTCCCGAACTCTATCTCAAGCGCCTGATCGTCGGCGGCATGGACCGGGTTTACGAGATGAACCGCAATTTCCGCAACGAGGGGCTTGATCGCACGCACAATCCGGAATTTACCGCGCTTGAGATCTATCAGGCCTACGGCGACATGCGAACCATGCAGGAGTTGATCCAGAGCATGTTCATGCATCTGGCCGAGACCATCTTTGGGAAGATGGAGTTTGAGTGGATGGAAAACACCATCAGCCTGCAGGCACCCTGGCGCGAGGTTGCATACTACGATCTCATCAAGGAGCACCTTGGCGACGACTGGTTCGAAAAGAGCCTCGACGAGGCCAACGCCAGAGCCGAAGAGCTGGAGGTGCATATTGAGGAAGGGATGGACTTCAAGCAGGTCACCCACGAGATCTACGACAAAACCATCGAAGGAACCCTCATTCAGCCCACTTTTATCACCCGTCTGCCGAAAGAACTCGTGCCGCTGGCCAACCATTGTTCCGACGATCCCGACCTGGTGGATGTTTTCGAGCTGATTATCGGCGGCAAGGAAATTGCTCCGGCCTACAGCGAGTTGAACAATCCCATTGAACAGCGCAAGCGGTTCGAGGAGCAGGCCGAGGGGGATGGTTCCAAGATCGACGAGGATTTCCTCGCCGCGTTGGAATACGGCATGCCGCCGACCGGCGGGATGGGTATTGGCGTCGACCGCCTGCTCATGCTGCTTACCGGCTCCGACGCCATCCGCGACGTTATCCTCTTCCCGCAGCTTAAGCCGCGGGTATAGGGAGTTTCTGTACGGGCCCGCTGGAAGCGGGCGGTACGGGGAGGCCCGCGCAGGATAGAGCACATAACGGTTGAAATGCCGTAAAAAGGTAGGGATCGACCGCCGGGCGAGCCGGACACGCGCACCGCCCAGTCGTGCGGACGGTTCGGCGAACCGTCCCTACCAGCCAAATGGTTGTACGGCATCTCATTCGTGACTCGAAACAACGTGAAGAGAGGCAGGCTGAAGAGTCGGCAGCGCCAAGCGAAGCGAGATAATTTTACGCAGTAAAATAGTGACCACCGGGAGCGATTAACCGGCAATTGCTCTAGTAGTCCGTCATTAAATATTTGTCCCGCAAGCGTATTCTCATCACACGGATTCATGACCGCAAAGACGCTAAGAAACAAAAAATTCTGCTCTTCGTGTCTTTGCGTCTTAGCGGTCAATAATTCCCTGACAGAGTACTAGCTGTCTTCCACTTCTGGCTTGATCGGCGTGCGCTCGAGGTGCCAGATGTCGTCGCAGTAGTCCTGGATGGAGCGGTCGGACGAGAACCAGCCCATGCGGGCGACATTGAGAATCGCCTTTTCCGCCCAGGCCGTATTGTCGGCGTAGAGCTCGGAAACCTTTTTCTGACATTCGATATATTGCTCGAAGTCGGCCAGGTGGAAGTAGTGGTCGCCGTGCAAGGTAAGATCGTTGTAGATATCCTTGAACAGGTCGGGCTGGGACGGATCGAAGGTGTTGTCGCGAATGGCTTCGAGCACCTTTTTCAGATCCTTTGACTTGTCGATGCACGATTGGGGGTTGTAGCCCTCTTCCCGCAACTTGGCGAGCTCTTCGGTGCGGTGCCCGAAGATGAAGATATTGTCCTCCCCGACGTGCTGGGCAATTTCGATGTTGGCGCCGTCCCACGTGCCGGCGGTGAGTGCGCCGTTGAGCGAGAGCTTCATGTTGCCGGTGCCGGAGGCTTCAAGGCCCGCGGTGGAGATTTGCTCGGAGAGATCGGCGGCCGGAATGATCTTTTCTGCCAGCGAGACGTTGTAGTCGGGCAGGAAGACAACCTTGATGCGGCCTGCGACGTCGACATCGTTGTTGATGACATCACCGAGGGTGTTGATCAGCTTGATTGCGGACTTTGCGATGAGGTAGGCCGGCGCGGCCTTCGCGGCGAAAACGAAGGTGCGCGGCTGCATCTTGATTTTCGGGTTGGCCTTGATCTTCTGATAGAGGTGGATGATGTGCATGGCATTAAGCAGCTGGCGCTTGTACATGTGCAGCCGCTTGATCTGGACATCGAAGAGCGAGTCGGGGCTGACGCATTCGCCGGTGAGCTTCTGAATGGTTCTGCAGAGCTTTTTCTTGTTCCCCTTTTTGATTTCCATGAAGCGCGCCTGGACCTCTTTGTCCTTGGCGAACTTTTCGAATTTTTCCAGTAGGCTCAGATCCTTTTTCCACTCTTCGCCGATTTTTTCGGTGATGAGTTCGGAGAGTTCCGGGTTGGCTTTGAGCAACCAGCGGCGGTGGGTGATGCCGTTGGTGACGTTGCAGAACTTGCCGGGATAGATCTGGTTGAATTCCGGCATAGTGTTTTCCCGCAACAGATCGGAGTGCAGGGCGGATACGCCGTTGACCTTGCTGCTTCCCACGACGCAGAGGTTGGCCATGCGGATCTGTTTGTGCGGGCCTTCCTCGACGAGCGAAACCTTGCGGAGGAGATCGCCGTTGCCCGGGAAGTTTAGTTCCACCTTTTGGAGGAAGCGGTGGTTGATTTCGAAGATGATCTGGGTGTGGCGCGGCAGTACGCGCTGCATCAGGTCAACCGTCCACTTTTCAAGGGCTTCGGCCAGCAGGGTATGGTTGGTGTAGCAGAAGCTTTTGACGGTAATGTCCCAGGCCTTTTCCCACGGGATTCCCTCTTCGTCGTGCAGGACGCGCATGAGCTCGACCACGGCCAGTGTCGGATGGGTGTCGTTAAGCTGGATGACATTCTTTTCCGCGAACTGGTTGAAGTTGGAGTGGTTCTTCCTGTAGCGCCGGATGATGTCGCGCACGGAGCAGGAGGCGAGGAAGTATTCCTGAATCAGGCGCAGCTCCTTGCCGGCATAGGTGTAGTCGGACGGGTAGAGAACCTTGGTAACGTTTTCCGCCCAGTTCTTTTCCTCGACGGCGCGGACATAGTCGCCCTGGTTGAAGACATCGAGGCGGAACCCTTCGGCGGGCTGTGATTTCCAGAGGCGCAGCATGTTCACCGTGTTGACCCCGTACCCGATAATCGGAACATCATAGGGGACGGCTTCGAACATTTCCCAGCCCTCCCAGGTATCCACCGAGCCGCGGCCGGGAATAAAGTTTTTCTTCACGTGGCCATAGACGCAGACCGGCAGGGTGTATTCCGGTCGGATGAGCTCCCATGGATAACCCCGCGCCAGCCACTCGTCGGGACGCTCGCGCTGCCAGCCGTTGTCGAACTCCTGCCGGAAGATGCCGTGCTCGTAGCGGATACCGTAGCCGTAGGCCGGCAGTTCCTTTGTGGCGAGCGAGTCCAGATAGCATGCGGCCAGACGGCCGAGGCCGCCGTTGCCCAGTCCCGCCTCGACATCGAGTTGAATAATCTCTTCGATCGAGATGTCGAATTTCTTCACGGCCTCGCAGGCAATATCGGTGATGCCGAGTGCGAGGACATTGTTTTCGCACATTTTCCCGATGAGGTATTCCATTGAAAGATAGTTTACGCGGCGGACGTCTTCGTCGAGGTATTGGCGCTGGGTGGCGATGAACCCGTCTACGGCCATATCGCGCACGGCATGCGAGAAACTGATCATTTTGTCGAAAGGCGTTGCCGCCCGCAGATCTTTGCCTCGGTTGTATTTGAGGTGGAACATGGCTCGGGTGGCCAGTGATTCCACTGTAATATTTTTCTTAAAGTCTTTCATTGCAAGGGTCTCCAGATTTTTTCTATTGAAAGCAGCCCCCACTTTACTTGGCGGCTACCGCGATGCAAGTCCCGTTGCGGCCAAAGAGGGGGCTTGCCGGGGGTGTTTATGAAAAATGCGGGTTCTCGTTGCCTTGTCCGGTGGATCCATATATTTAGATCACCCATAAAGAGCTTCGCCGTATGCCGTGCAAAAGGAATGCCGACCATGAAAAAATATCTCTCTGAATTCTTCGGAGCCTTCATCCTTGTCTTTGCAGGTTGCGGAGCCATCGTCGTCAACGAGCTCTATGGCGGAGCATTGTCGCATGTCGGCGTGGCATTGGTCTGGGGTATGGTCGTCATGGTGCTGATCTACAGTCTGGGCGATGTCTCCGGTGCGCACTTCAACCCGGCCGTTACCATCGGGTTCATTGTTGCCGGTCGAACCAAGGCCTACAAAACACTGGCGAACTACATTGTTTGGCAGGTTCTCGGGGCGTTGGCGGCCGCTTATCTGCTCAAGTTGCTTTTCCCGCTCAGCGAAACCTTGGGGGCCACCTTGCCGGCCGACTCGGTCTGGCGCGCCTTTGCCATGGAGGTGGTGCTTACCTTCATTCTCTTTTTCGTGATCATGCAGACAACCACCGGAGCAAAGGAGAAGGGGATCATGGCCGGTGTCGCCATCGGCTCGGCCGTCGGGATCGACGCCATGTTCGGCGGGCCTGTAAGCGGCGCGTCAATGAATCCCGCCCGCTCTATTGGCCCGGCCATTGCCTCCGGGCACATCGAGCATCTTTGGGTCTACATCGCCGCGCCGCTGCTCGGCGCTTTGCTCGCCGCCCCCAGTTGCCTCCTGCTGCGAGGCAGGGAATGTTGTATAAGTGAAGATGATCTCTCCGAAGAGGGATGTAAGGAAAAGGAAAAATCCAATGGCTGAAATTCATAACGCCGATGGCGTAAAAATCAAAGTACTCTACCTCTGCACCGGAAACTCCTGCCGCAGCCAGATGGCCGAGGGCTGGACGCGTGAACTCAAGGGCGACGTGATCGAAGCCTTCTCCGCCGGCATCGAAACGCACGGTCTCAACCCCAACGCCGTCAAGGTCATGGCCGATGCCGGTGTCGACATCACCAGCCAAAAGTCGCAGCACATCGACGAGTTCAAGGATGTGGAGCTCGATATTGTCATTACCGTCTGCGACCACGCCCACGAAAACTGCCCGTGGTTCCCGGCCGATTGCAAAGTGATCCACCACACTTTTATGGATCCGCCCCGCATGGCGGCAGCGGTTGCCGAAACCGGCGGCGGCGAAGAGGAGCAGCTCGACTGCTACCGCGTCGTCCGCGACCAGATCAAAGCCTTCGTGGAGTCCCTGCCGGATGCGCTGGAAAAATAAACACTCGCTTCGCTTAAGACGCAAAGTACACAAAGTATAATCTTGGTGTCCTTTGTGCCTTTGTGTTTATTCCGCCGGATTGGCTACGCGGCCAATAAAGAGAATGGCGCCGGTGCTGTTCTCGCGAATAAGGAAGAGGAACGGGCGGTTGGCGATAAATTGCGGCGGCATGCAAATACTGGTTGTCTTCATCACCACGGCGGTGGCTGCCGCAGCCTCGGTGCCTTCTTCATTCACCTCGACAAACGCCTTGTGAACCACTGCACCGATGTAGAGCTCCCTGCTTCCATCCATGCCGGAAAAGTCGGCCTTGTCGGAAAAGGCCAGCGGCATGCCCATGGCGGCGAGCATGTCGCCGAGGCGGAATTCCGATTCCAGCTTGAACTTTGGAAGCTGGACCAAAACTTCCATCTCATTGAATTGAAGATTGGAGAGGGTTTCGCTGTCAAGGGACGGAAAGTCGCCGGGTTTGTTAGATAGTAGGACGACCATCGAAAGATCGCCGCCTTCATAGGGGAGTTCCAAGGCCTGGAAATCCTTTCCTCGGGCGAGTTTAAAATCGTCGGTCTGCGACATCATGGGAACTCCGACGCGGGAGCCGTCGGCAAGTTTGAACGGGGCGGGGCGGGTGGCCTCGGGCCTGAACTGGCGTGTCCAGTCGCCTTTAAAGTAGATGGCGTTGGCGAGCACAAGGCGCGTTATCGGGTCGAGCATGCCCTGGGGGATTAAATCCTTGATACGGTCGTTGGTCTTCTCTTCCACCCATCCATTGATTTTCAGCCGTGTGCCTTCGGTGTCGGCCTTGTAGTCGACGGGTACGATCTCGCTTCCGTAGAATTCCTTCGTCAGGGAGAGATAGTCGGGCAGAAACGTGTACTCCTTTTGCGGCCAAAGGGAGTTGGCGACGCTGAGCTGGACATGCCCCTTTCCCTGAATGCCGTTCAGCTTTTTCCGGAGAAAGGAAAAGGCGGGATGCGTTGCGCCCTGTCCGCCGAAGCGAAAGGTTCGGTTGATTTGTTCCGCTGTTTCGCCGCGCGCTCCGCCATAGACCATGGCCAGTGCGGAGGAAATGCTGTAGGGGGAGAGAAACAGGTTCCCGTCTTTCTCGGCGGCAAGCTTTTTATAGAGATCAAAGGTGAATTGGTTGACGGACTCCGCCGGGTCAAAGGCTTTGGCGGCGGTCCTGGTTTGATCGGTATTTGATCCTTCGTAATTCGGAGTTCCTTGTTCTACGGTTCGGAGTTTCTGAACGGGGTTCTTCCATTCCAGATCGGTTATCTGAAGGGTGGTCTTGCTCCCGGTTTTCTGATCCTTGATTTCAAGATCCTTGGCCACCCACATGCCGTTCATCTTCTTGATGCTTTTGATCTTCATGCGGCTGATCTGTTTCCCCTTGGCATTGAGCGTCTGGGCTTCGAGCAGCATGCCCATCTTCTTTTCGATCCAGAGGCGCATGGTGTTCTCGGAATCAGGCACGGGCACATCGACGACATAGCACTCGCGGTTGATCTTGCTGCTCTCGTCGATCAGTTTCGATCCTGGCCACCAGAGAACGGAAAAGCTCAGATCTGCCCAAGTGATGCCTGTATCGAGGATGTCATCGGTCGGCTTGTTTTTCTTGTTGGAAAAGGAATATTCGGGAACATCGTTTTTCCATGTGATCGCCATCAACTCCTTATCGATCCGGTACTCCGCCACGGGAGTTTCCGCACCCCATTCGAGGTTCATCTCCACCGGCAGGTTGGCCTTGGTGAAGCCATTCTTGGTGCGCACCTTCAATGTGCCGGTCAGCTTAAGCGGGGCATCGGGTAGCTTGGTGCGGACAAATGCCAGAATATGGTCGGCTGGCAGCGGCTCTGAGTAGCCACGAAAAACACAGGAAGCCACGAAAATAAACGATAGCAGTTTTTTCACTTTTTATTACCCGCTTTGCAGGAGGACTTAGAGGTTCACGGAGGTTTGTTCCCAGTGTTCCTTTGTGCCCTCTGTGGTTAAATTATTTTCATTCAAATCATGAAAGCTTAGAAAGCATGTTTGAGTTCACGAGGGGTTGCGCCGAGTGCCAGATTGGCACGAACCAGCAGGTCAATGGATACGTCTTTTTCGGCGTGTTCCATTTTTGCAAACCGGCTCTGGCTGGTTTTGAGTATTTTGGCGGCTTCGATCTGGGTTAGTTTCTGTGTCTTGCGGCGTTCGCGAAGGTAGTGACTCAGGGAACGCTTGATTTCGATATACGCGGTTTCTTCATCGGTCAGTCCGAGGAATTCCTGCGTGTCGCTTACAGTGAATCCGGCGGCTTCGAGTTTTTTTCTTTTTGCGGTATTCATGGTGTCTGCTCCCGGTTAGATCTGATCGTAGATTTTCAGTCTGCGCTTGCTGTCTGCTATAACTTGTTTCGGGGTTTGTCGGGTCTTTTTCTTGAAGACTTCGGCTATGATGATGGCATCTATATCCACTCGGTAAATGATTCGCCAGATGGAGTTTTTATCTGTGATTCTAAGTTCATGGCATCGTCTGCCGATGGAGGGCATCGGGCGGGAGTGGGGGAGGCTGAGTTTTATACCTTCCTGTAAATCCCGCAACAGGCATCCGGCTTCAATTCTGGCATCCTTGCTGAGCGGAGGTGTTTTTACTTCGCCTTTCAGCCATATCAGCGGTTTTTCCTGTTTTGTCATGTGCTGATTTATGTCAAATCCGACATATTCTGGCAAGCATGAAATGAGAGCGGTTGAATTGTGTGACTACATCGCCATTATGACTCGGGAATGTTTTTAGACCACCTAATCTGCACTGATTCTCGCTAATCTTCATTTGTTTTGTACTCGCTTCCTTCTTCTTTGATACGGAGAGCTTCCTCTGCAGAAATCCTGTACGGCTCTCCATTGCGGCTGATAATGACGTTCTGTCCCAGTTTTGCCTTTTTTGCCAGTTCGTCATGAACCGCTTCTTCCAGGCATGTACGAGCATTTTCTGCCATTTTGCTGGGTTTGTTTTTATTCATCGATACACCTCAAAATTGTTTTATATCGTAATTCATCAACGATGATTTTCTGATTTCTTTTTTCCTCGAATACCAGAACGGGATTTAATCCGGAGTTGTCGTAGCAAACAGCCTCATCACACAACGGAGCGAAAACGTTTAAAAAATTATCAATGGTACGGCGGTAGCGGCGGGCAATCGCTTCAACCGGAATGTCATGCCCGCCATCTTCCACCCGCTGCTGAACCCGCAGACGTGAAAACTCCGCGCTGGGAATCCATAGATAGAACAAAATCACTTTCCAGCCGGTTGCCCTCAATTCCTTGATCAATCGGACGTAGGATCGCCCAGAGAGCGTTGTTTCAAATGCAAAATCCTCTTTCTGTTCTACGTTCGAGCGGATTTCCCGAAGCAGTATTTTCCCAGCCTCCAGTTGAACCTTTGATGGATCAAGCGGCGAAAGGCCATCTGCAATCAGGTCCGCATTAATGAAATTCCGGCAACCCGTCATTTCCGGCAGATAGCGCAGGGCAAACGTCGTCTTTCCTGCACCGTTCGGCCCGGCGATCACATAACAGACTGGTTTTTTTCTTTAATATCACTAATTCCCTCTAACGAGTTTGCCACAAAACAAAATCTAAGGCTTTGATATCTGAAATCTCCGCCCAGGGGAAATGCCGTCGAAGTGCTTCAATCTTAGACATCACTCCCTGTGTTTGAAGTAGATTTTTATACTCGTTTTCTAGAGTTTTATAAACCTGCGTTGTTTTTTTTAGTCGATCCGCATCATTATACTTCGGGAGTGAGATACCCATGTTCTTAAGAACATACTTATCAATTACCGGCTGATCGGGGAAACGAGTTGCGATCAATTTGCTGCAAAATGAAGCTTCAATATTTCCTGTGTTTGCATGCATTTTTCGGAGAACGCTCTCGAAGTCTAGATGTCTATGCTTGGATTGTTCCAATAATTCATAAAAGTGGAGTTGCCACTCCTTATTTCTCCGGACACGGTAGAACCCATTAAACAACCGTTGGAAGTTTTGATCATTTGCGACATTGGTTGAATAAAACATTCCCTGAATATCACAGTATTTTTTCAGCCCGCGCTCTATCTTGTCTAGGTTTGGTAAAAGGGGGGCGATTTGTTTTGTAGCTTCTATTTTTGAGGCCACTTCAGGAATAATAGTTGTTTCTTCTGCTTCGGAGAAAAAATCGGAGGCAGCCTGCCCGAGTGCTTCTTCTGATTCCGTTTTCTTGGAAGACTGTCGGGAGGGGTGCTGGGCAATGTCATTTTCAATCAGCTTGGATTTTTCTATGCGGAACTTTCCTCCACACTTGTTGCACCACCATTCTTGAGTGTAGGCACGTCTATCGTCTATTGCTACGAAGAGAAGAATAACTCCCCATAAAACCCCCAATAAAAACCAAGGAGTAGCAATTGATAATATTCCAAAAGCAAGAAGGGCTTTGATTGCTGGTTTATATGATACAGGGGCCGCCTCTTGAGCTCGGAGTGTTGCTCGCCTTCCGTGTCCAGAACTTCCGCCGGCGAAAATACGAGGTCTTGCTTTTCCTGATAGTCCGATACTTATCCCCCCAAAGCTACGTTCCCCCGAGTGAGTAGAAGATCCGGACTTATGGAGCATATCTCGTCTTTTTATTGCTCCAGAACCACAGCGAGGACACTTTGACGGCAATGGAGTTTTGCTTTTGATTTGATAGGTTTCTCCCATTCCTCTTTGCCCTCTCTACTACTTATCCGTTGATTGAATCGCTCACTATTTGCTTCAGTTTCTTGTTTTGTACACGTTTCCTCTGCACCCCATTAACTGAAAAGAGCCAAACTGCCGGAAGAATCGCCACAAAAAACACAAAAATACACGAAAGGGGACTTCTTATATTTTTTGTGACTCATCGTGTTTTTTGTGGCTATCATTTTTTTGGTTGCAGTTTTGCATCTGTGAAAATCTGCGTAATCTGTGGAGTTTATTCCTCAACAGAAAGCTTCAGCGCATAGCGCAGGGCCTGGTCGATGTTCTTGACCGCCTTGAAGGTCAGCTTCTTTTTTACATCGTCCGGGATTTCGTCGAGGTCGATCTTGTTTTTCTCGGGAAGCATGATGTGCTTGATGCCGGCACGCGCGGCGGCAAGAATCTTTTCCTTCACGCCGCCGACGGGCAGGACGCGTCCGCGCAGGGAGACTTCGCCGGTCATGGCGAGGTCGGGGCGCACGGGTTTGTCGAGCAGCATCGAAACGATCGACAGTGCGATGGCCACCCCGGCCGAGGGGCCGTCCTTGGGTGTGGCGCCGGCGGGCACGTGGATGTGGATATCGCTTTTTTCGATCAACTCTTCGTCGAGCTTGAAGGTTGCGGCATTGGCGCGGAGATAGCTGAGTGCCGCGCGGGCGGACTCCTTCATCACATCGCCGAGCGATCCGGTGAGGATGAGCTGTCCTTTTCCGCCCATGCGGGTGGCTTCGATAAAGAGGATGTCGCCGCCGTAGGGCGTCCATGCAAGGCCGGTCACAACGCCGGGCATGGCGGTGCGTTCGGCCATGTCCTTCTCGATCTTGACCGGCCCAAGGAAGCCCTTGAGTTTTCTCGGCGTAACCTCCTGGGGGCGGGTCTTGCCTTCGGCCACCGCGCGCGCCGCTTTGCGGCAGACGTTGGCGATCTGGCGTTCAAGGTTGCGGACGCCGGCCTCGGCGGTGTAGCCGGAAATGATGCCTTCGAGTGCCTCTTTCGCAAATTTTACCTGCGTGCGCTTGAGGCCATGTGCCTTGATGGCCTTGGGCACGAGGTAGCGGCGGGCAATATGCACTTTTTCCTGTAGCGTGTAGCCGGAGATATGGATGACCTCCATGCGGTCGCGCAGCGGGCCGGGGATGGTGTCGAGCATGTTGGCGGTGGTGATGAAGAGCACTTTCGAGAGGTCGAACTTTACGTCGAGATAGTGGTCGTTGAAGGTCGAGTTCTGTTCGGGGTCGAGCACTTCGAGCAGGGCGGAAGCGGGGTCGCCGCGGAAGTCGGAGCCAACCTTGTCGATTTCGTCGAGCATGAAGACGGGATTGTTTGCGCCGCAACGGCGGATGCTTTCGACAATGCGGCCGGGCATGGCGCCGATATAGGTGCGGCGGTGGCCGCGGATCTCGGCCTCGTCGTGCATGCCGCCGAGCGACATGTGCACAAATTCGCGGCCCAGTGCGCGGGCAACCGATTTGCCGAGCGAGGTTTTTCCGACGCCCGGCGGTCCGGCGAGGCAGAGGATCGGCCCCTTCAGATCCTTCTTGAGCTTGAGCACGGAAAGATATTCAAGAATGCGCTCCTTCACCTTTTCAAGGCCATAGTGGTCCTTGTCGAGCGTCTTGCTGGCGGCAAGGATGTCGAGGTGGTCTTCGGTGGATTTGTTCCACGGCAGCTCGGAGAGCACATCGAGATAGGTGCGGATAACGCCGTGCTCGGGCGAGGCGGGCGGTACGGCCTTGAGCCGTTGGAGTTCCTTGTCGGCCGCCTCGCGCGCCTCCTGCGGCAGCTTGGCCGCTTCGAGCTTCTTTTCCAGCTCCAGAATCTCGGAGGTTTGCGGGTCGTCTTCGCCCAGCTCCCGCTGGATGGCCTTGAGCTGTTCGCGCAGGAAAATCTCGCGCTGGGTCTTGGTAAAGGTTTCGTTGACCTTGGTCTGGATCTTGTTCCCGAGTTTCAGGATCTGGTATTCGCGGTTGACGAACTCCATCAGGGTTTGCAGGCGGTGGCCGGGTTGGTTGTCGGCCAGCAGGGCCTGGCGAACTTCGGGCGGGATCGGCAGGTTGGTGGCGATCAGGTCGGAAAGCTGTTCCGGCGCGCCCATGTTGAAGATGGCCACGGCCAGTTCGTCCGGCAGGTTGGGCGACATGGTAACGAGCTGCTGGAACTTTTCCGATGCGTTGCGTGCCAGCGCTTCCGTTTCCAGCGAGTCATCCTGCTGGTCCTCGATCATCTGGTAATGGGCGGTCGGATATTCCTCTTCGTTGTTCAGATCCTGCAGCTCGCAGCGCGACAGGCCCTCCACCAGGATGTGCGTCGATCCGTCGGGAAAGTTCAGGGTCTTGATCAGCCGGGCGACGCAGCCGACGCAGTAGATGTCGTCCTTGGTCAGGTTGGTTTCGTCGATCTCCTCTTCGCGCTGGAGCGCCGTGATGAAATGCGGTGCCCGTTCCGATAGTTTGGCGACCAGCTTTTTCGATTCCTCCGTGGTGAGGATCAGCGGGGCGACCATCTGCGGGAACAGCACGAAATTCTTCAGCGGCATTACCGGCAGCAGGTCCGGCACTTCCTGTTCGGATGTAATCTCGATTTCCAATGTATCTTTATCTTCCTGTGCACTCATAAAAGTCGGCTGTGGTTGTTGTTTTCAATTAAGAGGGGAGAGTAGGGCAGACCGTCCCCAATGTCTAAAATAATCGCACGGCAGCACTTAAAGATTTTTCCCGAAAGACTCCTGTCAAACGCGCGTCTAAATATCCATTTAGCGGCAGGGTGTTTTGCTCTTGCACACCTCTTTAAATAGGAGTAAGTCCCGTTTAGGGCCTTGGGGGAACTGGAGGTGCGAGATGAAAAGTTTAATAAGACATATATTAATCGTATCCGTTTCGTGTTGTCTGCTTCCAGCTTCTTTAGTTGCGGGAGAACTTGTCTACAACTATGCCGATTTGGCCGTCGAAGCCTTTGACATTAACGATCGGGGTTACGTCGGCGTAGAGTTTAATGGTTCCTATAAGGTGCATGAAAAGACGTTCCTGATGCTGGGATACTCCCATGCAGAAGCAAGTGACGTTGATGGCTGGCTCGATAGCGTCACGATCGGCGGTGGCATCATGTTTCAGTTTCAGGGAAATCTCGATCTCGTAATTGATGCCGGCGTGATATTTAGAGAGGGGGGATCCGGAGGGCATTCTTCCGGTAATACGGGCTTTGCACTAACTGAACGGGTTCGTTATTTGACTGTTGAAGACAAGGTAGAACTCAGCGGCGGATTGGTTGTTGAATCAATCATGGATAATACCGAACTTGGTGTGACGTTAAGCGTTGTATATTGGGCAACTGATAAACTGGGAATAAAAGCCGGATTCAGGAGTGTTGGCTATTATGAGTCGATGTGTTTGGGCGTGCGCTATGCTCTTAAGCATTGATTTCTTTAGCATGGCAAAGTTGGAGGCGCACCTTATTGGGCGTTACTAGTTATGGGAAAACACATTAATTATAGCATTTTAACCGTCATGCTTTTGTCGGGGATTTGTATCGCCGAGAATGAGGATATTGAAGCACGCAACTCTATCAGGGTTTCATATGGAAGGTCGCCTGGCGTAGACAAAGCCGAAACTTCTTGGGGAGAAACTCTGTTAAGGGGAGATAGCGATGCACGCTTGGAAATCTGGGGTGTTCGCCAATGGAAAGGAAAAAACCGGGTCGAGGGAATGCTTGGTGGCGGATTTTTTCTTGTTGAACACAACGGGGTTTTTTATGCAGGAGATGAACTTGAAATCTCGGCAATGGGTCTACTGCTTCAGTGCGGGATAGGAGTGGACGATGGTGATATTTCCTTTGGCCTAGGCCCTTACGTTGGACTCGGTTTTGGGGATGCTACGGCTGGTGATTCAGGAGGCGATGGCTTTTACGCGCTTGTGGGTGTTAAAGGTAGCGTATTTGTATCACTGATCGACCCGGTCGAGCTGGGTTTGGAGTTTGGGGGTGAAATGTTTGCTTTTGATGGTAGTTTCATTGTTGCCAATCGTTATGAGGGCAGTGGACTAAGAGTCGCAGTAGTATTGGGCTTTAAGTTCTAGTAGTCCGTCATTAAATATTTGTGCTGCAAGCGTATTCTCATCATACGGATTCATGACCGCTAAGACGCTAAGAAACAAAAAATTCTGCTCTTCGTGTCTTAGCGGTCAATAATTCCCTGACAGAGTACTCGTGCCGCTCCCTGCAGGCGGGTCGTCCGTGCCCTCCCTTAAAGATTTTCCCCGAAACAGATCGTTTAAAACGCCGCAATATTTAAAAGTGTCAGTCACAAAAACATGGAGTATGCAATGCTTTCTCAAATTAACTCGGGTGCGGTATCCGGGATCGACGCCTATGCGGTTGAAATCGAGGTTAACGCCGGTCATGGCGAACCCAAGGTTGTGATTGTCGGCTTGCCCGATGCCGCCGTGAAGGAGAGCTCCGACCGGGTGTGGACGGCGCTCATCAACTCCGGCTTCCGGCCGCCGATGGGGCGCACGACGATCAATCTTGCCCCGGCCGACATGAAAAAGGAGGGGCCGAGCTTCGATCTGCCCATTGCGCTTGGGATCATCGCTGCGCTCGAAGATATCAAGGAGGATCTATTGCCGCGCATCTGCATCGTCGGCGAACTGGCGCTCAGCGGGGCCGTGCGAAAGGTGCGCGGTATCCTGCCGATCGCCATCATGGCGCGCAACGCAGGTTGCAAGGCCATCATGGTTCCGGCCGAGAATGCCGAAGAGGCGGCGGTGGTCGACGGCATCAAGGTTTTCCCCGTGCGCAACCTGCGCGAGGCCGCCGATTTCCTCAATCAGGATTTGAAGATCGATCCCTACCTCCTCGACATCCGATCTGTCTTCGAAGCCAACAGCCGCTACGAGGACGACTTTGCCGATGTAAAGGGGCAGGAGTTTGCCAAGCGCGCGATCGAGGTGGCCGTCGCGGGCGGTCACAACCTGCTGATGATCGGCCCGCCGGGCACCGGGAAGAGCATGCTCGCCAAGCGGCTGCCCTCGATCCTTCCGCCGATGTCGCTCGACGAGGCGCTGGAGACGACGAAGATCCACAGTATTTCCGGCTCGCTCAAGTCGCATCAGGCGCTGGTGGCGCGTCGCCCGTTCCACTCGCCGCACCATACCATTTCCGATGCCGGCCTGCTGGGCGGCGGAACCAACCCAATGCCCGGCGCGGTCAGCCTCGGTCACAACGGAGTCCTTTTTCTCGACGAGCTTCCCGAGTTCCAGCGCAGTGTCCTTGAGGTCATGCGCCAGCCGCTCGAAGACGGCGAGGTCACCATTGCCCGCGCCGCCGCCAGCGTCACCTATCCCTGCCGCTTCATGCTCGTGGCCGCCATGAACCCGTGCCCCTGCGGCTATCAGACCGATCCCCGCCGCGAATGCCGTTGTTCGCCCACGCAGATTGCGCGCTACCGCAGCCGGATCTCCGGCCCCTTGCTCGACCGCATCGATATCCATGTCGAAGTCCCTGCCATTTCCTACGAACAACTGACGAAGCTGGGGAAGGGCGAGCCCTCCTCCGCCATCCGCAAGCGCGTTGTCCGCGCCCGCGAAATCCAGCAGGAGCGCTACAAGGAATTTTCCGGCACCCACTGCAACGCCAACATGCACAGCAAGACGCTGCACCGGGCTTGCCGCATGGAGCCCGATGCCGAGCAGATTCTGCGCACCGCCATGTCGGATCTGAACTTTAGTGCCCGCGCCTACGACCGCATCCTCAAGGTTGCCCGCACCATTGCCGACCTCGCCGCCGCCGAAACCATCCAGCCCATTCATATTTCCGAGGCCATTCAATACCGCACGCTCGACCGCCAGCTTTGGGTTTGAACCGCCTCCGCTTACGAAGAAGGATTTGACCGCGGATGGGTACGGATTGGCGCTGATGTTGGAATGAAAACGAAGCGGGCACGCTGTCCAAGCGAGGCTTTATTTCCTGCATCGGGATATCCAATGGCTCTGGAATGCGGATATTTTTTTGGAAGTTCACCTATCCGTACCCATCAGAGCTATCCGCGGTTAAGAAATAATCGGGCAGTTCCGCACGGTTGTCACGCTCTCTGGTTCTGGCGGAAGCA
>JBDLJW010000015.1:0-22838 GCA_039714135.1 Verrucomicrobiota bacterium
AAGTCGGCGATGTCGACTTGCCGAACAAGTCGTAGAATGCGAACGAGCAGCAGAAAGACGAGCAAGTAGGCTATTCCAACCGCAAAAAGCAGGCCGATGTTGATCCACTCATTGCTGAAAAGCTCGAAAAGCCGGATCTGCCGGGTGAGCCAGAAAAAGGCAGCGGCCTCCATCACCAGCGCGAGCACGATGCGAAGAAAGAATTTCCCCGGAAAATAGATTCCACCAAGGATGTCCCGGGTCACCAGAAGGCGCGGCGCGATGGTGATGGAAAAGGTGCCGGCCACGGCACCCACCCCGCCCCAGACCCCCCAGCGCAGATGTACGATCAGAAGCCAGTCGAGAGTCAGGTTGACGGCAATCTGGAGTAGCATCATCGGCAACATGTTGTGCGCCTTCTCTTTTGCCTTGAGTGCCGTCGAGAGCGGGATTGAGATGAGCGGCAGCAACAGCACGATACAGAACACGGAGGCGATCCGACCGGCCCCATCCATCTCGCCTTTGTAGATAATGTGGTAGGCCACCGGCGAGAAGAAGGCCCCAGGCACGGCAACGGGCAGCGAAACCATGATGAGGATCTTGTAGTATGAAGAGATCAGGCGGCCCAGGCAGTTTTTGTCTTTCACATAGGCCTCGGCAAAGGCGGCGGTGAACAGCGACAACAGGGCAAGGGGAATGAAGGTGACCACGGTAAAAGGCAGGGTATAGCCGAGGTCGTACATACCGGCCACTGTTGTTCCGGCAGCAAAGGCGAGAAAGAAAATTTCGGAATACTTAAACATTACCATGCGGAAGATCGCACTCAGCATGGCAGTGGCGGAAAACTTCAGCGTTCGGCGCTTCCCGATGCCGTACGTCAGGTTCTTTCTCCAATCCAATCCGTGTACATGCCGGGAAAGCAGCATGGCCCCCAGCATATAAACCACCCCGATAGAGAACATCTGGACATAGAAGACGGTGGTGATTTCAGGGCTGGATGCCAGCCAGACAAACAACAGCAGCAACCAGACCAAACCCTGAACAACGGAAAGCAACGCCACGGTCCGGGTTCTGAACAGGGAGGTAAAAACCGTTACGACAAAATCCTTTAGCAGCAGCAATCCAACCAACCCGCAGGCCAGCATGAGATAGTGTTTAAAGTGCACAACATCTTCCGCACCGAACAAACGCTGCAGCGGCGAAGCCATGCTAAAGATCAACCCCGACACGACACATGTAGCCATGACCTGCAACGCGGCGGATTTCCAAAGCAGATGGAACAATCCTCGCCAGTTGCGATGACTGGCCAGCTCGGGCACGTAGCGCATCAATGCCGACCCCAACCCCAGCCCGCAGAACACGAGCAGGTAGGCGGATATGTTGACCATCAGACTGTAAATGCCGAACTTTTCCTTACCGAGGCCGTTGACGGTAAGGACACTCACCCCAAAGTAGACGAAGAACAACACCAGCTTTGCCAGCACCATCCAAGGGATTCCGCTAACGGCCTCGCGCGAAAAGAACCCCCCTTCCCCGTGGGGCAGGTGCTCTTGATGGGAGTGGACAGACATGGCGTTGGTTGCCTAACGGTTATGGGCTCGCTCGATCCGCCGCGAAATAGAGGGATGGCTATGGAGTAAAAACTCGATCCACGCCGACGGCTCCTTATTGGAAAGGTTCTGGTCGGCCAGCTTTTCAAAGGCTGAAACCAGCGCATCGGGCGAACCCATCTTGTCGATGGCGTAGGCATCGGCCGCGAATTCACGGCGGCGCGAGTGCAGGTTGGCAAACGGCATGGAAACAAGTGAAAAGATGAACAGGCTGAAAATGAAAAGCGGGGCCGCACCAATGTCGTAGATGGCGGAAAAGCCAAGCAAACCGGAAAGCCCAGTAAGGCAGAGGTGTGAAACATAGAAGCCGATGAGGGCAAGCACCGAACTGGTGAACATTAAACGAAGGGTATCGCGGTTCTTGTAGTGGCCGACTTCGTGCGCGAGGATTGCAAGAATCTCTTCCTGCGAGTAGCCGGAAAGCAATGTATCGCCCAGAATGATTCGCTTGGTGCGCCCCACCCCGGCAAAGGCGGCATTCGCGGTATTGGTCCGGGCCTCCAGCCCCCACTTGAAGACGCCAACCACCTTGATGTCCGCCTCTTCCATCATTTTACGAACGGCGCTGGTCAAATCCCCCTCCTGAAGCGGCTCGAACTTGTGGAAGAGCGGCATGATGACCACCGGCATGAGCGTGGAAAGAACCACCGCAAAAAGAATGTAGAAGACCGTGGCAAAAAGCCACCACCAGTTGGGAATCCAGCGCAGCAGGGCATAGATGACCGAAAAGAGAATGCTAGCCAGCACAAGGTCGATCAGCAACGACTTGATGAAGTCGGCAAACCAGTCCCCGAAGGTTTCGTTTGAAAGTTCGTAGTGGCGCTCAAGCACATGCCCACTGTAGTAGGAAAGAGGAAACATGCAGGCGGCAAACCCGAACACGGCAATAGCGGTATAGATCGCGTTGACGACATACCATGAATTTTCGCCGAAACGCGCCATCAAACCATCGGCCAACGCACCGGACGCTCCGCTAAACTGGAATGCCGCCAACAGAGCCACCACAAACAAGACCTGCAAAACAAAAAGGCGATTGTGAATAGCGTCGTATTCCTTCGCCAAAACCGCGCGCGAATCTTGGGTGGATTCATCCATAATCTATAGCTCGTTCGAGTAGCCAATGAGGGTCAGCAGGCGATCCAGCTCGTCATTGTTGTGGAAATCAACCTCAATCGACCCCTTCACCTTTCGACCATTGGTCAGCGTCTTGGAAGGGGTAATGCGCACACTGGTGCCAAAATACTGGTGAAGTTCATCAGACAGCGTATGCAGGTAATCGCCAGGAAGGTCCGCTTTCTCGGCACGCGGCTTCTTGGGCAGGCGACCAAGCTTCTTGATGATTTTTTCCAACGCCCGGACGGATAGACCCTCTTTGATGGTGCGTCTGGCAAGCAGCTCCATTTCCTTGTGACTGTCGATCGAGAGCAGCACTTTGGCATGGCCGACAGACAATAGATCCTCCGCCACATGCTTGCGAATATTATCCGGAAGTTCTAGAAGGCGCAGGGTATTGGCCACCGAGGCACGAGCCTTGCCAACCTGCTCGGCCACCTTTTCCTGCGTCAGGTTGAACTTTTTCTGAAGAAGCGCATAGCCCTCCGCCTCTTCGATGGGATTGAGGTCTTCCCGCTGGAGGTTTTCAATCAGCGCAATTTCCAGCGCCTTTTCATCGCTGGCTTCAATAACAATGATAGGAATCTTCTTGAGCAATGCGGCCTGGGCGGCACGCAGACGGCGCTCCCCGGCAATCAACTCGAACTTGGAGCCAACCTCCCGCACCAGCAGCGGCTGGAGAACCCCGTGCACTTTGACGGAATCGACCAGCTCCGCGAGGGCCTCCGCACCAAAGTTGTTGCGAGGTTGCCACGGACTGGCGACCACCTTGTTCACGGGAACTTCACGAATCCCACCCTCCGGCGCAGCCCGTTTTTTGGCCGGCGCCGTTTTTGCAGTAGCCTGTTTTTTCGCGGTTGCACCGTCCTTGATCAATGCGTCAATACCACGGCCCAGTGCCTGTCGTTTTGCTGCCATAAAGCGTTCCTCTCCTCCAAAATGCTTCAAACCTTCGGATAATCCATACAAACCCCGAAAAATGAAAGGCTAAAGTGCCTTCCCCCCAACAAAACGAGGCTTTGATACACGAAACCCGCACGAATGATTCGTCCGGTTTATTCTGGAAGAATCCGCCATGCGAAAATACGACTTCGATCAACACCAGCGGAGGAGACGCCATCTTCGATGACATTACCGCAAACCTCGGCATACCGCTTAAGCTTTAGAGAGCAAGCTCCTTAAACCGGACCCGCTACTCTAGATGGCTTTTGACCCCTTTGCCGATGGAGTAGACCTCGAAGCCCATCTCGAACAACGCCTGATGGTCAAGCATGTTGCGGCCATCAAAGATAAAGGCGGGCTTGGCCATGGAGTTGTAGATCCGCTGAAAATCGAGTTCCTTATACTGCTTCCAGTCGGTAAGCACTGCAATGGCATGTGTGCCTTCGGTAGCAGCATAGGGATCTTCCTCAAACTCGATCTGGCCGAGTAGGTCGGACAGTTCAAGCTTGGCATTCTCGATGGCCTTCGGGTCGGACACCACGACCTTGGCATGCTCCCCCGCAAGTTCCCGGCAAACCCGAATCGCCGGGCTTTCGCGCGTGTCGCCGGTGTCAGCCTTGAAAGCGAAGCCCAAAACAGCAATACGCTTGCCGGCAATGGTGTTGAACATTCGGTGGAGCATGTTCTTCACAAACCGGGTTTCCTGATATTCGTTCAGCTCCACCACTTGCCGCCAATAGTTGGCTGGCTCCTGCAACCCGTAGGTTTCGCACAGATAGACAAGATTGAGGATGTCCTTCTTAAAGCACGATCCGCCAAAGCCAATGCTGGCCTTGAGAAATTTGGGGCCGATACGGGAATCGGTTCCGATGGCGCGCGCGACTTCGCCGACATCGGCTTCGGTGGCCTCGCACAACGCGGAAATGGCATTGATGGAACTGACACGCTGCGCAAGAAAGGCATTGGCAGTCAGCTTGGAAAGCTCGGACGACCATAGGTTGCTGGTCAGGATGCGATCGCGCGGAATCCAGGCGGCGTAGATGTCGACCAAGGTCTGCAATGCCTTTTGGCCGCTCTCGGTTTCGTGCCCGCCAATCAGTACGCGGTCGGGGTTCTCAAGGTCGGAAACAGCGGTTCCCTCGGCAAGAAACTCGGGATTGGAAAGTACCTCGAAATGGACCGAGCTATCGCCAGCATGCAACACGCGCTCCATCGCCTCCGCAGTACGGACGGGCAAGGTGCTTTTTTCAACAATGATCTTGTCGGAGGTGGAAACCTCCTTGATGCGCCGGGCACAGAGCTCCCAATATTGAAGGTCAGACGCATAGCCCGCGCCTTCGCCAAAGGTTTTGGTGGGCGTATTAACACTCACAAAAACAATGTCGGCGTCGCGGATGCCCTGATCGACATCGGTGGAGAAAAAAAGATTCCGGCCGCGCGCCTCCTGAACAACCTCGAGCAACCCCGGCTCATAAATTGGAAGGTCGTCGGTCTGCCATGCGGCAATGCGCTTTTCATTGATGTCGACGACGGTCACTTGAACATCCGGACATTTCCTGGCGATCATGGCCATAGTGGGTCCACCGACATAACCGGCACCGATACAACAGATCTTCGTCATCAGTTCTCTCCCATTAAATCCCAAGATTGCTCAGCGAGGTCATCACGTTATTGATTAACGCGGTGATCCGTGGGTGCTCCACTTCAAACTCGTCGGCTTCACGCCGCAGGACTTCGACCAGTTCCTGAAGGGCCTCGGGCGTATAGCGCTCGACCCCCTCGCGGGCCTGCTCCAACCTTTCCTCAAGAAAACCCGTTTCCTTCGGTGCTTTCTCCAGCTCACGTTTCAGCTCGCCGATCATTTCCTTCACATTTTTGTGGGGCATGCAGAACCTCGTCTTTCCTCTATCTCGAAAGGGCGCATATTGATTAAATCCAAGCCACATCACCAGATTTAATCCTGCAAAACTCCACCCCGCCCCCTTTTCAAGACTTCTCCATTATTGTGACGCCAAGGCAATTCAGGATTGTTTTTACTTTGCCGCCATCCTTCTGGTCTCATACAATATTTTCATCAACACTCACTCATTATAATGACAATTACGCTTCCCAGACTAGCAATCATCGCCACTACGACACTGATGGCAGGACGCCTGCTTGGCCACCCCGCCGAGCAAGGGGAAGCACAGCTGAACAGCAAGGAATACGCATACCTCGACAGCAAGGGCGAAATTGTTTTTGCAGTACAACCAAGCCATGCCCCTTTCGAATTTGTCCGCAAAAAACAAATAAGCGGCATGAACGCCGAGCTGGCACAATGGATCGCATCCGACATGGGCCTCAAAATCCGTTTTGAAACCGCCCCGCTCGCAGAAGCGATTGAGATGCTACACTCCGGCAAGGTCGATGTAGTGACCTCCCTGCCGCAAACCGCGGAACGAGATGAAACCCTGGATTTTTCAACCCCCCTCATATTCCCGCCCACATCCATCTTCGTACGTAGCGGCCGGACCGATATTGGCGAGATTGGCGACCTGGAAGGAATGCGGGTTGCCATCATGGGCTCCAGCCATATCCTCGAGGTTCTCCAGCGCAACAATATAACCGTCAACGCCAGATTCGTACCAACCATGCAGGATTGTATTAATCTTGTAATCAAGGGGGATGCCGACGCCATGATCGGCAACGAACTCGTTACCCGGCACCACCTTTCAACACTGGATTCCGGCGACCTCATGGTGGTTGGGCCACCACTCCTTACCAGCCGGACATGCATGGCCGTGCGCAAAAACAACGCCCTGTTGCGTAGCATTCTCAACAAAGGCATTGCCAATGCACAAAAAAGCGAAGCGCTCCACAAAATCCAAAGCAAATGGCTCGGATCGGAATATCCACGGAGCCAACATTCGCTCAGAAACTATCTCATGCTTGTATCCACTGGAGCGGCACTTGTTTCCGTCATCATTATGGGAAGCCTGCTCTGGAACTGTAAGCTGCGAAAAATGGTGGAGACCCGCACGCAACAATATGCAAAAAGCGAAGAACGACTGCGCTACTTTTTTGAAAACTCTCCGGATCCCATCTACATCCTCGACCGAGAGGGAGCAATCATTGCCGCCAATTCACGCGCCTGCAAATTCCTGAAAATGGAAAAAAACGAACTCCTGACCAAAACCGTATACGACATCGTTCCGCCCGAGTTCCATCCCTCGGTAGACGACAATATGCGGATGTGGTTTTCAGGAGAACTCAAGCAGTGCGAGGGCATCAGCATGGCTTCCGACCAATCAGTCACTCCGGTTGAGCTGGCCGGAAAACTGATTGAACTCGACCAGCAGCCGGCACTGCAACTTCATGCCCGCGACATCACCCTGCACAAGGAAGCAGAAGAAAAAATGCGCGAAGCCAAGGAAATGGCAGAGCAGGCCCGGTTGGCGGCCGAAGGTGCCAGCCAGGCCAAAAGCGAATTCCTTGCAAACATGAGCCATGAAATCCGCACCCCGCTTAATGGAATCGTTGGAATGGTGCAAATTCTGTCCGAAACCCCGCTTTCTTCCGAGCAGGTCAACTACACGGAAACCATTCTTCATTCCACATCCAGCCTGCTTAAAATCATCAATCATGTACTAGACATCTCGAAAGTCGAAGCAGGACAAATGGATATTCGAAACTCCCCCATTAACCTGCGGGAATTATGCGACGAAATCCACCTTCGATTCAGCCCTCAGGCCGAACAAAAGGGAATAAACCTAACCTGCTCCTGCCACAACGAAACCCCTTCCTGGGTCATTGCCGACGAAGTCCTCGTTAAGCAGGTGCTGGCAAACCTCATCGGCAACGCAACCAAGTTTACCCACAAAGGCTCGGTTGCCCTTCATATCGAATGCCGCAAAAAGGACTCCACCAATACCGACCTCCTCTTCACGGTCATCGATACCGGCATCGGCATCCCAGAAGAACAACAGGCCATTATCTTCGACAAATTTACGCAGGTAGACGGCTCGGCGAAACGAATGTACGGAGGAACCGGCCTCGGGTTAGCCATAAGTAAAAAACTCGTGGAGCTCATGGGTGGAGAGATCGGCATGACCAGCTCCCAGGAAAAAGGATCAACCTTCTTCTTCAACCTCACCCTTCAGCAAACCGACCCTTTGGTCGCAACCCGAAAACCAAAAGCCGCAACCGCCAACCGGCCAGACACAAGAATACTGCTTGTGGAGGACAACAAGGTGAACCAAACGGTTGCAAAGGCCATCCTGCGCAAGGTGGGCTTTCTGGTGGATGTAGCCGAAAACGGAAAGGATGCCATCCAGCAAATCCAGAACAAAGACTACAACATTGTTTTGATGGATTGCCAGATGCCGATCATGGACGGCTTCGAAGCCACCTCCCGCATCCGCGCCATGGACGGCGACATCGCAAAAATCCCGATCATTGCCATCACCGCTCACGCCATGAAAGACGACAAGCGGAAATGCCTCGAAAGCGGAATGGACGACTACCTCTCAAAACCCTTTAATCGTCAGGAACTCATCAATATTGTTAACAAGTACGCGGGCCGGCATGGAAAATCACTTCTGGAAAACCAAGAAACTACACGAGTTGAATGAAGCGGAATGGGAAGCGCTGTGCGACGGTTGCGCAAAATGCTGCGTCCACAAGCTTGAGGACGAGGCCACCGGAGAAATCCACTACACCTGCGTCGCCTGCCGCATGCTCGACGTCAATACCTGCCGCTGCACCGACTATCCCAATCGCCATGAGATAGTTCCCGACTGCGCCGTGCTCTCGGCCGGCCACCCCGAACATTTCCAGTGGATGCCCGAAACCTGCGCCTACCGCCTCCTCCACGAGGGCAAGCCCCTGCCCGACTGGCACCCGCTCATCACCGGCAACCCCTCCTCCGTCCACGCCCACGGCGCCTCCGCCCGCAAGAAGCTCATCCCCGAATTCCTCGCCGGCGAGGATCTCGAAAAATATATCGTCTACGAAGCATAATCCCCACCCCGCGAAAGACGCTTGATGAAAAACTCCACCATCCTCGCAATCCTGGCCGCCTCAACCCTCTCTCTCACAGCCTGCGCCCACAATACACGCGTCTATTTTGGAACAGGTAAAGGCATCTATTTTGCGGATCTCGATTCCGTGGAGGGGACGCTCTCAGAAGCGCAATTGGCGATTACACTCGAAAACTCCGGCTTCATTGTTGTCCATCCAAATAAAAAGTTCATCTATTCAACAAGCGCAACGAATGGCACTGGAGCCGTTGCGGCAATGAAAATCAATGAAGACGGAACGCTTTCATTGCTCAACAAGCAATCCTCCGAAGGAGACAATCCCTGCCATGTGAGCCTCGATGCCTCGGGGCAAATGCTGATGACGGCAAACTACAGCAGCGGAAGTGTTGCCTCCTTCCGGATACAGGAAGACGGGTCGCTCTCGAAGGCCAAGTCGACCCACCAGCACGAGGGTTCCGGCAGCGATCCCAGCCGCCAGCAAAAGCCACGTGCCCACTCCATCTTTCCAAACCCCGAAAACACCTTCGCCTACGCCCCGGATCTCGGCATCGACAAAGTGATGATCTACAAGCTCGACCCAAAGGAAGGAACGCTTTCCGCGGCAGGGTTTGCGGGGATCCCCGGAGGACGCATGGGGCCGCGCCACATGAAATGGTCGGCAAACGGGCAATACGCCTATGTGCTGAACGAACCCGATTCCAGCATTTCCGTATTCAGGCCGGGAAAGACCTCCGGCTCGCTGGAATTCATCGAAACCAGATCCACTTTGCCCGAAGGAAAAGACAAGACTCGCATGTTCTGCGCGGAAATACGCATCCACCCCAACGGCAGATTCATCTATGCCTCCAACCGCGACTCCACTAGGCAAGGCCGCGACTCCATCAGCGTCTTCTCCCGTTTCGAAGATGACTTCCAACGTCTGGAAACCACACCGGTACAAGTCTGGTATCCGCGCAACTTCAACATCGATCCCTCCGGCAAATGGTTGATTGTCGGCGGGCAGAAATCACGCGACATCGCCCTCTTCAAAATCAACCCCGAAACCGGAGCCCTCGAACACACCGGGAGGAAAATCCCGTTCAACGGCGATCCTATCTGCATCGAGTTTCTGGATTAATCCCGAACAGTCGCTATAGTGCCCGCATGAACATCGTCTACAACGCATCGGCCGGAACCGGAAAAACCTATCAGGTCACCCAGCTCTACGAAAAGCTGGTGCTCGAAGAGGGCATTGATCCGCGCAAGATCCTGCTGATGACGTTCACCGACAACGCCGCCGCCGAACTACGCATGCGCGTTGCCCACCGTCTGCTAAAAGCGCGCCGCACCGCCGAGGCGGAAGGTGACGACACACGGGCTGAAAACGCGATTACCGCAATGTCACGCCTGCCCTCGGCTCCCATCGGAACCATCCACTCCTTCTGCACGCGCCTATTGCGCGAACATGCGCTCGAAGCAGGACTATCACCCGGCTTTTCCGTCCTCGTCGGCGACGAACGCGACGAGCTGCTCAACCAGATCTGCCGCGACGAGCTGCTTGCTCGGCTAAAAACCGACCCCGACTTCAAGACCTTCTGCTCCGGCACGCACATCATTGGCACCGGTGGCGGCTTCGGCACCAGCATCACCGAGACCGTGCCCAAACTCATCGGCGAAGCAGGCTCCCTCGGCATTCCCCTCGAAAACGCCGAAGCCATGCTGCCGCAACCATCCCCCCCAGTTTCAATTGCGGAATTCCAATCCATCCACCAACAACTGGAAAACCTTCCAAAACGTTCAAATAAAGTGGAGAAGGCACTCCAGGTATTGGGGCGTTGCCTTGAACAAACGGACAACCCCTTGGAGTTGGTCGACCTGTTCAACCAATCCTTTTCCGGCCACTTTTCCTATGGCGATGCAAAGACAATCTACCCCCGGTTCAAGGAGCTAAAGGAAGAAGTTGTTTCGAGAGAGCAGTATCGCGAGCGCTTCCCCGCCGCCAAAGCATTCGCTCGATACGTCCAATCCGTCTACCTCAAACTCCAGCAACGCAAACATGAAATGGACGCGGTCGACTTTGATGACCAGCTGCACATGGCAGCCGAGCTTCTAAAATCAGATCAGGCGGGACCAAAGTTTGAATATGTAATCGTTGATGAGGTGCAGGATACCTCGCGGATCCAATGCGAACTGATCCAATCGTTGTGGAGCGAGGAAACCAACCTCGTAATCTGCGGCGACAAAAAGCAGAGCATCTACACCTGGCGCGGTGCCGATCCGCAGGTGATGCCCGATCTCGAAAAGGAAATCCTTGCCGCCAACGGCAACCTTGAAAACCTACAAACCAGCTACCGCTCCAAGACCTCGATTCTCGATGTCGTCAACCAGCTCTTCGAATCGGTCTATGACCAGAACGATTATACCGAAGGCGACAACCTCCAGCCCAACCCGGACTTTAAAACCGAAAACGAAAATTCCTGCATCGAGTTCCTTTCGTTCGACGACGACGAGGAATGCACAAAACAGGAAAAGGTTGCCGCCGAAATGAATGCGGTCGCCAACCGCATCCAGCTTTTGGTCAATGGATCGAGCGACTGGCAGCCCGCCTTCCGTTATTCGGACGGATTCAAACCAACAGGACCAGACAACAAGTACCGCTATTCCGACATCCTGATCCTGCTGCGCCGCACTACGCACCAGTCCGTACTGGAACAGGCGCTTCGCCATGCGGGAATCCCCTATACTCTTGGCGGCAAGGGACGCGGCCTCTTTACCCGGCAGGAGGCGCGCGATGTTTCCCTCTTTCTCAACGTACTCACCAACCCGAAAGACGTTTACTCGCTCATCGGCTTCCTGCGTTCGCCATGGATCGGTCTCTCCGATGAAACCATTGCCGAACTGGCTTGGAGCGAAGACGGCTTCTCAACCGACAGCCTGCTGGCAAACTATGCGCGAAGGACGGACGTCATCGACCGCTACCGCGAGCTGCTCGGCACCAAGCTGGCCTCGGAACTGGTGCGGATGCTGATCGACGAAACGGGCTACGACGCCCTGCTCGCCGGCCTGCCGCGCGGAACCCAGCGGCTGGCCAACCTGCGCAAGGTGCTCGACTGGCTTCGCGAAAACGAGCGCGGCGCACAGACCACCCCCGCCGCCGTCGCCCGCAAGCTGGCGGAACAGATTGCCAATCCACCGCAGGTTCCAGAGGCCGCCCTGCTCGATCCCGCGCAAAACGCCGTCACCATCATGACGGTCCACGGTGCAAAAGGTTTGACCAAGCATGTCGTCTTCCTGCCGGACACCAGCTTCCGCCCCGACGCCGAGCGCGGATTCGCCCGGGTGTTCTTCGATGAAGAAAAACCAACGCTTGGAATCAGAATTACCGCGCCGGATAAAACGAGCGCACAATCGCCTGGATTCAAGACAGCCAACGGCCGCGCAAAATCCACCCGCGACCACGAACTGAAAAACCTCTTCTACGTCGCCATGACCCGTGCACGCGACCTCGTCGTCACCTCCGCCACAGTCGGGAAAAAACCCGAGGGGTGGCTCAAGCAGATGGAACAACTGATCGGCAACGCCATCCCGTCCATTCCCTATTCCGATCTCGCCAACGCTGTGGAGCATCCCCCAACCTCCAACCTCCAACTTCCAACTACTGGCCAGTTGGCCGGCACATTGGAAACCCTCCCCCCTCCCCCCGCACCCCCCACCCTCCAGCGCATTCCAGCCACGCGCCTGGCCAAGGAACAGGATGAACTGGAACCTGTCTTCGAGGAGAGCCCATCCGAATTCCACGGCAGGGAAAACGCCGCCGCGCTCGGCTCGCTCGGCCACGCCGTTCTGGAACAACTGGCTCTCAATGGATGGGAGGGTTCGATCAGCGACTGGCTGGAGACCCTCCGCGATGAATTCGGGATAGGAAAACCCGAGGCCCAATCCCTGGCAAAACGGATCGAACAGACCCGCAGGCTTATGATCGAACTAACCACCGGCACAAAGGAGCTCCGACCGGAACTTCCTTTTGTCCTGCATGATGGCGGCCGGCTCATCGACGGAACCATCGACCTTTTCTGCCGAAACGATGACGGCATCGCTATTTTCGACTACAAGTTTACGGAAGCCGATACCGCCGCTGTGACCGCTGCCTACCGCGGGCAAATGGAACTCTATTCCAAAGCGGCCCGGACGGCCTTCCCCGAAGCCGGAGACCCGGCGGTCGCGCTCATCACTGTTTCCCAAAAAGGAGCCAAGGTAGTCTCCATTGCAATTTAGCCCGCTATCGCTTGCAGTAGTCAGGACTTTTGCCTACATTTTTGCATTATGAACGATATCGACACACTGGTCATCATTCCGACCTACAACGAAAAAGAGAACATCAACAAGATTACCACTGCTGTATTGGACACTTCGCCGCATGTGGACATCCTTTTCGTGGACGACAACTCCCCCGATGGCACCGGGAAAATGGCCGATGCACTTTCCAAAAACTTTGAGCGGGTTCACGTCTTGCACCGCACCTCAAAGGATGGACTGGGGCGCGCCTATATCGCCGGCTTTAAATGGGCACTCGAACACGACTATGAATTCGTGATGGAGATGGACTGCGACTTTTCGCACGACCCCAGCGAAATCCCCAACTTCCGCGACAAGGCTTTGGCGGATTCCGATCTGGTGCTGGGATCGCGTTATGTCGGCGGCATTCGCATCATGAACTGGCCGCTTTCGCGCCTGATGCTCAGCCGCGGAGCCGGCATCTACGTTCAGATGATCACGGGCATGCCCTTTAGCGACCCAACCGGAGGCTTCAAGTGCTTTCGTCGAGAGGTGCTGGAATCCTACGACTTCGACCACGTCAAGGCCAACGGCTACGGCTTCCAGGTTGAAATGACCCACAAGGCATGGATGAAGGGCTTCCGCATCGGCGAAATCCCGATCGTATTCGAAGACCGGCAGGAAGGTACTTCGAAAATGAGCGGCAACATTGTCTACGAAGCCCTCTGGGTTGTCTGGTCCCTCGCCATCCGCAATGGCTTCCGCCGTAAACCAAAGGTTAAGCGCTAAGCAACCTTGCCAATTTTGCCCAGCGCTCGATTTCAATCTTTTCGGGGCGCTCGGCGTGCTCGATTCCAGCATCGGCCAAAAGCTCGTCAACGGGTGAAATGCCAAGCTTTTTGAGGATGGTTCCAATCTGCTTGCGGCGCTGGGAGAAGCAGGACTTCACCAGCTTTTTAAACAGCGGGTATTCATCATTTCCTATAATCGGAACCTCGCGGCGCTGCATCTTTACTACGGCCGACCAGACCTTGGGCGGTGGAAGGAAGCAGGTGGGGCTGATCTTCTTGACCATCGTGTTTACGTAGAATGCGCCGGTCAGAACACTCAGCACGCCATAGTGCTTGTCGCCCGCCGGCGAGGCGAGGCGATCGGCAACTTCCTTCTGGATCGTGAGCGACATTAATTCCGGCCGGTGCTCGCACTCGGCAATATCGACCATCAAACGGCTGGCAACGGAATATGGCAGGTTGGCCGCAACCTTCGTGATACCGTCCTGAAACAGCTCCTCCAGATCGACATCCAGCGCGTCGGATTCGATCAGCGTAAAATCGGTGAAGCGCGACTTGAGGTATTTCACCATCGTCGGGTCTTTCTCGATGCAGGTAACGCTTCCAGCCTTTGGGATGATCCGCTCGGTCAGGGCGCCAAGACCGGGACCAATCTCCAGCACGGATTCGTTTGGCTGGATATCCGCCGTGTCGGCAATGATGTCGAGAATGTTGGCGTCGATGAGATAGTTCTGCCCCAGCCCCTTGTTCGGGCGATGCCCCAGTTGTGCGAGCAATTCGCGCACTTCCTTCGGACTGGTTAAGCGAGGATTTACTTCCATGGGTTTTTCTTTCCTGCCATTTCGATGGCCAAAGCAATGGCGTTCTTCATGCTTTTGGCGGAGGCTTTGTTTTGTCCGGCAATGCCGAAGGCAGTGCCATGGTCGGGTGAGGTACGGATAATCGGAAGGCCGAGGGTCACGTTGATCCCTTCATCGAAACCTATCATTTTCAGCGGCCCCAGTCCCTGATCGTGGTACATGGCAACAACGGCATCATAGTCCCCTCTCAGAGCTTCATAAAAAATGGTATCGGCCGGAACGGCATCCGAAACATTGAAGCCCTTCTTCCGCGCCGCACGGATGGCGGGATTGATCAGCCCGATCTCTTCGCGGCCAAGGACTCCGCCGTCGCCCGCATGCGGATTGAGGCCACAGATGCCGATCTTCCCATTCTTAATACCAAAGAGATTCAGTGCTTCTCCGGTCAGCTCAATGTGCTCGCGGATGTTCTTTTTCGTGAGTGTTGCAGAAACTTCGGAGATCGGAATATGGCGCGTAACAAGCATCACACGCAGCCCACCGCCCATAAGCATCATGCCAAAGTTCTTGGTTTTGGTGAGCTCGGCGAGATATTCGGTATGGCCGGGCACCTTGACTCCCGCCTTATGGAACCCCTCCTTGCAGATCGGTGCGGTAACCATTGCGTCCAACTCGCTGGAAAGACAGCCTTCGACGGCAGTCCGAATGGCTTGTTCGGCCATGCGCGATGCATCTACACGGATCTTGCCGGGATGCCATTTTACGGGGGGCAGACATTCCTGCCTGCCCTGAGCTGGCAGGAACTCAATCCTGCGCGAAACGGGAATCTTCATTGCCTTCGCCTGCTCGCGGACCACCTGTTCCGAACCAATAAAGACAAACCGCACATCCGCCGGCCATCGTCCGCGAGCCACCGCCTTAAGCGCCACCTCTGGCCCAACGCCGTTGATATCCCCGATTGTGATTCCGATCCGTTTCATGATGGGATTCTTTACCATAGGGAATGCAAAGGGTCACGGCGGAAAGGGACCCAAGACCTTCCCTCCAGTTTCAACGCACAACTTCTTGTCTAAGCGAAACAAAATAATTATGATTCCAGCCCGACAACAAAGAAGAGGGATTTCTTGTTGAAGATGCCTACAATAAAATATTGGTTTCCGAGTTTGCTTACATGGCTTCTGTGCGCAGGGGCTTTTGCCGAACAGGAACATATACGGGTTGGAATCTGCGTCTCTTCATCCACGGAGGAATGCGCTACAGACCTGCTCCCCAGAATCCTTGAAACCATTGCAGAACAGCAGCAATGGACCATCGAGCACATCCACGAAACACAGCAGGCGTGCTCTGAACAGCTGAGAGTCGGCGATATCGACCTAATGCTCGATACAACCTGTTCGCTTGAGCGGAGCGGGATGTTCTGGCTTTCGGAAGAGTCGGCGCTTATCGGCTGGGACAGGGTTTATGCCCGTTCGGATATTTCCATCCAGTCCTTCCGGGATCTGGAGGGAAAGACCATTGCCACCAGCCCTAAGTGCAGCCACCCGACAGAACATGAGGACATCAAGAGCATCATGTCCAGAATGGACATTGACTGCAATTTTATCGAGGTGGGTAGCCACCTCGACATTTTTATGCTTTTGGATGCCAAACTGGCCGATGCAGGCATCGTCTCCCACCTTTCCGGAACACATCATGCCGATGAATACGATGTGGCGGCCACCCCGATCATATTCAACCCCCGTTCGCACCACTTCGCCGCCGCAAAAGATTCCGAAAGGGGCAGACAACTCCTTTCGGAAATCGATCAATGCCTGCGCGATCTCAAGAAGAACTCCGCCCCCCCCGACTCCAACGCCTTGCCACGCCTTCTTGATGGCAGCAGACACGACTGGTGGTGTAGCTCGCAAAGCAAGGGAAAGATCAAGCTGAGCGAATCCGAGAAAGAGTGGCTGAAAGAACACCCGGTCATTCGCATTGGAATCGATCCGGGGTTTGCTCCCTTTGAATTCTTGTCGGAGGATAATGGTTTTCAGGGAATGGCTGCGGATTTCATGGATTTGATTTCCAAAAAAACCGGCATTAAGTTCAATCTCGCCCAAAGCAATGGTTGGTCAGATTGCATTCAGGCAATACAGAAGCATGAACTTGACGTATTGCCTTGCATCGGAATCAGCACGGAACGAACAAAGTTCCTGGCCTACACAAAACCCTACCTCAAATTTGCCCGCGTCATCGTTGCTCCCATAGACTCCCCGGTCCAGGGACTGGAGGATCTGGAGGGCCTGCGCATCGGGGTACAGCAGGACAGCTCCCACCATGCCTTCCTAAAGGAGCATACTTCGCTCCAACCCAAACTCTATAAAACCTTCGAGGAGGTTGTACTTGCCGTCTCCCGGGAGGAAATCGATGCCGCGATCGGCAACCTTGCCGTAACCACGCACATCATGCGGAACCTTGCCCTTACAAACATCAAACTTGCCGCCCATGCCGCAGCCGAACCACAAACGCTCTGCATCGGAATCCGAAAGGATTGGCCCGAGCTGGCGCCCATTCTAAACCGCGCCATCGAAACCATCAGCATGCAAGAACGCAATGCGATCATGTCCAAATGGTTGACGCTTCCACAAGCGGCCGACCATAACCTTGATCTATCCCAGGAGGAACGAGAGTGGTTGCTCCTTCATCCCCGCATCCGTGTTGCCTGGGATCCGGAGTGGGCTCCGATCGAATTTGCCGATGCCAAGGGACACCCCCACGGAGTTTCAATGGAATACCTGAAGGCCATCGAAGCCATGCTTGGCATCCACTTTTCGATGGACGAGGCCGACTCCTGGCAGGAGGCATACACGAAGCTGAAAAACCGGGAAATCGACATGAGCTCCTGCGTGGCCGTCACAAGGGAAAGGCTGACGCATCTCGACTTCACCCCGACCTACCTCTCTTCCCCTGTCGTTCTCTTTGGCGGGAACAACATGGCCTATATCCGAGATATGGATGAACTCCGGAGACTACGGGTGGCTGTAGTTGAGCATTATGCGCCTGACAACTGGATCACCCACGACTATCCGGAACTGAATCTCACTCGCACATCAAACATAACCGAAGCATTCAAGCTCCTGAAGAAAGGAAAGGTCGATGTGTTTGCCGGCAATGTGATTACGGGAAACTATTACCTGAGCAAGCTCCGCTATCATGACATAAAAATCACTGGAAGCACACCCTACTCCTACAAGCTCCGGATGGCGGTCAGAAAAGACTGGCCGGTGTTTTCCGGAATCCTCCGCAAGGCACTTGCCAGCCTGCCGGAAGAAGATCAAACCGCTTTCTACCGCAAGTGGGTATGGCTCAAATACGAATATGGCTTCAACTATTCCCTCTTCTGGAAGATCCTTGCCGTCTGCCTTGTCGTTATCGCCGCATTCGCCTATTGGAACCGGCGACTGGCCTCTGAGATCCGTTCCCGCGAACAGGCCGAGAAAGCCCTTTCGGAAAGTAAAAGCAAGCTGCGCACCAGCTATGCGAACCTGCAAAAGATGGAAGAATTAAAGGACGACCTAATGCACATGGTTGCCCACGATATGCGCTCCCCCCTCACGGCAATAGGAGGAATACTGGACATTTTTCTGACCGAGCTCAAACAAAACAAGCATGCCCTTGATGACCGGGAACTTCTCCTTCTCGCAAAGAGTTCTTCCCTCAGCCTGACTGGAATGATCCAGTCGCTACTGGATGTTAGCCGACTCGAAACACACCAGATGGCGCTGAACCCGCTTCAGATCGACCTGCACGAAATCGCGGAACGGGCAAAGAAATCACTGCATATCCACTTCTTGAACTCCGGCCAAAACCTGCACCTTTCAGGAACCCCGGCCAAAGCCGTGGCCGATCCGGAAATCATTGAACGCGTCTTCACCAATCTGATCGAAAACGCCATCAAGGCCACGGAAAAAAGTGAAACCATAGAGGTCCACACATCGGAAAGCGCAACCATGGCAATTGCCGAAGTGCGCGATACAGGCCACGGGATTCCCGCAGAGCAACAGCACCTCGTCTTCGAAAAGTTTTCCAGCCTGCAAAACGGCAGCATGCGAAAAATCTCATCCATCGGGCTCGGCCTGGCCTTCTGCAAACTTGCGGTGGAAGCCCATGGCGGAAAGATCAATGTTGAAAGCACCGAAGGGGAAGGCACAACATTCCGCATCGAAATCCCCCGCACACCAACCACATAACCTGCACAAAAAAGGCCCCGCACGAAGCGAGGCCTTTCGTCGATCTGTTCTTCGGTGCTAGATGAAGAGCATTTCGGAGTAGGTCGGCATCGGCCAGAGATCAGCCGGAACGAGGGATTCCAAGGCATCAACCGACGCCCGGAGTTCATTCATGGCCGCAATCTCGGCAGCAGCGCCTTCCGCCGCCTCGAGGGCGGCAATGCCCGCAACCGTCTTTTCAAGCAGGGCGGACATTTCGCCGGTAATGCTTGCCACCGCCGGAACAACGGAGTATTCGGTAATGGCCGTAACGGCCGCCGGAACAATCATCGTCCTGGCAATGTCCAAAGCCGTGTTGGATTCAATACCGATGAGGGTTTCGTACATTTCAACATAGGTGTTGTAGCGCGATTCCAGCTCTTCGTTACTCAGGACACCATACTTGGAGAAGACGTCTTTCGCCTTCTGCGTGGTAAGGACTTCCAGGGCTTCTTCGGTGGTGACAAGATTCGGCAGGCCGCGCCTGGCTGCTTCTTCAAGCCATTCATCGGTGTAGCCATCGCCATTGAAGAGGATGCGCTTGTGCTCCTTGATGACTTCCGCAAGGATGTCCTGCAGGGCGGCGTTGAATTCCTTCCCTTCGGCAAGAGCAGCCTCAACCTGGGTGCAGATATAGTCCAAGGCTTCGGCAACGATCGTGTTGAGCACAATGTTTGCGCCGGCCGGACTCTGGTTGGAACCAACGGCACGGAACTCGAAACGGTTTCCGACAAACGCAAACGGCGAAGTGCGGTTGCGGTCGGTGTTTCCGCGCGGCAACTTCGGAAGCAGGTCAACACCCAGATGGATATGGCCCCCGTCCTTGGAGCTGCTTGCGCCACCGGCTTCGATCTGCTCGACAACATCGGTAAGTTGCTCTCCGAGGAAGATGGAAACAACGGCCGGCGGGGCTTCGTTGGCGCCGAGACGATGGTCGTTGCCGGCGGAAGCCACGGAGGAACGGAGCAGGTCGGCATGGGTGTCAACCGCTTTCATGAGCGCAACCACGATGGTCATGAACTTGGCGTTTTCGTGCGGGTTGTCGCCCGGCTTCAGCCAGTTCTTTCCGTCCGGTCCACTGATAGACCAGTTGTTGTGCTTTCCGGAACCGTTGACGGCCGCGAAGGGCTTTTCGTGCATCAGGCAGGCGAAGCCGTGCTTTTCGGCAGTCACCTTGAGGATTTCCATGGTGATCATGTTGTGGTCGACAGAAACGTTCAGGGTTTCGAAGACCGGCGCGATTTCAAACTGTGCGGGGCACACTTCGTTGTGGCGGGTCTTGGCCGGAACGCCGGACTTCCACAGCTCGGCATCGAGTTCGGCCATAAAGGCGGCAACGCGGGGCTTGATAGCGCCGAAATAGTGGTCGTCGAGCTGCTGGTGCTTGGCGGCACCCTTGCCGAACAGGGTACGACCGGTCTGCAGGATGTCGGGGCGCTCGGCAACGAGATCGGAATCGATCAGAAAATATTCCTGCTCGGCTCCGAGGGTGGCCTTGGCCATGGTGTCGCCACAATCAATACCGAAGAGCTTTCCGAGACGAATGGTCTGCTCGGAGATGACCTTCATAGAGCGAAGCAACGGGGTCTTTTTGTCGAGTGCTTCGCCGTTGTAGCCGCAGAAAACGGTCGGAATGGTGAGGGTGGCCGCACCGGCACCGTCATATTTGATGAAGGCCGGGCTGGTTGGATCCCACCCGGTGTAGCCGCGGGCTTCAAAGGTGGCACGCAGACCGCCGGAGGGGAAAGAGGAAGCATCGGGTTCGCCCTGGATGAGTTCGTCCCCGGAAAAATTGACCACAACCCCGTCCTTGAAATCGGGAAAGATGAAGGAGTCGTGCTTTTCGGCGGTCGCGCCGGTGAGCGGCTGGAACCAGTGGGTGTAGTGCGTGGCACCCTTTTCCATGGCCCATTCCTTCATGGCTTCGGCCACTTCGTCCGCAATACTGGCATCCAGCATAGAACCGGTGTCGATGGTCTTTTTCAGCGAGGCAAAAGTCGGGGCCGACAGGCGGGCCTCCATGACCGGAAGGCCAAACACGTTTTCACCAAATCCGTCGATGGTGTTTTTCATTTTATATCTCCTTAATTAGCGCCCCTGAAAAGCAGCGGCAATGCACTCCAACTCCTGAACCGGAACCTGCGGTGCCTTGCAACACCAAGAGAAGATCCGACTCAATTTAATTCATACGAAACCGGGAGCCCTATTGCATTAAGTATACCAACAAGGTACGACAAGCCGTATCTGCCACAGGGCAAACAACTTGCGAAATATGAAAAATAAAGGCCGCCCAAGATGGTTACATTTTTGTAGGACATGACCCCTAGAAAGGTACATAATTGAAACACCAACTATGCTTATCTCCAGAAAAGGTTATTCCGCCCCTTTGTCCAAGCGTTGTTCGAGTTGCTTGACCCTGTCTCTCAACTTAGGCAACAGAATTGTGCTGGCGACCATTTTCTTGGCTTGCAGATGTGTCATGGCAGGAGATCCCATTACAAAATCCTTAGGAGGAATATCTTTCATTACTCCAGCCTGCGCACCAACAATGGCACCGTCGCCGACTTCCAAATGGCCAGCCAGTCCGGCCTGTCCGGCAAGAATTACACGGGATCCAACTGTGGTACTTCCGGAAATACCGGCCTGGCCGCACAAAACCGAATGCTCGCCAATCACAACATTGTGGGCAACCTGCACCAGATTGTCGATTTTCGTGCCCTTCCCGATCTTGGTTTTGCCAAAACGGGCCCGATCGATCACCGTATTGGCACCGATCTCCACATCGTCTTCGATCACCACTTTACCGATCTGCTGGATCTTGGTTCGCGACCCATCCTCCTGCACCGCATAACCAAATCCGTCGGAGCCGATCACCGCCCCATTGTGAATAATGACACGATGACCAACCTCCGTGAACTCGCGGATGGAAACGAGCGGATGAAGGAAACAATCGCTCCCGAGCGTGGTTTTGTACCCAATATGGCAATTTGGAGAAACAATGGTATTGGAACCAATAACCACGCCCTCCTCTATCGTACAGTTTGCTCCGATACAAACTCCTTCGGCCAACTGTGCCGAATCCGCAACCACTGCAGAGGGATGCACCCCGGCAACCGGAGAGGGTGGCGCTTCATAAAACAGTTCCGCCGCCTGGGCGAATATCTGGTCGGAGTTTTCAACCCGCACCAACGCGCATTTGGCAGGACGATCCCAATCCTTTGGAACAATCACCGCCGAAGCCATTGTTGTCGCCACCCGCGCGGCATATTTTGGATTGGAAAGGAAGCTGATATCGCCGTCCCCAGCTTCACCTAGCCCCGCAACCGCAGTAATTTCTATATTTCCATCGCCATCAAGGCTTCCACCAAGTTTTTCAACAATTTCCGAAAGCTTCATCGCCTATTGCTCCGCAGTTTCGCCTTGAACCAAAGTTCCCTCATGCCCCTCGTTCAGAGCCACCACTATGTTTACAGTAATGTCCCTTTGGGGATTCGCATAAAGAATCGTTTGCATACCCGAACGCCCTTGCGCCGAGCGGTCAATCACACCGGCAAAGCCCTTTTCCTTCGAGTAGACAATGATGGCTTCATGGATTTCATCAAACAACTTGCGGGTCATTCGCTTGTTTTGCTGTTCGATCTGCTGATTGCGGAGCTTCTCGAACTCTATCGCCTCCAGCTCGGTCTTTTGAAGTTCCACCAATTTTTCCTCGAGCTGGTCGCGCTTGCTTTCACGAAGCTCCTCGCTCAGTGTTTTATCGCGGGAATCGACGCGAAGAGCCTCGACCTCTTCCTGCAATTCCTTCATATCGCTCTCCATCGCCTCGCGCTCGATCTTAATGTCCTCCGCCTGCTGCCGGATCTGGTCCTGGGCCAGTTTTGTCTTATAAAACTGCTTAAAAACCTCCTGCACATCGACAAAAACGATACCTTCTGCAGCATACGCTCCGCCGGCAAACAAGACCGCGCAAAGAAGCAGGGACGGGAAATACTTTTTCATGGTATGGATCCTTTCTTTCAGAACTGGACGGACATACTATCCAACCCGCTGGGAGGCTACAAACAAAACGTTCAGCTTTCCAAAA
>JBDLJW010000016.1:0-22652 GCA_039714135.1 Verrucomicrobiota bacterium
AGGACCTTCAGGTTATGAGCCTGACGAGCTACCGGACTGCTCTACCCCGCAATCTTTTCTCGTTAAGAGGTGGGTGAAGGTATCGGATTTCGGATTTGATGCAAGGGGTAAATTTGATTTTTTTTAGAGGGGTTGCGCAACTGTGTTGTTTTGGCTGTTTTGCGTCTATTTGCATGGGGGGTGGGCCTTGACGTTTGGAGAGGGGTCGGGTAGCTTCTGCGTTCATTTTTCGAGGAAACGAGCATATGTCGAATATTCAAATCATGCCATCGATTTTGGCCGCAGACTTTGGTCGTCTGGCGGAGGGATGCAAGCGGGCCGAGGATGCGGGTGCTGATCAGATCCATGTGGATGTGATGGACGGCGTTTTTGTGCCGAATATCAGTTTTGGGCCGGATGTGGTGAAAATGTCGACCGCAGTGGTAGGGATCCCGCAGAATGTGCACCTGATGGTGATCGAGCCGCAACACTATATCAAGACGTTTGCGGATGCGGGATCGGATACGATCCTGATTCATATCGAGTCCAGATGCGATATCGGGGAGACGCTGGCGTCAATCCGTGCACTAGGCAAGCGGGCGGGCATCACGATCAATCCGGAGACGCCGGTGGAGAGCGTTTTGGAATGCCTGGAAAAGCGCTGGGTGGACGAGGTGCTGGTGATGTCGGTGCATCCGGGCTTTGGCGGGCAGAAATATATTTCGTCGGTGGAGGAGAAGATTGCCACGATTCGCCGCATGGCGGATTGGGTGGATATTGCCATTGATGGCGGCATCGACAATGAAACGGTCGTTCCTGCGGCTGCGGCGGGTGCTAATCTTTTTGTGGCGGGTTCGTATCTCTTTAAGCAGGACGACATGGGCGCGGCTCTTTCCGAGCTTCGGGATATTGCACGGGAAAACTTTTGCAAGGCTATATGAACGATCTATCTTTAATTCGTAATTTTTCAATCATTGCCCATATCGATCACGGGAAATCCACGCTGGCTGACCGCATGCTGGAGCTGACCCAGACGGTTGAGCAGCGCAAGATGAAGGAGCAGTTGCTCGACTCGATGGACCTTGAGCGCGAGCGGGGTATTACCATCAAGGCGCATCCGGTGACGATGAAGTACAAGGCGAAGGATGGGAAGACCTATACCTTCAACCTGATCGACACGCCGGGCCATGTGGACTTTTCCTACGAGGTTTCCCGTTCCCTGCAGGCCTGCGAAGGGGCGATTCTGGTGGTGGATGCCGCGCAGGGCGTGGAGGCGCAGACGGTTTCAAATACCTATCTGGCGGTTGAAAACAGCCTTGAGATTCTCCCGGTGTTGAACAAGATCGAGATGCCGAACGCGGATGTTGACGAGGTTTCCCAGCAGATCGAGGATATTCTCGCCATCGAGGCGACCGAGGCGCTGCATGTAAGCGCGAAGAAGGGGATTGGCATCGAAGAAGTGCTTGAGGCGGTCGTGGAGCGTTTTTCTCCGCCGGAGCCGGCCAAGGACAAAGCGACCCGGGCGCTGGTTTTCGACTCCAAATACGATGCATTTCGCGGCGTAGTGGTTTATATGCGGCTCTTTAGCGGCATGCTCAAGGCGGGCGACCGTGTTCAGGTGATGAGTACCGGCGAAAACTACGAGATCAAGGAAGTCGGTATTTTTACGCCCGAAATGGAAAAGTGCAAGGTGCTGGACGAAGGCTCGGTGGGCTACGTGATCGCCAACATCAAGGATGCCTCCGAAATCCAGATCGGCGATACGCTTACGCTTGCCAAGACTCCGGCCGAGGATCCGCTTCCGGGGTTCAAGGAGATCCATCCGATGGTCTTTTCGGGCATTTATCCGGTAGAGACGAGCGACTATGAAAAACTGGGTTCGAGCATGGACAAGCTGCGGCTGAACGATGCTTCGTTCTCGTTTCAGGCCGAATCTTCGATTGCGCTGGGTTTTGGTTTCCGTTGCGGCTTCCTTGGCCTGCTGCACATGGAAATCATCATGGAGCGCCTGCGCCGCGAGTTTAACCTCGATATTATTTCGTCGTACCCGAACGTGGTCTACAAGGTGGTAATGAAAAACGGCGAGGAGGAGGAGATCGACAACCCGATGCACCTGCCCGACCTGTCGTTGATCGAGCACATCGAGGAGCCGATGATCAATGCGACGATCATATGCCCGACCGACTATCTGGGCGATATGATGCAGCTGATCATGGATCGGCGCGGGGAGATTGTGAAGACCGACTCGATCGACGGCCATCGCGTAATGCTCACCTGCCACATGCCGCTCAACGAGGTGCTGATCGACTTCTACGACAAGCTCAAGACCATCAGCCGCGGCTATGCCTCAATGGATTATGAATATTCCGACTACCAGCCATCTGAGCTGGTCAGAATGGATGTTATGATTCATGGCGAGGTGGTGGATGCCTTTTCGAGTATTGTGCATCGCTCCAAGGCGGAGTTCCGTGGACGGCAGATGTGCAAGTCGCTCCTTGATGTGATTCCGCGCCAGGCTTTCGCAGTTGCCCTGCAGGCGGCGGTGAATGGAAAGATCATCGCGCGCGAAACGATCCGCGCCTATCGCAAGGACGTGACGGCCAAGTGCTATGGCGGCGATATTTCCCGCAAGCGCAAATTGCTTGAGCGCCAGAAAGAGGGCAAGAAGAAGCTCAAGGCCATCGGCAAGGTGAACATTCCGCAGGAAGCCTTTATCGCCGTCCTGAAAACCAATTCGCAGTAAGGATTTCCAATGATTGGGATTTTGAAGAAACGGAAGCTACGCAAGCAGCTCAAGGAATATCTGCACATGGCGCGACATGCGCGGCATATGCGCGAGGACATCGTCGACCCGAAAGACCTTGAAGCTCTCAAGGCGGCCGAGGATGTTGTTTGCGAAATCCGCAGAACGGGGGAGGGTGATGTGGGAAAAGCGGTTGAAAAGCTGACTGCCGCCTCCGACAAGGTCTATCCCTCGCACCATCGCACCGGTATGCGCGAAAACGTGGAGGTGGTCATTGTTGCCCTTGGCGCGGCCATGGCGATCCGCGCTTTCTTTTTCCAGCCCTTCAAGATCCCGACCGGCTCCATGCAGCCGACGCTCAACGGGATCACCACCGAAGTTAAACTGGGCGGAAACATTACCGACAAGCAACCCATCAAGTTTGTGAAATGGCTGGTGACGGGTGCCTCCTATAAGGAGTTCCGGGCCAAAGCGTCCGGGACGACCGGTGACCGGTTTTACGGGGACCGTGATAAGATCATCCTCAATATTGGCGGTGTGCCCCATAAATTTCCAAGTTACATGCAGGAGCGGCTGGTCGAGCTGCGTGATCAGGACCAGATCAAGTCCCGTTACAGTAAGGGGGATCTGATTGCATCAGCCAAGGTAATCGCGGGCGATCACATCTTGGTCAACAAGATGAAGTATAACTTCATGCGGCCGGAGCGTGGCGATATTTCGGTTTTTGATACGCGGAGCATTGAAGATTCCCGCATTCGCAAGGATACCTTCTATATCAAGCGCATGATCGGTCTTCCCGGTGAAAAGATGCAGATTCAGGATAAGCGTATTGTGGCCAATGGCCGGATTGTCAACGACCCTCCCATGTTTGAAAGAATCGCCACTGATCCGGCGTACGATGGGCATGCCAATGCGGAGCGACTTGCTGCAAGGGATGATTTTATCCAGCTGGCGGACGATGAATACCTGATGTGCGGCGACAATACCCATAACAGCATGGATGGCCGCTATTTCGGCGGGGTTCCTCGCGAGGATTTCCAAGGGCCAGCGTTTTTTGTTTATTGGCCTTTCCGTGAGCATTGGGGTGTTGTGCGATAATACTTTTTTCAACGCCAAGCTTTTTACATAAGACGATGCCTTGTAGTAAAAAATACTAGCATCTTTGTTGACAAATGTTCTGATTGTGTTTACTCTTTCATATTAATTGCGGGCTATAGGGAGCACGTTTATATGTTGCGTTTCATGCGTATTGCAGGGATGTTGATTTTTGCGGTTTTGATTGGGCTGGTAGCTCGTCAACTGCAGGAACTGTATGAGGGCGGAACACTTTTCGAGCGCTACAATAATCAACGCAAGGCCGATATCACCTTGCTTGTGGTTTCCGTTTGCGGACTTGCGGTGTTGTCTTTTTTTGAACTCAGGGGTTCGCGGAGTCGTTCCGGGCGACGGCGTGGTTATGGTTTTGACTCGAAAAAAAGTGAGCCGTCGGAAGTAGATGGACTGGACTCGACCTGCATCTATGTTGCCCCGAAAACAGTCGACGCATGGGATGGCCGCCGCAAGCATGTGTCGAGATCCCGGCATAAGCCGAAAAGGGAGGCCGCTGGGGTGTGGACGAGTCTATTGCGGATCTATTGCGGTGTTCTTTCCGCATTCTACCTAGGTGTCTTGATTGCCTATCTTTTTTTCTGGTTGCCCGACGGATTGGGAAGTTTGGTTTTTTCGATTATTTCCCCTGTTCTTCTGTTTGGTTCCGCAATGACTTTTATCGGGGTTTTGAGAAAGAAAAGCTGGGGCATCAATTTTGGTTATGCCATGGCCATTTTTCATCTCCTTATATTCCCGATCGGCACGGCGGCAGGGTTGCTGATGTTGCTTTGCGTGGTGGGGGCGACTCCGCAGTTTGTTGTTCCCGAGCGGGAACGCCAACGGAAGGCCATTGCCAAACGCCGGCGGAAGCAGGCTGTAGCCTAGTTCCGGGCATCTGAAAACTGTTTAAGCACTTCGGTTCCGGGCTTGCGGTCAAGAAGGCTGAAGATCGCAATCAGGCATGTGGAAGCCATAAACCCCGGCACAATTTCATAGAGGTCGAAAATGCCGCCCTCCAATTGTTTCCATGCTAAAACGGTAACCCCGCCTCCAACAATGCCGGCGATCGCCCCGTTGCGTGTCATGCGATTCCAGTAGAGCGATATGAGCACGAGTGGGCCGAATGTTGCACCAAACCCGGCCCACGCATAGGAGACAAGGTCAAGTACGCTGCTCTCGGGTTTGAGTGCAATTGCACTGGCAATGGCCGCAGTACCGATAACGGTTCCCCGGCTGACCCAAACGAGTTCCCTTTCCGATGCGTTCGGGCGGATAATGACGCGGTAGAGATCTTCCGTCAGCGCCGACGAAGTAACGAGCAACTGCGAATCGGCCGTACTCATGATCGCCGCCAGCACGGCGGCCAGCAGGATGCCTCCAACGATGGGGTGGGTGAGCCGGTCGACTAGAACCATAAAAGTTTTTTCCGCATCGGCATCGGAAAGGATTTCCGGAATACAGGCGCGTCCGGCCAGACCGACGAGAATGGCGGATACAAGGCTGACGATGACCCAGATCATTGCGATTTTTCGAGCGGGTCGCACTTCGTTGGGGGAGCGGATGGCCATGAAGCGGGTAAGGATGTGTGGTTGGCCGAAATAGCCCATGCCCCAGGCCAGCAGGGAAGCAATGACCAGCAACGGCAATGGCTGGCCGTCAACCTTGTTAAACAGATCGAGGTATCCGTTTCCGGCCGAATTGAGGGTCGAAGTTGTTTCTGCAAAACCGCCAGTGGTGTGGATTGCCATCAGGGGCACGGTAACGATGGCGAAGAACATGATGATGCCCTGAAAGAAATCCGTCCAGCTAACCGCCATGAAGCCGCCGAGTGCGGTGTAGGAAATAATGACCACAACTCCGATGAGCAGTGCACTATGGTAGGGCAGGCCGAAGACCGACTCGAAGAGCTTGGCACCTGCAACGAAGCCCGAGGCGGTGTAGATCAGGAAAAAAACCAGGATGAAAACGGCGGAGAGGGTGCGCAACAGCCGGTTGTGGTCGTTGAAACGATTGGCGAAATAGTCGGGCAGGGTGATGGCGTTGCCTGCAATTTCGGTGTAGCGGCGCAGCCGGCGGGCAACAAAACGCCAGTTGAGGTAGGTGCCGGTCGCCAGGCCAATGGCGATCCATGAGGCCTCCAGTCCCTGAAGGTAGGCATAGCCCGGTAGACCGAGCAACAGCCATCCGCTCATGTCCGATGCCTGCGCGCTCATGGCCGCCACCCATTTGTTGAGCTGGCGGTCGCCGATCAGATAATCGGAGAGCGATTCGTTGCGTTTGTAGAAATGCGAGCCGATGGCCAGCATGAAGAGCAGGTAGACAATGAATGTGATGATAGCGCTTGGATTTTCCATGGGTAGTAGCGAGTAATCCGTAATCTGGAATTAAATTCAAGCAAGATGGTTTGATTTCAGGTGGATAACCAATTACGAATTACGCATTACCAATTACGGAGTATTCTTATGACCAAGCAGACAAAACAGTTTCTCGCCGATTTAATCAACAGCATTAGCCCCTCGGGCTATGAAGCGCCAGTGGCCAAGGTTTGGAAGGCCGAGGCCGAAAAGTTTGCCTCCAAGGTCTGGACGGACACCCATGGCAATTCGCACGCCATCGTCAATCCCGGAGGATCGCCGCGCATCATGTTTGCGGGTCATTATGACGAGATCGGGTTTCAGGTTTCGTATATCGACGACAAGGGTTTTCTCTGGATCCAGGCGCTGGGCGGATGGGATCCGCAGATCGCACAGGGCCAGCGTGTGCAGATCATGACCAAGAAGGGCATCGTGCGCGGTGTGATCGGCAAGGTGGCCATCCACATGCAGACGCCTGAGCAGCGCAAAAAGGTTTCCGAGGTGAAGGATCTATGGGTTGATATCGGCGCCAAGGACAAGGAGGATGCCGAAAAGATGGTCGAGATTGGCGATCCGCTCGTAGTCGCATACGGTTTCGAGGAGCTTGCCAATGGTTTGGCGGCCGGCCGCGCGTTCGACGATCGTGCTGGTGCGTTTGTCGTGCTCGAAGCTGCGAAACAACTTGCCAAGCTCAGCCCCAAGGCCGAGATCCACGCCGTCGCTACCGTGCAGGAGGAGATCGGCCTGCGTGGCGCCACTACGGCTGCCTATGGAATCGACCCGGACATTGGCATTGCCGTCGATGTCACCTTTGCCACCGACCACCCGAACATGGGCGACGCGATAAAACGCGAAAACCTGATCGAGCTTGGCAAGGGCCCCGTGCTGACGCGTGGCCCGAACATTAACTCCAAGCTGTTCGACCTGATGGTAAAAACCGCCAAGGCCGAAAAGATTCCGTATCAGGTCAATGCCGAGCCGCGCGGAACCGGCACCGACGCCAACGCTATCCAACTCAACCGTGCCGGGGTTGTTTCGGGGCTTGTCAGCATTCCGCTACGCTATATGCATAGCCCGTGCGAGCTCATTAGCCTCAAGGATCTGGAGCAATGTGCCAAGTTGTTGGCCAAGGCTGTCGCCAAGATCACGCCGCGCACCAACTTTGTACCCTTTTGATGGGTGTCGATGCGGAGTGCCGTAGAGGATGGTGCAGGCTATTGCCTCAGTAGCTTAAACGAGCTGATGGCACCAGTGAAGCCGGTGGTGGTTGCGGCTTTGTTGTAGCGCAGGGGGGCGGGTAGTGTTTTGTGCTCGCCGATGCGGATGCGGTGGTTTTTTCCAGTAAGCGGCATTTGTAGCGGAACGGCCGCCGCATGTGCGCGGTTTAGGATAAGGGTTGCCATATCCGGCTTGATTTTCAACTCGACCGTCACCCACTTGTTCAAGCATTTGGTAATTCCGTTTCGCGGATTTTCCCGGAGGGTAATCGTCGAGGTTCCGGTGTTGATGGTTGCATGGACGACTCCGTCCTTAATGTAGATGGCATACCCCTCGCTGTCATCGCCCTGCGACATGACGATGCCCTCGGACAGGGCGAAGATACGGATGGTTGCAACCCACCCGCTGCCATCGGGGTCAAGCAGGGAGCTGTGCGGAATGTCCAGCCCTTGCTCCGACTCAAGCATTAAGAAGACCCGGTGCTCATGGTTGGTCATGATGTAGAGGTCTTCCATCGGTACATGTAGTGGATAGAGCGCCTTGCTGGGAATCACCCCGTTTTCCGCCTTCCGGAAATCAAGGTTGAGCATCAGCCCCTTTGGCAAGGGGGCGTCTGCATGCACGCCGAATGCCGCTACTGCAAGAGAGACCGCCAGGGATCTTAGTGCAGTTCGCAGCAAAGTCCTTTTCCTATATTGTTTGTGTAGTATGGGTTTCCTCATCTTGTTTTACCATTTTCCAACATTGGGCGGGAAATATAGTGGAGTCCGGCAGGCTTGCAAAGCGGCATTTATCCGTGCGGATGGATGATCTCCAAAATCAGCGGAGATGATTCAATCGGGGATTCTGAAATTTCAAAGGCGGATTCCAGTAGTTCGAAAAGCTGCTTTTCGTCTTCGCGGCCATTGGAGTGGATGGTGCAGAGCGGTTCTTCTTTTTCGACGCGTTCACCGATTTTTTTCAGGTTGGAAATGCCAACGGCCGGGTCGATGGTATCGGTTGTTTTGGTGCGTCCCGCACCGAGCAGAAGGCAGGCGCGGCCAATGGCTTCGGCGTCGACTTTTGAAACATAGCCGGGGAGGGGTGCGGGGAGGGGGATTTGTTTTTTTGCTTCCGGTAATCCGGCGCCGAGGTCGCCGCCGTGGCAGGCCACCATCTTGTGGAAGGTTTGCAGGGCACTTCCATCTTTCAACTTTTCCAGCGATCCGGGATCACCGATCCCGGCTACAGCCAGCATTTGTTTGGCTAAAGTGATGGTGAGGCCTTGGGAGTCGACAGGGCCTTGGCCGTTGAGGATGTCGAGCGATTCCTGCACTTCGAGGGCATTGCCGACGGTGCGGCCGAGGGGCTGGTTCATGTCGGTAATCAGGGCGACGACCCGTTTGCCCATTGCCGTCCCCGTGTCGACGAGCGCGCGGGCAAGCTTGCGGGCATCGTCGATATTTTTCATGAAAGCGCCGGAACCACACTTGACGTCGAGTACGAGCGCATCAATCCCTTCTGCCATCTTCTTTGACATGATGCTCGATACGATCAGCGGAATGGAGGGGACGGTGGCGGTGACATCGCGCAGGGCATAGAGTTTTTTGTCGGCGGGAGCGATTTCGCCGGTCTGGCCGATCATTGAGCATCCGCAGGTTTCGAGGGTCTGGAAAAACGCTTCTTCGTTCAGGCCGGTACGGTAGCCGGAAATGGATTCGAGTTTATCGAGTGTTCCGCCGGTAATGCCGAGTCCGCGCCCAGAGATCATCGGGACGGTTGCGCCGCAACTTGCGACAAGGGGGGCGAGAGGAATGGATATTTTATCACCAATGCCGCCAGTGGAGTGCTTGTCAACCTTGATGCCGGGAATGCGGGCGGGATCGATGACTTTTCCGGATTTCATCATGGCGACGGTGAGATCGGCGGTTTCGCGGGGATTCATGCCATTGAAGTAGATGGCCATGGCCAGTGCCGACATTTGGTAGTCGGGGATGGAGCCGTTGGTGTAGCCCTCAATGAAGCTGCGGATCTCCTCGGTGCCGAGCTCTTTGCCGTCGCGTTTCTTTTCAATGATCCATTGGGGAAGCATGGGGCTATTTTCCGCGGCTGAGGATGGGATAGAAAATCATGCGGGGGCAGATGAAGACGGCGATGAGCGCAATCATCAGGCCGACCCAGCCCTTTGTCGTTGCCACAAACAGCAGGGGCAGGATGATGGCCATGCCGAACAGCATCCATGCGGTAAACAAGCCCTTGATGTGGCGGCCTGTGATCTGAGGCACATTGAAGAAAAGGTCGAATACCCAGTGTTCCAGCAGTGCGCCGTGCTCCCCGAATACGGGGATGATGTGCACGAGCGATGTGGCGCGGCGGCTGACGAGAAAGCGTGCGAGGTGCGGGTAGGTGGTGGTCATCTGCAATGGGAAGGCGAGGTAGCCGATATATTTCACGAAGGAGAGCGGGGCGGCCACGAGATAGTCGCGCCAGTTGCGTTCGTAGATCATGAGGCCAACCACATACAGTCCGCGGCAAATGGATCCGGGTGAAATAGGGGTAACCTGAAAGAGGGCGATGATCCCCGCAAAGGCCAGCGAAGCATCGGTTTTTGATCCGCCTTTGCTGAGGATGTAGGCGGCCACAATTCCCCCTGTCACCACGCTGACGATTTGTGTAATGGGAATAGTGCAGAAGTGGACCGCCATGCTCTTGAGGTATTTGACAATGAACGGCTCTTTAATGATGGATACGATATGGTCGTGCTCTTCCTTGGTGAGCATGCCGTCCGCTTCGCCCTCGGCCACCTGGTTAAGGAACCATTTTTCGCGGAACTCTTCATTGATCGCGAAGTCGTGGATAAACTTAAAAAAGGCTACGGCGCCGTTCCACGCAATGATGGGCCGGATGGCGAGGCGGTGCAGGCCGATCGGAAGGATACCGACAGTAAGGCGTTCCACGAAGAAGAGAGCGGGCTTTTCGGCGAGTTTGCGGGTGCGGGCTTCATCGGTGCGTCCGGCGCGGTGCCAGCCGATCAGGTCGTGTGCGGCTCGTGCTTTCATGGCCGTTTTGAAATAGGCCGGTTGGGTCAGGATACTGAAGACATGCTTGCGGAAAGCCTTGCTACCCCAGCGTTGGCGGATCATTTTTCCAAGAACCGGAACCGCGCCGAGCAGGTGGAAGAGCGCGAAGCGCAGCCCGCCCTTGCGCAGCTTTTCGGCAAAGGCTTCGTCGATCAGGTCGTCGGCCAGATAGCCTTCCACCAGTCCGGCAATCACATCCTTCTGCAGTTCGCGGTCGAAGGTGGGGCGCAGGCCGTGGTGGGTGATGTCCAGCAGGGAGCGGCGGTAGGCGCGGTCCTGGACCTTTAACTCGTCGACCATTGGCTGAACGTCTTCAAACACCTCGGGGTGGGCGGCGACATAGGCTTCCATCTTGGTCAGATCGCAACGGTCGAACTGGACCAGCGCACCGCGTTTCAACCCGTTCAGAATCAGCTTAAAGTCGCCGGGGCTCATGGGCAGCCATGGAAGCAGGGCAAGTCCGGCGCGGAAGTCGATGGCGCAGAGGCCGCCGTCTTCGGTGTCGGTGCGCTTCATGCAGTTGGGCTGGCTCTTCATCGTCGACCACTCGTATTGGCGGGCGAATTCGGGGGCACCCATTTCGTGCATCAGCTCAACCATGCCGCGCATGAAGCGGCGCTTGTCGACATATTCCGGGCTGCCGGTTTCTTCAAGCGGGACGTTTTTCCAGTCGAAGCGTCTTTTGATGTTGTCGTCGGCTTCGAGGTGCCACATGCGGCCCTCGACCCATTCGGTGATTTCGCCGTAGGCGTTGAGGTTGGAATCCCAGAAGGAGGCATAGGCATCTTTGACGGCGGTTTCGCGGCCAAATTGGATGAGCCCGGCGCGGCGGACAAGTTTCTGCCACAGCAGTCCGGCGCGGCAGGCACCATGGTTGACCTGCGAGCTGAAAGGCCCTTGGAACGCCAGCCAGTAGGTGGTGTTGCGGAACTTGCGCGAGAAGCCGCTGGGGGGGATGACAATCTTAACGGCGTAGAGTTTGCCTTCCTGCAGCCCCGGGACGGGTTCCGGAAGTTCCAGCCTGGTTAGTTTGCAGCGGTAGACCTGTCCGGCAAAGCCGCCGCCGAGAAACTTGTCGACCGTCAACTCGGCCTTGCCTTCGACGGCAGGGAGCACTCCGGTGATTTCGATGGGGAGCACGGTGCCGTTTTCATAGCGGGCGGGGCGGTGGCGAATCTTCAGCAAGGGATCGTTTGCGGTGAGCTCCAGCTGTTTGCATAGATCGGATGAATAGTTTTTCTTGGCCATTGTTCCCCTAAAACCGGTCGCTAAAATAAAGGGGGATTGTGTCAAATCCACTTTGCGAAAACAAATCCTATAAGGGTAAAAAGCAATGAAACCATGGCCTAGGACATCAATGATTGGCACACAAATTCACTTGCTTGGTTCGGTGGGGTAGAGCATATTCCCCCGATCTTCAGGGCAGGGTGCAATTCCCTACCGGCGGTGACAGTCCGCGAGCTTTTCCTTGATGGGGAAGGGCAGACGCAGCGAAATTCTGCGACCGACAGTATAGTCTGGATGGAAGAAGATTGTGCGATGCTTTTATTTGCAAATGCCCTGGAGATGTACGGTCTTCAGGGTTTTTGTTTATCAGGAGCAGTTATGAGTGAAAATGTATTTGATCCGATCGAGGATGTAATCGAGGCGTTTCGTGCCGGCGAGGTTGTTGTGATGACCGACGACGAGGATCGCGAAAACGAAGGCGATCTGGTTTGCGCCGCAGAAAAAACCACGCCCGAAGCCATTAACTTCATGGTCACGTATGCGCGCGGCCTGGTTTGCGTGCCGATGGAGGAGGAACAGCTTTCGCGCCTTGGGCTTTCGCATATGGTTCCGGCACATTCGTCGGACAAGTATCACACGGCGTTCATGGATTCCGTCGATGTTCGCGAAGGGACGACTACTGGTATTAGCGTCGTTGATCGTGCCAATACAGTTGCTGCGCTGATTTCCGAAACCAGCCAGGCGGGGGATTTTATCAAGCCGGGTCACATGTTCCCGCTTAAGGCGGTGCCTGGCGGTGTGCTTGAGCGCGCCGGTCACACCGAAGGAACCGTCGATCTTGCCCGTATTTGCGGGATGAAGCCTGCCGGTGTGATTTGTGAGATTCTGCGTGACGACGGCGACATGATGCGTCTGCAGGAGTTGCGGAAGTTTGCCGACAAGCATGGGTTGAAAATGACCGCCGTCTCGGAGATCGTCAAGTATCGCTACACTCATGAGCCGCTTATTCAGATGGAGCGGGAGATCAACATGCCGACCGATGCCGGTCCGTTCCGCCTGAAGCTTTATAGTTCGATTGTCGACAACAAGGACCATCTTGCGTTGGTATGCGGAGATTCCGAGTCTGGAAAAACACCGTTGGTGCGCGTGCATAGCGAGTGCCTGACCGGCGATGTATTCCACTCGATGCGTTGCGACTGCGGCGCGCAACTGCATGCGGCGATGACTGCGATTCAGGAGCGGGGCTATGGTGCCATTGTCTATATGCGCCAGGAAGGCCGCGGCATCGGGTTGGCCAAGAAGCTTCATGCCTACGAGTTGCAGGAGCAGGGCATGGATACTGTCGAGGCTAACGAGCACCTTGGTTTTGATGCCGATCTGCGCGACTATGGCATTGGTGCGCAGATCCTGCGCGACCTCGGCATGAATAAGATTGATCTGCTGACCAACAATCCCGCCAAAATCCAGGGATTGGACAAGTATGGAATCGAAGTCGGCGAACGGGCTCCGTTGGTATTGCCGACCCACGAGCATAACGATTACTACATTGCCACCAAGCGCGACAAGTTGGGACACATCATCTAATGGGCAAGGGAATTACAAACGAAATCGACAAGATCGAGGGCATCGATACCAAGCAGGTGCTTGGCAATCTTGATGCGGCGGGCATGCGGTTTGGAATCGTGGTTAGCCGCTTCAACAACGAACTGACCGACGAGCTGGCGCGCAGTGCCTGCCAATGTCTGGCAAAGAACGGCGCGAAGTCGGAAACCATCGATGTAGTACGCGTTCCCGGAGCCTACGAGATTCCGGTGGTCGCGGAAAAAATGGCAGCGAGTGGGCGATACGATGCACTGGTTGTTCTAGGTGTTGTGGTCGAAGGCGAGACGCAGCATGCACAGATGATTATCGATACCACCGGTCAAAGCATTCTCGACATTTCCTGCCGCCACCAAATTCCGGTTATCAACGAGATTGTCGGTGTGCGAAACTGGGCGCAGGCTGAGGCGCGCTGCCTTGGCGGTGAAAACACACGGGGCTGGTATGCAGCTGAGGCTGCCATCGAAACCGCCCGTGTCTACAAACAACTTGGATAGGCTTATGGAAAAGAAAAAGGTCAACGGCCGGCGCGAGACGCGCGAATGGATCATGCAGTTTTTGTTTCAGCTCGACTTTAATCCGGAGCCGATCGATATCGCGCTGAAGGATTTTTGGGACGGCAAGGAACCCCGCGAGCGTGAGAAGCAGTATGCCGAAGAAATCATCAAGGGAGTGGTACAGCGCAAGGAGGAGCTCGACGACCGCCTGTCGCAATATGCCAAGCGCTGGGACTCCGAACGCATGGGTGCGGTCGACCGCACGGTGATGCGCGTCGCCCTCTTTGAAATGCTCTACCGCGAAGATGTGCCGCCCGTGGTTTCGATCAACGAAGCCGTCCACTTTGCCAAGGATTTCAGCAGCTTTCAGTCGGGTCGTTTTGTAAACGGCGTGCTTGACCGCATCCGCAGGGAACTCGACCGTCCAGCCCGCACAACCTACAAGCCGCCGAAGGGGAAGAACTAATGGTTGCATGGGTCACTGCACTTTCCAAGACCCGCAATATTATCAAGCAGGTCTTTTCGCCGTCGGCGGGCGATATCAACGAACTGAATGTCGAGGATCTCGAAGAAATTCTCCTGCGCTCCGATGTACCCGCCCGGTTGGCAATGGAGATTGTCGACGAGCTTGAATCCGCCCCCCGCAAGGTTTCACGCAAGGATCTCTTGCGCGACCTGCTGCTCAATGAGCTGGGCGAAGCCCGTTCATTTGTTTGGCCGACCGAAAACAATCCGTTTGTCCTCCTCCTGCTTGGCGTCAACGGTTCCGGCAAAACAACAACGGCGGCCAAGCTTGCCAAGATGGCGATGGGGCAGGGGCACAAGCCGATGCTCTGCGGATCCGATACTTTCCGTGCTGCCGGATCTTCCCAGCTCAAACTATGGAGCGAGAAGGTCGGCTGCGATTTCGTCGGAGGCGAAATGGGGCACGATGCGGCGGGAGTGGCTTTCAATGCCGTCGATGCGGCCATTGAAAAGAAATGCGGCGTGGTGCTCGTTGATACCGCCGGGCGGATGCACACCAAGACTCCTCTGATGGATGAGCTTCCCAAGATGTGCCGTTCCATGAACAAGCGTTTTGAAGGTGCCCCCCACGAAGTCTGGATGGTACTCGACGCTTCGCTCGGGCAAAATGCCGTCATTCAGGCCAAGCAGTTCAACGAGGTCGTTCCACTCACGGGAATTGTTGTCACCAAGCTCGACGGTTCCTCCAAGGCCGGCTTTCTTTTTTCGGCACGATCCGAGCTGAATGTACCAATCCTCTTTGCGGGTCTTGGCGAGGGCGAAGACGATCTCGTTTCCTTTAATCCCGAGGAGTTTGTCGATGCCCTCTTTGGGGACTCTGGGCGGGGATGATTTAACCACGAAGATACGAAGGCCACGAAGGCTGGAGGCATAAAAATGAAATTTGATGATTTATCAAACAAGGTGATTGGGTGCGCCTTGATGGTTCATCGGGAATTGGGGCCGGGACTGCTGGAGTCCACCTACGAACGGTGTTTGTGCTATGAACTTTCAAAAGCCGGAATCCGGTTTGAGCGACAGAAGGAACTCCCGGTGCAATATCAGGATGTCACGATTGACTGTGGTTATCGAATAGACATTCTCGTAGAGGGTCGGCTAATCATCGAATTGAAGAGTGTTGAGCAGTTGCTGCGAATACACGAAGCACAGTTGCTGACCTATATGAAACTATCTGCCGTTCAGATTGGTCTACTTATCAATTTTAACTCTGTATTGCTACGGGATGGGATAAAAAGACTTGTTCTCTAATGGCTTCGTGCTCTTCGTATCTTCGTGGTGAAAATATGAATGTAGATGAAAAACATATGATGCGGGCGATCGAGCTGGCGAGGCGGGGCGAGGGGTTGACCCGCCCGAATCCGCCGGTCGGCGCGGTGTTGGTGCAAGACGGAAAAGTGATCGCCGAAGGCTGGCATAAAAAGGCCGGCGGGCCGCATGCCGAGGTGGAGTGCCTTCAATCGGCAATCGGAAATCTTCAATCGGCAATTCTATATGTAACGCTGGAGCCGTGCTCAACCCATGGGCGCACGCCGCCCTGCACGGATTTGATTCTGGAAAAGGGCATTGGACGCGTGGTGGTGGCGGTCGAGGATCTGAATCCGAAGCATGCGGGGCGCGGCCTGGATCTTTTGCGGAAGGCCGGGGTCGAAGTGGTTGCCGGAGTCTGCGAAAGGGAAGGGCGTGAGCTGATTGCGCCGTTCGAGAAGTTTATCACGACCGGCATGCCGTATGTAACGCTCAAGCTGGCGTCAACGCTGGATGGAAGGATTGCCGACCGCCAAGGCGACTCGAAATGGATTACCGGGCCCGAAGCCCGCGAGCGGGTGCAGGAGATGCGCCGCCGGGCGGATGCCGTTATGGTCGGTGCGGGAACGGTGCGCGCCGACGACCCCTCGCTTTTGCCGCGGCCTTCCAGTGGCCGGAAACCTTGGCGCGTGGTGGTTGGAAGGAATATTCCCGCCGATGCAAAGGTGCTGGCTGATGAGGCGGCGGAGCGGACTCTGGTGCGCGAGGGCGTGCTGAAGGCTGTCCTAAAAGAGCTGGCAGAGGAGTATGATGTAATGCATGTCTTCTGTGAAGGGGGTGGGCAACTAGCCGCCGGGCTGGTCGAAGCTGGACTGGTTGACGAGTTTATCTTTTTTATTGCGCCAAAGTTGATGGGTGCGGACGGGCTTCCAAATTTTGCAGAAACCGGCGGATTGATTTCCGATGCTCGGAATTTAAGGTTTCAATCCGTGGAGCAGGTGGGGCAGGATGTATTGATTAAAGCGAGAATGGAGAAGTAGGTATGTTCACAGGAATTGTTCAGAGACTCGGCAATATCATTGATATTAGGATGGAAGGCACGGCGGGACGGATTACGATGGTGCCGAATCGGCCCTTCGACAACCCGCCGGGACTCGGCGATAGCGTTGCCGTGAATGGCACTTGTTTGACGGTGGCGGAGATTGATGGTGACAAGCTGATGTTTGACGTGCTCGGCGAAACATTTGACAAAACCAACCTCGGCGAAAAGAAGCCCGGCGATATTGTGAATCTGGAATTGGCGCTGTCGCTGGGGGATAACCTCGGCGGGCATATTGTTACCGGCCATGTCGACAATACCGGAACGATTGCAAATATCGAACAGGTCGGCCGCGACTTTAAATTCACCATCGAGTGCTCGCGCGATATGCAGATGCTGATGGTTTACAAGGGCTCCATCGCCATCGACGGCATTTCGCTGACCGTGGCAGAGCTGACCGACACCGGTTTTATTGTCCACATCATCCCGCACACGATCCAGGAAACGGACATGTCTGAATTCGAGGTCGGCACCAAGATCAACCTTGAGGCCGATATCCTTGGCAAGCATGTTCAGCGCATTCTTGAATTTGGCGGCGGACAGGATTATCGCTTGAACCTGAATGGAGAGTAATGCGTTTTTTATTTCCCATCCTGTCGTTGTTGCTGCTTTGCGGGTGTCGGGCGCCGAAACGGCATGCGCCAGTGGTTCGCCAGAAGCAAATTTTCCTGGTGATCGATGACGCGGGGCTGGACATGGCGGAAGCGCGGCAGTTTTTGGATATTCCGATTCCGATGACCATCGCGGCGCTTCCGCATCTGAAGGAAACGAAGCGGTTTTGCGCGGCAATTCGCCGTCATCCTGAAAAGGAACTGATTCTTCATCAGCCGATGGAGGCCTATAACCGGGACAGCAATACCGGTCTCGGAGCGATTCGTAGCTCAACCAACCCCAAGAATGTTGCGAAGATTCTCGATAGCAATATGGCTTCGGTTCGCGGCGCGGTGGGGATGAACAACCACATGGGATCGCGGATTACGGAAAACGAACAGCTGATGGCCGAGGTGCTGCGCTATTGCCGGGCGCATGGGCTGTATTTTCTCGATAGCAAAACGGCCTACAACTCCATCGTGCCGCGCGTGGCGCAACGGGAGCGTGTCCACCTTGAGGAGCGCCATGTTTTTCTGGATGTCCAGCACGACCGCGAAACCATCCGGCGGGCATGGGGGAGCACCGTCACCAAGGCGCGGGAAAACGGCTATGTCATCTCCATCGGCCACATCTGGAGCAAGGAGACCGCTACCGCCATCCGCGACAGCTATCAAACCCTCCAGAACCAAGGCTACACCTTCCATAAGCTTTCGGAGTTGTATGAATGAAGGTTCCTTCCGTTGAAAACAAATCGGTGCTGGTGACGGGGTGTTCTTCAGGAATTGGGCTGGCGACGGCGGAACTGTTGCGCGTCAAAGGCTGGAAGGTTTTTCCGACGGCGCGGAAGGCGGAGGATCTTGTGGCACTCCGGCAGGCGGGCTTCGCGGCGGTTGAGCTGGATGTAACCTCCAGCGAATCAATCGATGCTGCCGTTAAAACCGTGCTGGAAAAGAACGATGGAATACTGGGCGCGGTGGTGAACAATGCGGGCTTTGGTATGCCGGGCGCGATTCAGGATTTGACGCGCGATGCGATGCGCCACCAGTTCGAGGTAAACCTTTTTGGTTTGCAGGAGCTGACGAACAGGCTGATTCCGATCTTTCGCGAACAAGGCTGTGGGCGGATCGTGAACATTAGCTCGGTGGTAGGGCGGCTTGCCCTGCCGTTCATGGGGATCTATTCAGCCTCCAAGTTTGCACTCGAAGCCGTGAGCGACGCGCAGCGCGTGGAACTTTCGCCGGATTCCATCAGTATTTCGCTGGTGGAGCCGGGACCGATCCATACCCGGTTTTCGACCAATTGCGCGGGGCAGGGTGAGGCGAAGCTTGATGCGGCGGGGTCAAAATTTGGTGCGGCCTACAAGCAGTATTTTGAAAAGCGCCGCAACGGCGGCATGTCTGAAGACCGTTTCCGCCTGCCTCCGGAGGCGGTGGCCGATAAAATTCTGCGCGCCTTGGAATCGTCCCGTCCGAAAATCCGCTATCGCGTCACCATTCCGGCCTATTTTGGAGACTGGGCGGCACGATTTGTTCCTGCCGGCTTGATTGATCGAATGATGATTTTCCATGTAAAGAAACGTTTCGGCTAGGCGGAGAGCCGAGCGAAGGTTTCTTTTTTTCTTCCAACCATGGGGAAGCGTGCATACACTCCCGCCTTTCAAAACCATTGGGGAATAGCATGGAAAAGGATGACAAGTATTTGAACGGCGAAATTATTTCCCGTCCACTCACCGGAAACATATTGGCAGTGGCGGCCGGGCTGTCGTTTTTCTTTCTGTGCATGATCCTGCCCTTGGTGGGGCCTGCCGGTAGCAAGGTCGAGCATGCGGGCAAGAATAAGGCCGCATTCCTCTCGGTACTGTTGCTCACCTTCCTGCTTGGTGTGCTTGCTTCGTTCTCAAAAATAGTGCGCCGTAAAATCGACGGAGGTCCTCTACCGTATTATTCCTTGGGTTTGTGCGTGATTTGTTTCCTTACCCTGCTTGTTCTTTTGGTGGACGGGTTCTCCATCTGAGTCGACGTTCATAATATGTTTTGCGGGATCCCGGTCGCTGTCTGCGTCCGGGATCTTTTTTGGTTCATGGCCCATCTGCGGGGAACGCTTTCTCCGCTCCGCAGAGTGAAGCGTTGCTACAACTTTGCGTGGAAGATTCGCGTGTAGTAACGCTTCACCCCATAGGGGGATAATTTGCAGAGCAAATAACGAGCTGCGCGAGTGGTTCAAGCGTTGTTCAGTAACGCAGCTCCACGAATGCGCCTGGCTTCCCGGAAATGGGTCATGAGCTTTTTTTGCAGGAGACTCAGGCACAAAAAACACCCCTCGGTTGAGAGGGGTGTTTGTCGGAAGAAAATTCAACCCGTTCTACATGGCGATTTCTTCGATGGTGGCATTGTCGCGCAGGCTTTGCATGAAGGCGGCAACGGCCTCTTGCTTCTTCTGGTTGCTGAGGAAGCCGATGAGTTGTTCCTTGGCTTCTTCAAAGCTGACAACGCCAGCTTCCTGCCGCTCGGACACCTTGATGATGTGGTAGCCGAACTGGGTTTCGACAACGTCGCCAACTTCGTTGATTTCCTGAGTGAAGGCCGCAACTTCGAACTCGGGAACCATCTGGCCCTTGCCGAAGGTACCGAGCGACCCGCCCTGTGCCTTGCTCGGGCAGTCGGAGAACTGGGTCGCGGCATCTTCAAAGGTGCTTGTTCCGGCAATGATGTCGGCGCGGACCTTTTCAAGCTGTGCCTTCTTTTCGGCTTTCATTTCAGCGATCTCCACTTCGTTGGTGACCGAGTCGTCCAACTTGATGAGGATATGGCAGGCGGAAACGCTTTCAGGCTTCTTGAAGCTGTCCATGTTGGAATCGTAGTATTCTTTGGCTTCGGCTTCGGTGGCATCCGCAATGCCTTCGGTTTTGCTTTCAAGCAATTTGCGGGTGGCGAGCTGTTCCTTGATGTTTTCAGTCAGCTCTTCCATGGAGGTTCCATTGGCGGCAAGAGCGGCTTCAAGATCCTGACCTTCCGGTACATTGCCGCGGATTTCCTCAATGGCTTCAGCGAGCTCTTCTTCGCTGATAACGATGTTGGCTGCGGCAACAGCGGCATCAAACAGTTTTTTGGTAATCAGATCATCCTTGATGCGTTGGTACATCTGGGCCTGCATCTGCTGGAGCTGTTGCGGGGGAACCTGTCCGCCGAACTGCTTCATGGCCATCTCCATGACTTCCTGAATTTCGCCGCGGGTGATGTCTTCCCCGTTCACACGAACGATAACCGAGTCAGGGTCGGTGGTTAGCGGGTTCGGCTGCATTGGCTTGGAAAACAGATCTTCAGTTTGGGCCAAATCAACCTGCTCTTCAGCTGGTGCAGCGCTGGTTTCCTCGTCTTCACATCCAGTGAAAACCATTGCGGCGGCGACGGGGAGTACCATTAAAATCGTTGTTTTTGCAAATTTGTTAAACATCACTCTTGATCCTTTCTTCCTGACTGATTAATACACCGCATTTACCGTAAATGGATGCAAAAGGCCGGATACTGTCTTTAATATGGTCGAATGTCAACGCATTCAGATGCTCTTAATGTGGAATAGATTCTATGGTGGATCCGGATATTTTGAAGACCTTTGAGTGCAAGGGCTGTGGAACGTGTTGCCGTTGGACGGGTTCGGTGCTGCTGACCGACCGGGATATTTCAGTTTTGGCGGCGGGGTTGGAATTGTCGGAACAGGAATTCATTGATCAGCATACGCGGCTGGCCCCCAATCGGATCCAGTTGGCGTTGACCGATAAGTCTGACGGAAGCTGTTCTTTTCTAGAGGGCAACCGTTGCCGCATCTACGGGATCCGCCCGGAGCAATGTCGCTCTTTTCCATTTGCATGGAGCGTTCCCGAGGGCTGTCCCGCACTCGATGAGCTTGCGGCCAATCAGAAAAACATTGAACAACGCGAGGGGAATCCCTAGCCTCTACTCGCTTTTTACACGAACCTAAAACTGGAGAGAGATAAATGATTATGGATGTAAATGATATTCTGGCGGTCCTTCCGCATCGCTACCCTTTCATGCTGGTTGATCGCATTGTCGAGCTCGACGAGGAGAAGCAATGCATTATTGGTTACAAGAACCTCTCTTTCAACGAACCCTTCTTTCAGGGTCATTTCCCGAGCGAGCCGGTTATGCCGGGCGTCATGCAGCTTGAGGCCATGGCCCAGGTTGCCGGTATTCTGCTTAACAAAGTAAGCGGCAAAGAGGGCGAGATCGCCTACTTCATGTCGATCGACAAAGCCAAATTCCGCCGCAAGGTTGTTCCGGGCGATGTTCTGCGCATGGAACTTGAGGTTACGCGCCTGCGCTCGCGCATGGCGTCGGTGGCGGGCAAGGCCTATGTCGGCGACGACCTCGCCAGCCAGGCCGAACTGATGTTTGGTTACGGAGCGTAAACCATGGCGCAGATTCACCCGACAGCTATTGTGGCCGATGGCGCACAGATAGCCGATGACGCCATTATCGGTCCCTACTGCATGATTAGCTCCCAGGCGGTGATCGGGAGCGGAACCGAGCTTGTCTCCCACGTGGTTATCGAGGGCAATACCACGCTGGGCGAAAAGAACCGCGTTTCCCCGTTCGCCGTACTTGGTGGACGGACGCAGGACTTGAAGTTCAAGGGAGGGGACCCCGGTGTAAAAATCGGCGACAACAACACGATCCGGGAATATGTAACGATCAATGCAGCGACTAACGATGGTGATTTCACCACGGTTGGCAATAATTGTCATATCCTGGCTTATTCGCACATTGCCCACTGTTGCCATATTGGAAATGAAGTGGTCATTGTCAATGCCTGTCAGATTGCCGGGCATGTGGTTATTGAGGATATGGCTACAATCGAAGGATCTGTTGGAATTGTCCAGTTTATGCGTGTAGGTGCGATGGCATATGTGGGAGCCATGTCGAAGATCACGAAAGACGTGCCGCCCTACATGATTGCTCATGGCGATCCGCTCGAAGTGCGTAGCTTCAATCGGGTCGGCATGGAGCGCCGGGGAGTCGACGAAGCCGGGCGCAAAGCGATCAAGGAAGCCTATCGCATCCTCTACCGTCAGGATGCCCCCACTGTCGAGGCACTCGATAAAATTGAAGCCGAAGTGGAGCAGACGCCCGAAATCAAGCGCCTGCTTGAATTCTGCCGTGCCTCTGAAAAAGGCATTGCGCGATAACCTCCAGTGAGTGGCAGCAGAAAGCGGGACCGTGTTGGGTCCCGCTTTTTTTGGTTATGACCCATCTGCGGGAAACCTTCTCCAAAGCAACCGCAACACAGCAGAATAACACTCTTCGCTCTGCTTCGAGTGGACTACAAAGGGGACACTTCTTCGTAGTCCTGTCGTAGTGTAACAGAGACGGAATTTCCGTTCCCCGGTTTTTGGACATGAACCTTTTTTGT
>JBDLJW010000017.1:0-21886 GCA_039714135.1 Verrucomicrobiota bacterium
ATGTTATTTCCCCGTACTCCCAAATCCTCCGGCGCCACGGGTGGTATCGGAGAGTTCCTCAACCATTTCGTAGTAGATCGGAGTGCAGTCGCAGGCGACAACCTGAAAGAGACGCTGCCCCTTTTCGGCGGTATAGGTAAAATCCTTGATGTTGTCGCACATGGCCATCAGCTCGCCGCGGTAGCCACCGTCAATGAGCCCAATCGAGTTGGCCATGCGCAGCGGAGTCTTGGAAATGCTGGAGCGCGGCATGAGATAATAGGCGCGACCATCCTCCGGCTCGCAGGCGATGCCCAGCTTGATCGGCTTGGTTTCGCCGGGTTCGATGGTGATGTCTTCGAGCACATAGAGGTCGAGTCCGGCGTCGCCCTCGTGGAAGTGGCCGTGGTCGGAGTAGATTTCGCGTGCGGTATCGTTGAGCGGCTTGATTTTAAGATGCATGGTATGTCCCTGTTTTGGTTGGTTTAAAATTCAGTGGATAATATCTTTGCCACCGAAATTCATAAACCACTAATCTCCACTAATTGGAACTAATTAAAAAAATACGAACCACAGATTCACGTAGATAAACACAGATGGGGAATGGGGATCCGTGTCCATCGGTGTTCATCTGTGGTTCAAACCGGCAGGAGCGAAAAATGTTGAAGTTGGCGATTTTTGGATCGGGGTCGGGCACGAACTGCCAGGCGATCATCGACGCGGTGGAAGCGGGAACGCTGAACGCGGAAATCAAGTGCATACTGGCCGATCAGGAGGATGCAACCATCCTCGAACGCGCACGCCGGCACAACATTCCGGCCATCTATTTTGATTGTGCCCCCTTCAAGACCAAACTCGATGGCGAGGCCGAGCAAAAAGTGCTGAAGGTTCTAGAGGAACACGACGTCAACTTCATTGCGCTGGCTGGCTTTATGCGAATCGTAAAGGATGGCCTGCTCAACGCCTATGCCGGTCGCATGATCAACATCCACCCCTCCCTGCTACCGAGCTTTCCGGGACTCGACAGCGGGAAACAGGCGTTCGACTATGGCGTAAAGTTTACCGGTTGTACCGTCCATTTTGTCGATGCGGGCGTCGATACCGGTGCGGTTATCAACCAGAAGATCATCGCCATCGAAGATTCCGACACGCTCGAAACCATGATGGAAAAGCTCCACGCGCAGGAGCACATCGCCTATCCCGAAGCATTGCAATGGATTGCTGAAGGCCGCATCAACTTCGATGGGCGGCGGATTACCTTAACGTAGCGCAAGCGTCCCGCTTGCCTGAACGAGCGAGACGCTCGTTCTACACTAGAAGCTCGTCCTCTTCCGGCTCGTGATGCTTTTCGGTCAGCCGAACGGGATCCCATTTAAAGTGGCTTAGGATGAACGAGGCCAACCGCGTGCAGAAGAGAATACCGCCGCCGATAAAGAGCAGTGCCTTGACACTGTAGCCCTCGTAGCGCGCAGTAAATTCGTTGAGCAATGCACCGCCGACAACGACAATCAGCATGAGCGGTGTGATGAAGCGGACCGCAATATCCCACACCGGCCAGAGCTTAACCGTGCTAAACCGATTGACATGCCGCCGCATGACGCCAGCCTTCAAAACCCAGCCGATCAGCATGCACTCGAGGATGCCGCCGATGACCAACGCATAGTTGTTGATGAAGTGGTCGACGATATCGAGGATGAAGAGTCCGGCCCGGGTGCAGAATACGACACTGCCAAGCAGGCCGATAGTGCAGATGATGGTCGTGGCTTTCTTGCGGGAAATATTGAACTTATCGCACACCGAGCAGGAAAAAGCTTCCGTGAGGGAAATGGCCGAGGAGAGGCCGGCGACAATCAGCACAAGAAAGAAGAGCGCTCCGAAGATGCGGTTGCCCATGGGCAGTTGATTGATTGCCTCGGGATAAACGACAAAAGCAAGACCCGGACCGGCCTTGATCGCTTCGCCAAACTCAACCCCGCTGGCCTGCGCCATGTAGCCGATCGTGCCGAAAACGGCAAAGCCGGTAATGAAGGAATAGAGGCAGTTGAGCACCGAAGTCAGAAGCGCGTTCCCCACAATATCGGTTTTTTTCGGCAGATAGCTGGCATAGGTGATCATGATCCCGAAGCCGAGCGAAAGGGTAAAAAAGATCTGCCCGAAGGCCGCCACCCAAACACCGCGTCCCTCAGCTGTGGAGAGACTGATCTTGGAAAAGTCGCAGGTTAAGTAATGATTCTTGATCGCATCAATTGCACCGGGAAGCCGTAGCGACCAGCCCACCAGCACCAGCGTCAGCACAAACAGCAACGGCATGAAGATCATGCTGGCCTTCTCGATGCCGTGGCTTACCTCGCGATAGCAGATTCCCCAAACGATCAACCAGGTCAGCACCGTAGTGCCGAGAATAGGAAACCGAATGCCGGCAAGATTAAACGGGCCGTCGCTAACCTGCAGAAATTCACTGAAGAAAAAGGCGCTCGTATCGCTTCCCCATGAAAGGTCGAGGGAGAAGACGAAATAGTTCATGCACCAGCCGATGACGGCGGCATAGAAGAGATTGATCCCGAAAAAGGCGACCGTTGGCATCCACCAGCCGAGCGGTTCCCACAACGGATGAACGCGAGCAAAGGCCAGCGGCGGCGAAGCCTTTTCGCGATGCCCGAGGGCATATTCGAGAATCATCAGCGGAATGCCGGCGAGCAGCAACGCCACGACATAGGGAACCAGAAAGGCGCCCCCGCCGTTTTCATAGGCCATGTAGCCAAAGCGCCAGATGTTCCCCAACCCGACCGCCGACCCAATGGCGGCCAGCAGAAAACCAACCTTGCTGCCCCAGACGCTCCGCTTTGCCATATTCAAACCCTGCAAATAGTACGTTTTTGAACACCAAGAACACAAAGTTCGCAAAGACAGGCGGTTCTACCTTCGCGACCTTTGCGCTCTTCTGTAAACAATCCGGGTATTAATTCCGGTGACGGAAGGTAATACGACCTTTTTCCAGATCATATGGGGAGATTTCGACGGTTACCCGGTCGCCAGCGGCGATACGAATGAAGTGTTTACGCATTTTCCCCGAAATATGCGCCAGGATTTCATGCCCGTTTTCAAGCTCTACACGGTACATGGTGGCAGGAAGTACTTTTTTCACTACGCCTTCTGCCTCGATTGAATCTTCTTTTGCCATACTTGCTCCTTCAAAATTACAAAATGAGCATGCTACACGGAAAAAATGGCTTTGCAACCGTTAACCGAAAAGGGATATCAGGAGGCCGGCACTTGCGACCACCATCCCGAACCAGCGGGATAGGGCGCTTTTATGACAATGGCTTCACGGGTGGTGGGATGGTTTATTTCGAGTTGGAAATGGTGTAGTGCGATGTCCCGCCCATCCGACACCAGTCGGGCTCCGTACCGTTCGTCGCCCGCAATCGGACATCCGATGGAGGCGAGCTGCGCACGGATCTGGTGATAGCGGCCGGTTTCGAGGTCTACTTCGAGCAGGGTCAGCTTATCGATCTGCTGGAGTGTTCGATAGCGAAGGACGGCGCGTTGCGCCCCCTTGTCGCCCTCCCTGCAAACTTCGGCGCAATGGTGCTCGTGCGAAAGCCAGTGAACCAGTTCGGCGGACGATCTCTCGGGCACACCTTCAACCAGTGCGTGGTAAATCTTCTTACAGTTTCGTTTGCGGACATCCTCATTAAGACGCGAAAGCGCCTTGCTGGTTCGGGCAAAAAGAACAACGCCGCTGACAACCTTGTCGATCCGATGCACCGCGTTGAGGAATACGTTTCCCTCCTTGTTCTTGTCGACCCGCACCCATTCACGCGCCCAATCCTCCAGATTGCGCAAGCCGGTTCCGCTATCCTGCGAAAGCAAACCCGCCGGCTTGCCGACCGCCAGCAGGTGGTTGTCCGCGTACAAAACCAGCGAACCGAGTTCAGCTGCTGAATATTCTGTTTCGCTCATGAATTCTTTTTTACCACGGAATACACCGAATACACGGAAAGAACAGATGCTAAGTTCCGTGTATTCGGTGTATTCCGTGGTTAACCTATTCGTTAATCCAGCGTGCCCAGTTTCCATTGGGCAGATCGTTTACTCCGGGTTTTCCGGTAAGCAGCATTTCGCCGTGCTCGATTCTTCCTCCGTCGTTGTATTGCCGCAACAGGTTGCTGAGTACAATCGGAGAAAAACCGGGCGTGTGCGAGGTCAGGAGAACAAAGCAAGGGTCCGCAGAAAGGACTTGATGCACCAAATCGAGCGTGATCATCAGACTTTCTTCAATCTTGTAGAGCTCGCCCTTTTTTCCGCGACCGAAGGAGGGAGGATCGAGCAGGATGGCGTCGTACCGGTTGCCGCGCTTCACTTCACGACGAAGGAACTTAATCACGTCGTCGACGATCCAGCGGAGCGGGGCATCCTGCAGCTTGTTAAGTCTGGCGTTTTCGCGAGCCCAATCCACCATCCCTTTTGAGGCATCGAGGTGGCAGCAGTGCGCCCCGGCCTGTGCGGCAGCAAGCGTTGCCCCGCCTGAATAGGCAAAGAGGTTAAGGAATTTAAGATCGCACCGACGCTTCTCCTTTTCGGCCTTGAGCGTCGTGCGGATCCAATCCCACAGCGCACGGGTCTCGGGAAATACGCCGAGATGGCCGAAGTCGGTAGCAGAAAGCTTCATCAGCACACCGCCAATTTCGACATTCCATGAGCTGGCAAGTTTGCCCCGCCCCTGCCAGTTATGGCCGCCGATGCGGTCGAAGCGGGCCGTGGCCTCTTTCCATAGATCGGGGTTTTGCGGAACCCATACCGCCTGTGCGCACGGACGCTCAAGCACCACATCGCCGAAACGTTCCAGTTTTTTTCCGCTACCGCTATCCAGCAGTTCGTATTCGTTGCTCATCTAAAACTCCAATAAAATCAAACCTTCCGCGCCCGATCTTTGAATAGGTTGCGCAATGCAGCCGAGGGGGCGCGTACACCTGAATGGGCAATGTTGAGCAATATGCCCACCATCAAACCAGAAACCACCAGACTCGACCCGCCATAGCTGATGAACGGCAGCGCCAGCCCTTTGGTGGGAACACATCCGGTAACAACCGCAAAGTTGATCAAAGCCTGCATCGTAATCATCAGCGTGATGCCAAAGGCAAGAAAACGACCAAAATCTTCGCGCGCGTTAAACGCGATTTTCAACCCGAAAAGAAAAAGGACGGCATACATCAGCAACACCACCAAGGTAGCAATCAAACCTAGCTCCTCCCCAATAATGGGAAAGATAAAGTCGGTGTGCGCTTCGGGAAGATAATGGAATTTCTGCATACTGTTTCCAAATCCAACCCCGATCAGGTCGCCGGATGCAAATGCCCGCAATGAGTTGATCAGTTGCCACGCCTTGTCTTGCTCATATTTTTGCGGATCGAGAAATGCGAGAATGCGACTCATACGTTCCGGATTCTGGAAAATAAGAAAAACAACCCCCAGCAAGCCGCAAAGACCGGTAATCAGCAACGGACCTATGGAAACCCCAGCCAGAAACATCATGAAGACAGCCACAAAGGATACCAGCATCGTGGTGCCAAAGTCGGGCTCGACAATCAGCGGCAACGCAAAGCAGGCCAACATGCCGAACGGAATAAGTATGCCGCGCTTGAACTCGTCGATCCGGCGCTGGTTGCGGGCAAGCCACCAGGCAAAGAGCATGATAAGGGCGATTTTGGAGATTTCCGAAGGCTGGATGGTTAGCGGCCCGATGCGCAACCAGCGCCAACTACCGTTTATCATGGTTCCAATGCCGGGAATACGCACTAGAATAAGCAATATCACCGAAAAAGCGGCCAGCGGAATGGTGAGTTTTTTATAAAAACGATAGTCAAAGCGGGCGGCCAGGGCCGCCACAAAAAAGGAAAGCGCCAGCCAAATCAGCTGGCGCTTCCAGAAGTAGGTCGAATCTTCGTACTTAGCGGAGCTGGCACTTGCCAGCATCACAACGCCAAGGGTCACGAGTATCAATACGATGGCAATAAACAGCGACAGGCCTTTCCGCATCGATACTCGTTTCCTGCCTTACTCGGCAATCGGAATACGCAGACGCTGTCCTTCTTTGACAGCGAACTCGTCGGAAATGTTGTTCAGGCGCATGATGTCACTCTTGCTCACGCCATACTGGCGGGAGATGTCGTCAAGCGTCTCGCCCGGATAGACCACATGGTCCATGACCGCATCCACCTGCATGCTTCCGGTTTCAACCGGCTCAAGCTCCGGCTCCGCCATCGGTGCAGGTGCCGGCTCGCTAGCTGCAGGTTCCGGTTCAGCTACCGGCTCGGCCTTCTTCGGCTTGGACTTCTGCGTGTTTGTCGGCACTTTTCCGCCGCTCGGAATATAGATTGTTTCACCGGCAAAAATCATGTCATCCTTGGTGTTGTTGAGCGAACGCAGGTCGGCAAGACTCACGTCGGCAGCCACGGCGATTCCAGAAAGAGTATCACCCTTCTGAACGACATACTCGCCACCCTTCTTCACAGAAGAAGATTTTGAGGAGGAAGAGCTCCGGCGGCTTCCGGCGGGAACACGAAGTTCCTGTCCGACATAAAGCACATCGGGATTCGAGAGGTTGTTCATCTCAACAAGGCTCTTGGTGGAAGTATTGAAATCAACCGCCAATTGCGAAAGGATGTCGCCCTTCTGGACAATGTAGGCCTCGGTGTTGCCGGTGTAGGTGGACGGTGCAACATGTGTCTGCGGCGCACTGCTTGTGCTGTCGATGATGACCGGATCATAAACGGAGTCCTGAGCTTCATCTCCATAGATCGAATCGCTGGCAGCTGCCTGCTGGCTATCGTCTGCATTCCCCTTGTGCTGGTGCTTTACGATACCACGATGGCGTGCACCGGCACCGCGACCACTACCATGTCCTTCCGTAGTGATACATCCCTGCGTCATGGAAAACGCAACTATTGCTGCAATATGCAACCCCAAAACTGCTGATCCGACCTTCATAATCAAACTCCTTTTCAACTCTACTCTATCAGTCAACGACTGCATTTTCACAAGTATCACCTCCGCCCTGAACCGATTCATGGAAGAGCGCCTCAAAACGCGCCCCCCGCTCCTCGAAGTCCTGGAATTGATCGAAGCTGGCACACCCTGGGGACAAAAGTATGATTTCCCCCGGTTTAGCGGCGTTTTTTGCAGCATTGAAAGCTTTTTCCAATGTCCCGCATTCCACGCACCAACAAACCCCGTTCCAAGCCAAGTACATTGCTCGGGATACTTGGCCGATAAGGTATATGCTCCGTACCCGTTCCGCCAGTATTTCTTTGATAAAAGTGTAGTCCGACTCCTTCGGCAAGCCCCCGGCTATTAGGTGAATACCCGACCCGAAGGCCCGCAATGCGGCGGCCACAGCGGCCAAATTGGTGGCTTTTGAATCGTTGATATAGTCTACGCCGCCAATCGTCCCCAGCCGCTGGAGCCGGTGCGGCAAAGGCTCAAAACGATGGGCCGCCTCGGCAGCCACCTCCTGAGAAACCCCACAGGCATCGGCCACGGCGGCGACCGAAGCCCCGGTGCATCCCCCCATAACAGGATTATCGAACAGTGTTCCAGAGAGATCCATCACCGGCTCCGAACCGCGAAAAACCTGGCCGTTCTGGTAGAAATAGTCCGCATCCGGCGATTCACCAAAGGTCGTCCATTCGCGCTCCAAACCACCGAGGTCATCCTTCAATTGCGGTAAAAGGTCGACGGGAACCAGACACGCACCTCCGGAGAGGGAGGAGGGGCCGAAGATGCGTGCCTTGGTACGCCGATAAACTTCCATGGTTTCATGGCGATTGAGATGGTTCGGAAGAACATTCAACAAAACAGCAACCTCCGCACGGAAATCCTGAACGGTTTCGAGCTGGAACGAACTGACCTCCAGCACCAACCAGTCTAAATCCGGATATTCCAGCACGGTTTCGCAGGCGGGTATTCCATAATTTCCACCAATCGCCGCCTTTAACCCGGCGAGCTGAAGCATCTCGCAGATCCATTTTACCGCGGTGCTTTTGCCGTTCGAGCCGGTAACGGCGACCGTCCGCCCCTTGTGGCGCGACCAGCCAAGCTCCAGCTCCGAAAGCAACGGTATCTCGGCCTCATGCACGGCGCGAACCCATGGGTTTGAAAGCGAAAACCCAGGGCTGACGATACAGACATCGAAGTCTTTTTCCTCCAAGGTTTGGAAAACCTCCGCCTGCCCGGCGCTTTCCTCTGTCAACACCACGGTTTCGCAATCCTCTGAACGCAACAACCGCTCGGCGGCCCGCCCGCTGCGGCCGTAGCCCAGAATCAATGCTGTGCGATACTTCTTCATCAGCGGATCTTCAGTGTGGCGATGCCAATCAGAGCGAAAATAATGGAGAGAATCCAGAAGCGCGTAACGATGACGGTTTCAACCAATTCCGGATCACGGTTTTCATCCATGGCACACTCCTTTTCGAGGAACTCGAAATGATGATGGATCGGTGCACACTTGAAGATCCGGCGCCCCTTGCCGTAGCGCTTCCTGGTATATTTAAAGTATGAGCTTTGAATCACCACGCTGGCGGCCTCAATCACGAAAACACCACCAACAATGATCAATAGCAGCTCCTGCTTTGTAAGAATCGCCAACATGGCAATCCCTCCGCCGATAGCGAGGCTGCCGGTATCGCCCATGAAGATCTTGGCCGGGTGGCAGTTGTACCAGAGAAAACCGAGCCCCGCACCAAGCAGTGCGCCGCAAAAAACAGTCAGCTCACCGCTACCAAGCACAAACGGCACCTGCAGGTACTCCGCAAAATTATAGTTGCCCGCCACATAGGTAAGGAACAGATAGGCCAATGCCGCCGAGTTCGAGCAACCGATCGCCAAACCGTCCAGCCCATCGGTCAAATTGACCGCATTGGATGCCCCAACCAAAACAACAACCATGAAGATGAATCCACCGATCAACCCTAGATCCAAAATCGGATTTTTGAGAAATGGAACCATCAAGTCGCGGGCGCGACCCTGCATCTCGGGATTTGACCAAAGCACAGCAAAAACAACCGCTGCCCAGACCAGCTGCGCAAAGAACTTCATCTTCACACTCAGCCCGTTCTTGCGCTTGATCTTTAGATAATCGTCAACAAAACCAATGGATCCCATCAGGCAGAAGGTTCCGAGTGTCAACCAAACATACATGTTCGCCGTAACCGCCCACAGCAACGTGGAGACACTGGTGGAAACGATAATCATCAGTCCACCCATGGTCGGCGTTCCCACTTTCTGGCTTTTCGCCAAGCCCTGCACGCGGTCGTCCGCCTGCTGTTCGCCAAAATTGACCTTCCGCAGCTTTCGGATCAACCACGGAGCCATCACCAATGAAAAAATAAATGCCGTTGCCGCCGCGCCGAGTGTGCGGAACGAAATATACTGAAAAAGCCGCAACGGCGAAAACAGCTCCTCGAATTGACTCAAATAATAAAGCATGCGTCTAAATCTCCTTAAAATGTTCCAGCACCTGCTCAAGTCGCTCGCCACGCGAAGCCTTCAACAAAACACAATCACCGGGATGCAGGTGGTCCCTCAGGATTTGCGCAGCCTCGGCAACTTCCAGGGTTTGGAAGACGGCTTGTCCGACATGGCTAGCAATCCCCCTGCCAAGTTCGCCAACAACAATAACACCATCAAGATTAAGCCCATCGATAAAGCGGCCAAGTTCGGCATGTTCCTTCTCCGCAGTGTCGCCCAACTCGCGCATACCGCCAATAACAGCCCACTTTCCCCCCTCTCCGGAAAGATTGGCGAAGGTGCCCAGATTGGCGCGCATAGAGAGCGGATTGGCATTGTAGGCATCGTTGATAAATCTTATGCCGCGCACCTCCGACTCCTCCCAACGCATTGAAGGAAGCTCGAACCGCCCCAATCCCTGCTCTACTTCTGCGGGGGTCATGCCCAGTTCCAGCCCAAGTGCAATGGCACGCAATGCGTTGCGCATGATGTGCTCGCCGGGTAATGGCATGCTAAACTCGTGGTGGGCAACCGATAAAACATCCGAAGCAGATGCATTGCCGGTATAGTCCGCGTTGCTCCCGAAAGAAATGGTCCTGATGCTAGCCAAGGTTTTTGCACGGATCAGCTCAAACCAGTCGCTGTCGCAATCCAGAAAAACCAAACCATCGCCTGGAACCCGCCAAGCCAGCTCGGCTTTTTCGCGGGCAATTCCCTCCAGCGACTCAAAGCTTTCCCGATGGGCGTTGCAGATATCCGTCAAAATGCCGATGTCGGGCCGGAGAAGATCCGTCAGGACCGCAATCTCGCCGGGATGATTCATCCCTATCTCAAAAACGCCAAACCTCGCCTCCCGGGGCATTGCGAGCATGCTAAGCGGAAGGCCAATGTGGTTATTGTAGTTTCCGGCGGTACGATGGGTTTCGCCCTTTACCGAAAGCATGGCGGCACACATTTCCTTAACCGTGGTCTTGCCGACGCTTCCCGTGATGCCGACCACCGTTGCAACCCATTCCGCGCGGTAGCCGCGCGCTATATCCTGCAACCCCTTGATCGTATCCGGCACAGGCAACACCGGGTTTCCCGACCATTGAAACCCATCGTTCACCAATGCACCAGCGGCGCCTTTTTCAAAGGCCTGCCGCACAAAATCGTGGCCATCGAAGTTTTCGCCCTGAATGGCAACATAAAGATCACCAGGCCGAATTGTGCGCGTATCGTTTGATATCCCGGCGATGCCACCAGATGGGACTCCGTTTTTCCATGCGGCAGAACCCCATTTCGACAATTCTTCTGGGCGGAATCTCGACATCAACCTATTATCTCCCTAACCGTTTCGCGATCATCGAATGGTATAATGGTATTCTTTAACTCCTGATAGGTTTCGTGGCCCTTCCCGGCGATCAGGAGAATATCCTTACGGCCCGTTTTCCTAATCCCTTTTTTGATCGCATCATATCGATCGAGCACCACCTTGAATGCTTCATTGCCGGCAAAGCCTTCGGCGATGTCGGCGGAAATGGCGCAGGGATCCTCCGTGCGCGGATTGTCGGAGGTAATGATGCAGAAGTCGGCCAACTCAGCCGCAGCCTCCCCCATCAGCTTGCGTTTTCCGCGATCCCGGTCCCCGCCGCAACCAAACACAACAATCAGCTTGCCCTTGCAGATTTCGCGCAGGGTTCCCAAAACGTTCCGCAAGGCATCATCGGTATGGGCATAGTCGACAAACACCTTCTTATGCTTGCGGTTCGCCACCAGCTCCAGCCGACCGGGAATGGCCTGGATATTTTTCAACGACACCGCCATGCGACCGAGATCGATTCCACACAACCCGCCGGCCGCCAAAGCCGCCAGCGCATTGCTGATATTAAAACGTCCAAGAAGATTCAGACAAACCTGTGCTTCACCCCACGGGCTCGAAACCTGAAAACAGGTTCTATCGGCATCCATTTTAACATCGGTTGCACGAACCATTGCCTGCTCATTGAAACCATAGGTCACCACGTTTGCGACAACCTTTTCCCCTTCCAGCAACCTGCGCCCCCATGAATCATCGGTATTGACAACAACGGAATGGTTGCTTCCCTGATCATGGAACAGCCTCGACTTCACTTCGAAGTAGGTTTCCATGTCCTTGTGATAGTCCAGATGGTCCTGTGTCAGATTAGTGAACACGCTAATATCGAAATCGATCCCGTGAGTGCGCTGCAGGGCAATCGCATGCGAAGAGACCTCCATCACCACGCTATCGCAACCGGCATCATACATCTGCCGGAACAAGGAATGAAGGTCCAGAGCCTCCGGTGTGGTGCGCGGCGCAGGCAACGCATGGCCCCCTACATCATACGTCACCGTGCCAAGCAATCCGGGCAAAAACCCGCCATCGCGCAACACATCGCGGATCATGTGGGTCGTAGTGGTCTTTCCATTTGTCCCGGTTACCCCGACAACCTTCATCCGCCGCGAGAGGTCGCCGTGATAGGCGTTTGCAATTTCGGCCAATGCCCGGCGCGCACATGGAACACGGATATGCACGGCCGCAGTGCCGAGTTCCAAACCGTTTTCGGAGACCACGGCAACCGCTCCGCTTGAGAGCGCCTCGGAAACATAGTGCGCACCATCCGCCTTGTGTCCACGAACGGCAACGAACAGCCCGCCCGGAACCACCCGCCGAGAGTCATACGCGATCTCTGTAATCTCAATATCGGAGGAACCCTTGACCTCCAACGTCTCAACGGATTGTAGTAGCTCTTCAAGCTTCATTATTCAGGTCTCGCAACATAAACACGCTCGCCTTCCGGCGAGATACGCAGATAGCCCACGGCAAACTCGGCAATCTCCTTGAACGCCGGACCGCAGACGGTCCCGCCATAGTATTTGATTTTCCGTCCCGACTCGGTGTATTCGCCGGGATCGTCCGCCACAACAATAATTCCAATCTCCGGATTTTCCACCGGAAGGAAACCGACAAACGACGAGGTAAAGTTCTTGGAATAGTAGCCGCCACCCTCGGAGACGGGCCGGATCTTCTGCGCAGTTCCGGTCTTCCCCCCCACACGGTAGCCATCCACCGCCGCCTTGGTTCCAGTGCCGCCCTCTTCGGTTACACGAGCCAGCAGCTTGCGCATGCGTCGAGCCGCGGACGGACTGATGGGGCGGCCCAGCTCCGTCGGCTTGAATTCCTCCAGAACCGTTCCATCGGGAGCCGTCACCTGCTTGACAAGCATCGGCTTCATCTGCACCCCGTTGTAGGCGATGGCATTCATCATGGAAAGCACCTGAAGAGCGGTCACCGCAATTTCATGCCCCATACCAATGCGTGTAATACTGATTTTCGACCAATGCTTCGGCGAATAGAAGATACCGCCCTCCTCGCCAGGCAGGCCTACGTCAAGACGCTTGCCAAAATGGAATGCTTTCAAGCAGTCGTAAAGCCGCTTATCCCCCATCATCAACGCAATCTTGGCCGTGCCGATGTTGCTCGAAACCTTGATGATGTCCGCCACGGAAATGACTTCTTCCCCATGGCTGTCGCGCAAGGCCTTTCCGCCATAGACCCAATATCCGTTTTCGCAATCAATCATGTCGTCTTCCGACACGATGCCCTGATCAAGTGCGGCGGCAATCACAGCAGCCTTCATCGTAGATCCGGGTTCATAGTTGAACCCGATCGCACGATTTCGCCGCCATTCCGGCGGCGCCTTCCCATAGCGATTGAGATCATAGGTCGGATACGATGCCATCGCCAGAATCTCGCCTGTGCGCACATGCATAACAATCGCCCACGCAGCCTTGGCCTGAAATTCACCGCACATTTTTTCGATGGCGTTTTCGACCACATACTGAAGTTCCTGATCAAGCGTGAGAACCACGTTCGCACCGTCCTCCGGTTCAATATCAACCGTGCGGGTGCTGTAGATTTCGCGGCGGCGACCATCCCTTTTACTGACGCGCAAGCCTTCCTTGCCGCACAAATATTCATCCATGCGCTGCTCAATACCGGCGGAGCCCGCCCCTTCAAGATTTGCAAAACCCACCACATGCGCCATGAGTGCCCGCTTGGGGTAGTGGCGGATCGGCGCCTCTTCGAGCATGACACCGCGGAGATAGATATTGGTCTCGGTTCCCGCTGGGGGATCTTCGGGCGAATACATCACGCCCAGAGAGCGGCGCTTGAACCGTTTGAGCTGATGGCCCGGCACATATTTCTTGAGGCGGACATACTGGCGGGAGGAGTCGGAAAGTTTTTTTCGCAGCTCATACGGCGGCAACCGGAACTCCTGTGCAAGATATTTGCACACCGCATCCGGATCGCCGTGCTCGGAAATATACGAGGGATCGGCGCAAACATGGTATGCCGGACTGTCCATGGCCAGAATCTGTCCATTGCGGTCGACGACCCGTCCACGATTCCCCATCGGCCGCCATTCCAGCACCCGGCCCTTTCCAATCGGCGCAACCACCCATTCAGCCGGGCGGAGGTGCAGGATGGACAACCGGACACCAATGCCCGTAAAGACCATCAGTATAACCGTTGCAAGCATCACAACCCGGCCTTTTGAGCGCACCTCGGCCATGTTTCATTCAATTCCTTATATTATGCCAAACCCCGCAACCTGCCATAGGCAGAGTCACGGGATTTGCATGGGCATATCGGCTACGTTGCCTCGAGGCAACATGGCCCTATGTTTCTAGTGCGCCACAGCAAGAGCCTGCTCTACCTGCGGAACCTGACCGAGCATCCACTCGTAGAGGTCGAAGTCCATCTGGACCCGAATGGCATTACCGTTTTCATCATACATGATGTTGACTTTTTCCTGTTCCATTGCCTTCTCCTTTTTGCTGCCTGAAATTTCTTTTTTCACCTTATGTTCTATGGTCGCTGCACCATCGCCACACGTTCTTCCGGTCGCCAGATGCCAACACGTACAATCTGCTTTTCGCGCGGCACGACCATGTCGAGTCGGTACTTTTTAATGGCGCGCTGGAGATTGGCCGGGGCGGTAATGATCGACCAGCGGTCCTGCTCGTTCACCAACCGCTTCTGTGCCGCAGCCAGCTCGGCCTCCTTGCCCCGGATCTCCTTTCCCAGGGCATCACAACGGGAGCAAAGCCACATGTAGCTCAGGCCAAGAACAGCAACCAGCACCAGAATATTCGCCAGCAACACCGGAAACGGTACCTGCACCTGGTTCTTTTTCGTCTTTTTTCTTTTGCGCTTTGCTGCCATGCCTATATCCCAACTTCCACCGCGCGCAACTTTGCCGAGCGCGAACGCGGATTCACACCTTGTTCCTCGCCACTTGCCGTCAGCGGCTTTTTCCAAATCCATTTTACAGGAGGCTCATCGTAGATCCTCCGCACCCCGCCCTGCTGCAACGATTCCTCGCGCGGCACATGGCGATTAAAAAACTGTTTCACCAGCCGGTCTTCCAGGCTATGGAATGTCAAAATCACAATTCTGCCGCCTTCCACCACGCGACCAACCATTTGCTCCAGCACCTGCTCAATAGCGACCAACTCGTCATTCACCGCCATGCGCAACGCCTGAAAAGTCTGCGTTGCCGGATGAATCTTTTTCCCTTTCCGTCCACCCTTGGCACGCTCGACAATACCCGCCAGCTGCGCAGTGGTTTCGATCCGGTCCTTCGTGCGGGCTTCGACAATCGCCCTCGCAATGCGGCGGGACGCACGTTCCTCGCCATAGCGGTAGATGATGTCGGCCAACTCCTGCTCGGTGGCGGTATTCACTAAATCAGCGGCGGTCTGCCCTTCCGTCTGATCCATGCGCATATCGACCGGGCCGTCGTGCCGGAAGCTAAAACCGCGCTCAGCCAAATCGAGCTGGAAAGAACTCACGCCAAGATCCAGCAACAGGCCGTGAACCTTGTCAATGCCCAGCCGGTCAAGCTGTGCCGCCATGTTTGCATAATTGTCGTGAACCAGTTCCACTCGCTTGCCCGCTCCCGCCTTAAGCTTTTCCTTCACCCGATCGATCGCATCCACATCACGATCAAATCCTATCAACATTCCGCCATCTTCAAGCTGTTCCAAAATCGCCGCCGAATGTCCGCCATTTCCTAGAGTGCCATCAACGTAGATCCCCGACGGATCCGTAATCAGCCCCTCCAAACATTCGTCAAGCATGACCGGTATATGCACTAAACTCCTTTTTCAGTTCCCGGAGACTTTTCAGGATTCTCCTGTTCACGGCCAAAACTCCAATGCGTGCGGTCTCCATAGAGGCATGAAAACAAGCGCCCCGAATTCGCCATGGTTAAATTAAAGGTACGGTCGCGATCGCCCGAATGATCGATCGATCCCGAATAACTCAAAAACCTGGCTACATCCAGCATGCTCATGCAGTCCCCTTTCGCCTCCTCATTAATAACCGCCATAAAAAACGTCTTCCGCCACAGATGAATCCTGCGGCAGGGCAAAATCAAAATTCTCTTCACTCCACAGCTCAATGCGTGTAAGCGTTCCCACCAAAACCACCTGTTGCTTTATCTCGGCGTGCGCCAACAGGTTTTCGCCAATGCGAACTCGCCCCTGTGCATCCCACTGCAACATCTCCGCCCCTGCCGCAAAAGAGCGGATGGCCCGCTGCCCAGCCTGGTCGAGCGACCCGCCCGAACGCAACTGGTTCAAGCGCCGCGTCATTTCCTCCGCCGTATAGAGATACAGGCACTTGTCATCAGGATGTGGAAAGGCGAACAAGCGGTTCGACTCGCCGACTAGATTTCTCCAGCTCGACGGAAAGATAATCCGGCGCTTCGCATCTAGGGAATGCGTGAACGAACCAACAAACATTTCCTGCATATTTTCAACCACAGTCATTGCTTACTCTCCACTTTGCTCCCTTTCGTGGGATCTTATGACATTTCAAACCACAGCACGTCAAATGCTTTTCCACTTATTTTTTAGGAAACTTACAGGCCTAAAAGCGCGGGGAGTCATGCATTCCCCGCAAAGACACCCTATGGGAGGCTCCCCCACCGCCCTCCCCACACACTTCCCCGAAAAAGGATGAGCAGGAGTGGTTCTTGCAAAACCTCCGGTTCTGCAAGACCGGTTTGGGGTTTGAAGTTGCCGGTTTGCGGCGGAGCGCCTTGTTCAGCAGAGAATTAAACCAATAACCACCAACTTCAAACCGACAACTGCCTCGGCAACCCCGAAGGGTTTTGCAAGAGGCTCAGGAGATAAACAAATAAAAGGGCCGCCATTCGGCGACCCTTTCTTCAGGTTTCAATATTTGAAACTCTTAGCCAACAAGTGCGAGCAACACACCGGCGGCCACAGCGGAACCGATCACGCCAGCTACGTTCGGACCCATGGCATGCATGAGCAGGAAGTTCTGCGGATTGGCTTCGAGTCCCACCTTGTTCGAAACGCGGGCAGCCATCGGAACGGCGGATACACCGGCAGAACCAATCAGCGGGTTGATCTGCTCCTTGCTGAGTTTGTTCATCAACTTGGCAAGCAATACGCCGGAGGCGGTGCCGATGATGAAGGCGCCCAGACCAAGACCTAGAATACCAAGCGTCTGGACGTTCAGGAACTTGTCGGCAGCCAACTTGGAGCCAACAGCAAGGCCGAGCATGATCGTAACAATATTGATCAGCGCGTTCTGTGCAGTGTCGGACAGACGATCAACCACGGCACATTCCTTCATCAGGTTACCGAGCATCAGCATACCGATCAGCGGCGTGGCCGAAGGCAGCAGAAGCAGACAGATCAAGAGCACCAGCAACGGGAAGACAATCTTCTCGGTCTTGGTGACGTGGCGCAGTTGCTTCATTTCAATCGCGCGCTCGGCCTTGGTGGTGAACAACTTCATGATCGGCGGTTGAATGATTGGAACAAGCGCCATGTAGGAATAGGCCGCAACGGCAATCGCACCGAGCAAATTCGGCGACAGGCGCGATGCCAGGAAGATGGCGGTCGGACCGTCGGCTCCCCCAATGATACCGATGGCGGCAGCGTCTTCGATCGAGAACAACCCCCCCATGGCCATTGCACCCAACAGGGCAATGAAGATGCCGAACTGGGCGGCAGCGCCAAGCAGTGCGGTCTTCGGATTGGCCAGCAGCGGACCAAAATCGGTCATGGCGCCCACACCCATGAAGATGAGCAACGGGAACACGCCCGACTCAACCCCTACACTGTAGAAGTAGTAAAGGAAACCAGCCGGCTGTCCGGGCATCGGTCCCGCCGAAATTCCAGCCATTGGAATATTGGTCAGGATTGCACCGAATCCGATCGGCAACAACAGCAACGGCTCGAAGCCCTTGGCAATCGCCAAGTAGATCAGGCCAAGACCAACGAGAATCATAACGGCCTGGCCCGCACCTTCCGGGAGCAACCGCGACGGCTCGAAACCTTCGGCCTCGGCAGCCTCTACCTTATGCTCCAGCTCTTCGAGCAGCGAAGCATCAACGCCATGCGCCTTGTGGATCACTTCGTATGCGCCGTGGAAATGGCCAGCGGAAATCTCCGCCTCAACCGTCTTCACGAGCGCCGCCTGATAGGCCGCCGCTTTTTCTTCCTTCGTTGCCGGATTGAAGAAGCGGTAGACGCCGGTTTCCCGGCCAAGCTTCTTGAAGCCTTCGGCAATGGATATTTGCTTTTCGGTCTTCACACCTTCCGCCGGGGAGGCAGGCTCTTCGGCCTGCACCCGGACGGCTCCGCCGAGAACGGCGGCAGCGAGAAGTCCCATGGTTATGAATTTCTTCATGTTTGAAATCTCCGTTCGCTGCTGCACTTTAGTTAATGGAGGCCATGGCCTGTCCAGCCGTAACCTGTTCGCCAGCGTCGACTGCGATGGACGAAATGGTGCCACCCGCGGAAGCCTTCACGTCGACCTCCATCTTCATGGCCTCAACCACGAAAATCACGTCGCCTTCGTTAACATGGTCACCAACCTGCAGGTTGACCTTGATCACCTTGGCGTTCATCGGAGCAGAAACCTCGATGGAATCGGCGGACTCGTGGGCAACGGTTCCGGTGCCGGCAGTTTCAACGCCGTCTTCAACACCGATGTCGTAGGACTTGCCATTGACCGTAGCCTTGTCGCCCTTCACGTCGATCGCAAACTTCTTGCCGTTGACGCTTACGGTGTAGCCACCGTCGCCACCTGCCGCCGCAGCCGGAGCCGCCGGAGTGAGCGCGCCCTTGCGAACACCGTTGACCTCAGCCTTGCCGAGTAGAAAGTCGATGCCCTTCTGCTTGCAGGCCGCAGCAATGAAAATGTTTTCGTCGGTTTCTTCGATGCTGTTTTCCTGCAGCATCTTCTTGGCGGAATCGATCCCCTTGCTCGGGTCGGCATCGTTGAGATCGACCGGGTTTTCGGTGGTCGGCTCGAGCTCGAGCTTTTCGGAAGCGATTTTCACGATTTCCGGATCGGGTTCGACCGGGGTTTTGCCGAAATAACCGAGAACCATCTTTCCGTAACCTTCAGCAATCTTTTCCCACGGCCCGAAAATAACGTTGTTGAACGCCTGCTGGAAGTAGAACTGGGAAACCGGAGTCACCGAAGTACCAAATCCGCCGCGGCGAACCACTTCACCCATGGCGTGGATGCAGTCTTCGTATTTATCCATCATGTTGTTGTCGCGCATCATCTGCGTGTTGGCCGTCAGCGCACCGCCCGGCATCGGGGACCACGGAATCATCGGCTCAACAGACTTGGCTTCCGGCGGAAGCATATAGTCGGCCATGCATTCCTTGAAGACAGACTCGGCGTGCATCATTTTGTCGATGTCGATATCGAGCTCGTAGTCTTCGCCGCGCAGAGCGTGCCAAAGGGTGGCCACGTCGGGCTGGCAGGTTCCGCCGGAGGCCGGAGCCATGGAACAGTCGACCTGGTCCGCACCGGCCTTGATGGCCGCAATGTAGCCGACGGTACCAACACCGGCGGTTTCATGGGAGTGGAAGACAATCTTGGTGTCTTTCGACAACATCTTGCGAGCCATCTTGATGGTTTCGTAGACCTTCTTCGGAGCAGAAGTTCCGGAAGCATCCTTGAAGCAGACGCTGTGGAACGGAATGCCGGCATCGAGAATGCCCTTCAGCGTCTTTTTGTAGAAATCGACAGTGTGCGCACCTTCGCAACCCGGAGGAAGCTCCATCATGGTGACCACGACTTCATGCTTGAGCCCGGCGGCTTCGATGGCCCTGCCGGAGTCGATGAGATTGTTGACATCGTTGAGGGCGTCGAAGTTACGAATGGTGGTAATGCCATGCTTGGCGAACATCTTCGCGTGCAAGTCGATGATATCGCGCGACTGGGAGTCAAGGCCAACCACATTGATGCCGCGGGCAAGGGTCTGCAGGTCGGCGTCGGGGCCGGCCGCTTCGCGGAACTTGTCCATCATGTCGAAAGCGGACTCGTTGCAGTAGAAGAAGGGAGCCTGGAAGCGTGCACCGCCACCGGCTTCGAAGTGGGTCTGCCCTGCCTCGACACAGGCCTTGACGGCCGGAAGGAAGTCTTCGGTCAATACGCGCGCGCCATAGACAGACTGGAAGCCGTCGCGGAACGCGGTGTTCATGATGTGAATGGTTTTCTTAGCCACAATATTTCTCCTGTAGTTATATTAAAAATGAATTAGCCGCGTTTGGCCTTAATCGTTGCCAACGCAATTGCAATTTCCGCAACGGGATCCGCTGCCGCAGCCTTGGGAGCCTCCGCCGTCGCCTCCGGGAAGAGGTGCGCAAACCTACGGAAGAATACCGCCGAACCGCTCATGGCCAGAATCAGCAAAACAAGAAAGGCGAATACGGTAGCCATACCGATCACCATCAAAACAACACCTTGCATTAAAAGTTCCATCTTTTACTGCCTCCTTTTTTAAGTAAAATAGCCGCATGTATACGGAATTTGCCTTCCCATGGCTAGTCCGTTCTGCCCATAAATAACAATGAAAACAGTTCAATAATTTAATATTCACGGCACTTTCAAGCAACTTGAGGTAAGGAAATTTTCGAATGGAATTCAGAATTGAATGGCATGACAGACTGGGATCGACAAACGCCTATCTGCGGGATCGCTTTTTCGGGGACCGGAAACTGCACAGCGGAACCATCGTTGCCGCACGAGAGCAAACCGCCGGACGTGGACGGCAGGATCGAAAATGGCTGTCCGCCCCCGGCACAAACCTCTGCTTTTCCTTGTTTATAGAGACAGATGCAAAACTGATGGACATCCCCTCCCTCACCATGGCCGCCGCCCTTGCCGTCACCGAAATGCTCAACGCCCGGAACATTCCCGCCTCACCGAAGTGGCCGAACGATGTGCTGGTGGACGGCAAAAAGATCTGCGGCATTCTCTCCGAGCGCATTGAACGGGCGGAAGCCCCCAAAGCAGGCATTGTTGTCGGAATCGGACTGAATGTAAACATGTCGATCGACGAGGCAGAAGCCATCGAGCGCCCCGCCACCTCGATGTTGATTGAAAGCAGACACGCCCATGACCTATCCCAGACCCTGAAGGCGCTATTCCCGCCCTTGGAATACTGGATCGAAAAATGGGAGCAAGGCGGCTTCTCCAGCATCCGGGAAGCCTGGATGGAAAAGGCCGGCCCCATCGGAAAACCGCTGGCCGTCCATGACGGCCACATTAAAAAGAGCGGCACCCTCGCCGGATTCGGCGACCACGGTGAACTGCTCCTCCAAACCGCCAACGGCATTGAAACCATCTGGTCCGGAGACGTTTCATGAATCATGCATCAACAATTATCCATAGCAAAGACACAGAGGGCGCAGGGCCAGTCAATTTTAAACCCAGCGTTCTCCGCGTCTCTGCGAGGAACTTCTTTACCCTGCTTGGGTTATTATTGCTTTGTGGATGCGCGACGGGAAGGAAATACCGGGTTCCGCGCAACCAGAAACCGGAAATCGTCAAGATGGAAACAACCGGCTACTGCAAATGCGGCAAATGCTGCGGATGGAAGCGTAACTGGAAATTCCAACCGGTAGTGGCCTACGGCCCAACCAAGGGACGCCCCAAAACCGTAGGCATCACGGCCTCCGGCACGAGAGCCGGCTGGGGAACTATCGCTGCCGATACGCGCCACTACCCCTTCGGCACCATCATATATATCCCGGACTATGGCTGGGGGCGGGTCGAGGACATTGGAGGCGGCATCAAAGGCAAGCACATCGACCTCTACTTCCCCTCCCACCGCCAAGCCCTCGAATGGGGGCGCGAGTGGAAACAGGTAAAGATCTGGAAACCGCGCGGCGCAGATGGCACGCCAGTTGTTGATTAACTGGATCCGTATTTATCACTCACACCCGCTCTGTTCGTTCGCTTAAGACACGAAGCCACCCACGAAGTGATAATTTGCGAATGTAAATGACGAGCGATGCGAGTGGTTCAAGGATTAGGCTTCTGGCTTCT
>JBDLJW010000018.1:0-21799 GCA_039714135.1 Verrucomicrobiota bacterium
AGTTGGAGATAAGCATAATACGACGTTTATGCGACAAATATGTAAGAAAATATGGGGAGATAAGTGTTCAGAGTTCGAATCCGTCAAGGACGACCAATCCTTCTTACGGCGAACTCAATGCGAGTTCGCCTTTTTTATTTTTACGCGAGTTTTCCCCAGTAAATGGGTTATTCGCCGCGTTCTCCACCTTTTCAAATCCCCAGTGCCTAGTGCCTAGTGCCTGTTGCTGTTTTTCCGGCACCTTTTCTCCGCTCGCTCTCCGTTTCTCCACGAGTTCGTCCCCTGTTTTTTGGCTCTCCCCCAAAGACGGGGCAAGGGCGAATTTTTATTAACCACACATGATTGCGACAAATCGGAGCAATTTCGATTACTCGCAACCGGTAATTCGTGAAATTCTTGAATCCATACGCCCGGCGCTGGATCACTTCCATCTTCGTATGGAACCCTTCCGTAATTCCATTGTTTTTCGTGAACCGCCACATGCGGGCGATCTCCGCACTCCATTTATCAAGCGTTTCGGCCAAGGTCTCCATAGCCGGGAAGCCGGAGTAGCGAAGTTTCCATATCCAGTCTATCAGCCGATTGATCAGAGGCTGGCAGGTCTTTTTGGTTCGATGCTTGATGTTGAGCAACGCACAGAGCGACTCCTTGGCCTCGTAGAGGATCCGGATGGCCGGATGGGCATCGAGGTAGCGATCTAGCCGCAGCTTCTGGTCAGGGCGCAGCTTGGAGGCATGGCGGCGCATGAGAGAAAGCAGGCCGCGATTGCGGCGATCAGCCAGGAGTGCTGGTTGTTAATCTATCGCTAAAATGCAGTGTTGGGATTGTATCTCTGAAAAAGCTGAAACGAGCTTTCCCTGATGTGGCTATTTTGGCGTTTTCCTGTAATTCAGAGTTTGAGGATGCATACATTGGGCATGTATTGCGAAGCGGTGCAGATGGATATGTCTCTTCACAGAAGTCCTTAGATGATCTCATTATGGGGATTAGGGCACTAAAGGATGGAAGAGAATTTAGCAAGTACCCGAGTTTTAGATTTGAGAAGCATCTCAAGAAGTTATCTTCACGGGAGGCTGAGGCTTTTTGTCTTACTGGTTGTGGGCATGCTCCAAAGCTTGTTGCTGAGAAGATGAATGTAGGAGTGAAAACTGTCGAAAGCTTTCTTGAGCGGGTGCGGAAGAAGACAAATCTTACAGGACCGGAGCTTAGCTATGTTTCAAGCAGTTTTATGCGCAGTGCAGCGCGACGCGGCGAGGAATGCGCGGGAGAAGACAAGGTTGTTAAAGAGTTGTTGTGTTAACCGTGTAGTCGTCAGGCGATTGATATCTGTCTGATTCTCCTGCTGAAGACGGGAATATTGACGATAGATAAAACGGATCGGTATTTCTTGAGCGTTGCACTTTTTCTGAAGCCAAGTAGTACAACGCCTGTCAGCGGAGTTATAAAATATACCCGAACGGGTTGATATTTCTTAATAAATTGGTTGCTATACCCGAACGGGTTTAGTATTTGTTCTATTAATTAAATTATACCCGACTGGGGATAGTATGAGTGATCCACTGATTAAATTCATAAAGGAACGACGACGGGCCATGAAGTTGACCCAGAAGGATTTGGCTGATCGGGCAGGGGTTGGGTTGCGGTTTATTCGTGATTTAGAGCAGGGTAAGGCATCGTTGCGGTTGGATAAGGTGAACCAGGTACTCGCACTGTTCGGCCATCGTATGGAACCCGTTGCTTTCCGTATGGAGGTGGATGATGCGGAGGGCTGAAGTCCATATGCAAGGCCGTTTGGCCGGAATACTGGAAGAGCGGGATAACGGTTATGTGTTTTCCTATTTGCCGGATTATCTCGATCTTGTGGATGCGGCGGCCGTCAGTTTGTCGCTTCCGCTCCAGTCGGAACCGTTTGAAGACAAGCGTCTTTTTCCATTCTTTGACGGATTGATTCCTGAGGGCTGGCTGCTGGATATTGCGGAGCATACTTGGAAGCTCACCCTGCGCGATCGCATGGGTTTGCTGTTGGCCTGCTGCCGCGACTGTATTGGTGCGGTTTCCATTGTTCCTCTGGGAGAGTCAGATGAATAAATCAACCTGCCACATATGCCTCCAACCTTTGGAAGATGCGGAAGGTCTCTGCCATGGCTCCTGCTGCAAACAGTTGTTCGGTTCCAGTCGCCCTCCGGTTTTTCCTTACGCATGGAAAGAACTCAATGAACTGGCGGAAAATATTGTCCGGAAGCATGTCACCGTTCCCGGCGTCCAGCCCAAGCTTTCGATGCACCTTGAGCGTGGAGGGCGACGGCAGGATTCGAGGTTGACGTTGGTTGGATTGGAAGGCGGGTATATCCTGAAGCCGCCGGTTGTTGAATATCCTGAAATGCCGGAGCTCGAACATTTGACGATGCGTATGGCCAGATGCTTCGGTATCGCGACGGCCGAATGTGGACTGATCCCGTTGGATGACGGGCAGCTGGCCTTCATCACAAAGCGTATGGATCGGGATGGGAGCAACAAGCTGCACATGGAGGATATGTGCCAGCTCACCGATCGATTGACTGAGCAAAAATACCGAGGCTCCATGGAACAGGTTGGCAAAGCGGTTCTTCGCTATTGCGATAACTCACTGTTTGATGCCCTTCGTTATTTCGAGGTTGCTGTTTTCTGTTTTCTCACCGGCAATTCGGACATGCACCTGAAAAACTTTTCATTGCTCTATCAGCCGGGAGGCACGGTTGGCCTATCCCCCGCCTACGACTTGCTTCCAACCCAGTTGCTGCTGCCTGAGGACGAGGAGGAATCAGCGCTTACGGTGAATGGACGCAAAAAGAATCTTGGACGTAATGACTTCATGCGTTTGGCTGAGTCCTTGCGGCTAACCGAAAAGCAGGCATCCAATACCTTTGATCGTTTTTTCGCTAATCTTGATACCGTGCTCCAAATCCTAGAGAAGGGTTTTTGCAGTCTCAAGATGAAAGAGCGTTATAAGGCCCTGATATTGGGGAGAGCTGGGTGCCTTGAGATGGAGTAGCTCCATCTTAAAAACGATCAATGCTTCCTTTTACCGATAAAGATCCTGTCGGTTCTTCTGCTTCTGGCGGGTTGTTTTCAGTGGTCTTGGGATATAGATGCCGTTGTTCGGTATCCAGCCGGGTCGACCAGGATGCGAAAATAGAGAGCGGAGAATGAGTTCGCATTGCCATCCAACCGGGCCGACCACGCTCCGCTGCCGTCTCTTTGAGTCGGTCTCACTTCGTGTCTAAAGTCTGATCGGGGATCCGCGCGGAATCACGGCAGAATATTCTGTCGAGCAGGCTCCCTTTGCTGGTTTTGACGTTCAGTCCACATATCCGGTTTCCCACGTGAAGTTGGGAGAGGGGTTTACCTTTTGAAAGCTATCATTCTGCTCGCTAGAGGCGCAGAGGTAGCGGAGAAAGAACGGAAACATACTCTGCGTTCTCAGCGGCTCTGCGAGGAATAATTCCAGTCAGATTAATTTCGTATTAGATCCAGCCGAGGCGGCGGGCTTTTTGCACGACTTGGTCGCGGTTGAATCGCCTGCTCATGTTCGGCTCTTGGCTGCGGCGCGGCCCGCCCGGCGGTCGGGCCCTGCCAAAGCAACCCATCGGCCGCCTTTTTTGTGTGGATAGGCAATCCGCTGCTTATGGGTTTTGTTGCGCCTGTAAAAAATGCACTTCCGAGAGGAACCCAAAAGTGGACTGAGTAAACCGTCCGCTTTAGGCAATATTCCAAGGATCGTTTAGATCATGAATGTGCGGCGAATGAACAGGGTGGCACCGCTGAATACACAGATCAGGCCTATGCTGGCCGGTTCAGGGATTGCATTAACACCGATGTCGCTGATCTGATTCCCTAAGTTATCCGTTATAAACAGGTTGTAATTGCCGACAGCCGGCAGGGTCGGGAATCCGGTGGCTACTGTTGCTGTTCCCGCGTGCAATGTCACTGTATCGCCAGCAGATACTCCTTTAGCGGTAGTATACATAAACACATCATTAGGGCTCACAAGATCTCCGCCGGTGTACCCATTGGATATCTTTTCCAGAGAGATTGCGGATCCTCCGTTGATTGAAATGGTCAAGCCTGATATTGAGATGTGCGACCCCACCAGATCGGTTGGTGCAAGAATATTATCAATATTGATGATTGTAGCGAATGCTTCACTCGCATTGATAGTAAACGTAACATCATCCACAATTGTGAAGGTATCTCCACTCGCTGTAATCCATGTTGCCTGTGCAGTTTGAAGTGCAATTGCGCTACCGATGGTAGCGATTAGTAGTAACTTTTTCATGTTTTCCTTTTTAGTCTTTTAGTTTTCAGGAACCGTTTCCTGAATATTTTTCTGCTCTGTGCGCCAAACCAGGGTAATTCCTGGATCTTTGTAGTAATGGGTCGGTCCAGAAGCATTGCTGCTGTGATCCCGCCTTTTCATGTCATTCCCTTTTTTTTAATCAGGAACACGAATACTTATATAGAAAGACGGGGTGGGTGCATATGCCCGGCAAAGGGTAGGTTCGGGGTATGCGAATGGGGGTTAGATCCAGCCCAGGCGGCGGGCTTTTTGTACGACTTGGTCGCGGTTTCCAGCTTGCACTTTTTCGTAGATGTTTTTGATGTGGGTATGCACGGTGTGGGGGCTGATACCCAGATCACCCGCCACTTCCTTGTAGGAGAATCCCTTTTCAATCAGGCGTAGAATTTCCTGCTCGCGCTTTGTGAGCAGGTTCTCGGTTTCGATTCCATCGCTATCGCGCTGCTGCAGATCAAGAATCACTTTCCGGGCAATCTTGGACGTCATGGGGGCTCCGCCGTCGTAGAGGTCGTGGAGCGATTCGATGAGCTCGCGCGGGGAGCTGCTCTTGAGGAGGTAGCCGCAGGCCCCGGCCTTGATGGCGGAAAAAACGATGTCGCGGTTTTCGTGGATGGTGTAGGCCATGCAGCTGACATTCAAATTCTTCAGGCGGGTCCATCCAATCAGGTCGACGCCGGAGATTCCCGGCAGGTCGATGTCTGAAAGTAAAATGTCGGCCTTTTCCCAGGGGGCTTCCTTCATTGCCTGCTCTGCACTGCCGAAGGCTTCTACCCATTCAATACCGCGTTCGCCCTGCAACAGCAGTTTCAGGTTGTCCTGCGTCAAGGTGTCATCTTCAACAATGATAACTTTCATGGTGCGGTCTTCTTGGGTTGGGCTACGTTGTCAGCCATGTTGTGGAGGGGCAGGGGGATCGATATTTCGAGCCGGGTTCCGTGGGCTGTATCGATTTTCAGAGTGCCTTCCAGTTCCCCGGCCCGTTTCTCCAGGTTGCCAAGGCCGCGCCCGCGCCGAACCGTCGCCGGGGCGAAGCCGCATCCGTTGTCGAGAATGGTCAGTCGGAAGAAATCGGGGGTAAAGAACAGGCTGATCTCCACCTGGTCGGCATCGGCATGCTTGACGATGTTGTTCAGGCATTCCTTGGCCATGCGAACTATGGAGAGTCCTGCCACTATTCCGGGGTCTTTGTCGGGTGGCATTCCTTCCACGCGAACCTGCAGGTCGGTAATGCGATTATCGAACATGACGTTGGATATGCGGCGAATGGCATCGATGACGTCCGGCCACCCCATGCTGCTGCATTCGAGCGAGTTCATGAGTTCGCGGATTTCAACGTTGGCTTCTCCGGCCAGGAAGTGCAGTTTGTCGAGCCATTCATCTTTCTTCTGGATTTCCTGCTCCTTGCGGGCAAGGGCCGACATGAGGGCTATATTGGTGGCAATGCCGCCGAGGCCGTCATGGATGTCGCGAATGAGAAGTTTCTGGATTTGAAGCTGTTTGATCTCGGATTTGCGCTGGCGATGTTGCCGGTGGATGATGCGGTGCAGGTTTTCAATCGTTGTGTCCCGGATTAGGATGAGTGTTCCCTTTGGCTGGGTTCCGGAGTCGAGGATGGGGATTCTCTCGCAGGTGAACCAGCGCTGTTCACCTTTGATTTCAATCGTATGGGTGGTTCCGTCTTCCGTGGAATCGCGCACGCAGGCTTCCCATGGAGGCGGGAGCTTGCCGGGGGGCGCGCCAAGAACTTCCATGCCCTGCACCCCGATCCATGATTCCGCAACGGTGTTGATGTCTACAATAAAGCCGAATCGATCCAGCACAATCAATCCGTCGTGCATGTGGTCGAGAATCATGGAGCGGGCAATGGGAACCAGATCGACGACCCGGTAGCGGAAGACCACATAGGTCAGCAGGATTGTGCTGGGTAGAAGGATGAACGGTGCCGGGTTGATTCCGAGGGCGGGCAGCAGTTCATAGGTGTATACAATGTTTCCAAGGGTTGGAAAAACGTAGGCGATCGACAGAAGGACGATCTGCTTACGGAGCAGGGGGCTGGAGGAGTGCCAGGCTGAGAGCAGGATGAAAAATCCAAACAGGCTGGTGGCGTGGGATGTCAACTCGTGGATTGCGTTCCAAATGCCGCTTGAATAGGCCAGAACCTGAATGCTGTGGACGTGTTCAATAGAAAAGTCGTAGCGGAACCAGCCCGCTTTCCAACCGGTCAGGGCCAGCGTGGTGGTGATGTAGGGAATCAGCAGAATGATGAGCCATAGCCACCGCTTGAACGTTGAGAGCATCCCCGTGATTGCCAGTGCGAAAGCCAGCCATACGGCGCCAAGGTAAGGAGTAAAGATGAGCCGGAACTTCATCCAGCGGATTTTCGCGGCCAGTTCCTGAGCATCGATTTCGGCGGTATAGGTGGCCGCCCAGATTCCGCTTATAACCAGCATGGTGCCAAAAAACAGGGTGATCGGGGTGCGTTTGCGTGCAAAGGTCACGCAGGCCAATATCGCGTAGAAGCAGGCCGTCAAATAGAGGAGATAGGTGTGCATAAAATACATGCTGTAATCTTTGCTGTCTTTGGTGAGAAAAGGGGGCGTTTGGGTTAATCCGTTGCTCTTCCTTCCTGTGGCCGTCTCTTTATCGAGGAACTACCTATAAATTTAATGGAACACAAAAAACCGCCCCGAAGAATCCGGGGCGGGCACCTCTCAACAAGGCTAAGAACTATAAGGACTATGGCATAGATATCCTGCGGGTAGCGAGGAGCGCTCCGCCAAACACAACAACCAAACTGAGAACAGCCGGCTCTGGAATTACGTCGATGCCACTAACCGTTACGTCATCAACCAGAAACTGGTTTTGAGCATACCTCAGATTGGGAGTCGCTACAATTCGAAACTCGACGGCCTGATCTTCCGTCAATCCCGTAATGCCGCTCAAATCAATTGTGGAAATGGCACCCAGCGTATACGCTCCATTGTCCGCGCCAGAATAAAAATCTCTACTGTTATTATCGGCTCTAACGGAGTCAAATCCTGTGCCTGGTGCTACGATATGCGTCCCGGTTCCTCCGACCTGAGTCAATGCACCGCCATCAATGGAACAGAAAAGACCCCAGTTGTTGGTAACCGTTTCCGGCCGATCGGACCAAGTTCCAAAGATTCCGTCGAAAGTGGCCGAGGAAAAGTCCAGCGTCTTCCCGGTATCCGGAGTGAGCGTGAATCTGAATCCGGCATCCGTGTCCAAACCAGGAAAGGTCGATCCGCCCTGGTCCATTCTGAATGCCGCCATGTCGGATGTTCCGGCAACGTGATCGGTCGTTCCTGCCGTTGTCAGGTTGACGATACGGGTCCAGGAGGCGGTTCCTTCAAGACCGCCCGTCGTAGTGCCGTTTGCCTGCACAGCATACATGTCAACTGCAGCGAGTGAACCATCGGTTCCGCTGCCGCCAACACTGGCTGCCGCAGTGAAATCGTCGAAACCATAAGTGACGATTAATGATGCCTGCGCCCCAACAGCCAACAACCCTGCCGCCAACATGATACTGCTATTCATTTTATTCATGGCTTACCTTTCTGAGTTTACTTGTTTGTGTTTCATCCGAGCCCGAAAACACGACCTTTGACCGTTCCGGCAACCCGCGGGACAAGGCGAGAAAACTCCCCTTTTTTACCCCTGATTCACCCTCCCCCAATACTTTAAGGTTCAGTGAAAACATTATATGAGGAGGTGGGGTGTGGCGCCATACCCCGCCATGGGTACATTTGGGGTATGTCGGGAGGGTATATCCACTTAACTTGAATTGTATTTATCCCTCGCCCGTTCGCTTTGCTCGCTAGAGGCGCAGAGGTAGCGGAGAAAGAACGGAAACATACTCTGCGTTCTCAGCGGCTCTGCGAGGAATAATTCCTGCCAGATTAATTTCGTATTAGATCCAGCCGAGGCGTCGGGCTTTGCGCACGACCTGGTCGCGGTTGCCGGCCTGTACCTTTTCGTAGATCTTCTTGATGTGGGTATGCACGGTGTGGGGACTGATGTACAGGTCGGCCGCCACTTCTTTGTAGGAGAATCCCTTTTCAATCAGGCGTAGAATTTCCTGCTCGCGCTTCGTGAGCAGGTTTTCAGTTTCGGATTCATCGGTATCGCGTTGCTGCAGATCGAGAATCACTTTCCGGGCAATCTTGGACGTCATGGGGGCCCCTCCATTGTAGAGTTCGTGAAGCGATTCGATGAGTTCGCGCGGGGAGCTGCTTTTGAGGAGGTAGCCGCAGGCACCGGCCTTGATGGCGGAAAAAACGGTGTCGCGGTTTTCGTGGATGGTGTAGGCCATGCAGCTGACATCCTGATGGTTCAGTCGAGTCCAGCCAATCAGGTCGACGCCGGATATGCCGGGAAGGTCGATGTCGGAAAGCAGTATGTCGGCTTTTTCCCAAGAGGCCCTTTTCTGTGCCTGTTCAGCACTTCCAAAGGTTTCCACCCATTCGATATCGCTTTCGCCCTGCAGCAGGATCTTCAGGTTGTTTTTCGTCATGGTATTGTCTTCGACTATTATAATTTTCATGGTGCGGGCTCTTCGGAATGGGATGTGCTGTCGGCGATGTTGCAGATCGGCAGGGGGATCGAAATTCTGATCTGGGTTCCATGACTTGTATCAATGTGCAGGGATCCCCTTAGTTCTCCTGCTCGTTTTCCCAGATTGCCTAGTCCGCACCCGCTCTGGATTGTTGCCGGATCGAATCCGCATCCGTTGTCGAGGACGATCAGACGGAACAAGTCGGCGGTGAAGGACAGGCCGATATCCACTTGGTCGGCGGAGGCGTGCTTGACAATGTTGTTCATGCTTTCCTTGGCCATGCGGATAATGGACAGGCCTGCCAGTATTCCGGGTTCCTCGTCGGGGGGCATCCCTTCCACACGAACCCGAAGGTCGATGATCCGATTATCGAACATGACGTTGGATACGCGCCGAATGGCATTGATGACGTCTGGCCATCCCATGGTATTGCATTCAAGCGAGTTCATTAGTTCACGGATTTCAACGTTGGCTTCTCCGGTAAGGAGCTGCAGTTTGTCGAGCCATTCATCTTTTTTCTGGATTTTCTGCTCATTGCGGGCAATGGCCGACATGAAGGCTATATTGGTGATGATGCCGCCGAGACCGTCGTGGATGTCGCGAAGGAGGTGTTTCTGGACCTGCATTTGTTTCAGCTCGGATTCCCGTTGGCGGTACTGGTTTTCAACTGTTGTATCCCGAATCAGGATGAGTGTTCCGGAGTGTTTGGCAGCGGAGTCCTGAATAGGAATTCTCTTGCGGGTGAACCAGTACTGTTCACCTCCGGTTTCGATCTTGAAGCTCTCTTCGTCATCGCATACCCCGTCCAGACAGTTGTTCCATGGAGGGGGGAGGTGTTTGATCGGGGTTCCCAGGGCGTCCATGCCGCGTACACCGATCCGCGATTCCGCAGCGGTGTTGATGTCCACAATGAGACCGAACGTATCCACAACAATCAAGCCGTCGTTGATGTGGTCGAGGAGCATGGAGCGGGCAATGGGAACCAGATCGAGCATTCGGTGGCGGGAGACCACATAGGTCAATAGAATCATGCTGGGGATAAGAAAGAATGGCGCCGGCTTGATTCCATGGAAGGGGAGCAGTTTGCTGGTGGATACGATGTTTCCAAGGGTCGGGAAGAGGTAGGCGGCCGTCAGGATGATGAACTGTTTACGATGCAGGGGGTTGGTAGAGTGCCAGGCCGATAGCAGGATAAAGGTACCGAGCAGGCCGGTGGCGTGGAGTGTCAATTTATGGATACAGCACCACTGGCCTGACGAATAGGTCAGGATCTGGAGGCCATGGAGATGCTCGATTGAAAAATCATAGCGGAGCCATTCTGCTTTCCAGCCGGTCAGGGCCAGCGTGGCGGTGATGGAGGGAAACAGCAAAATAATGAGCCAGCACCAGCGTTTGAATGTTTTCTGCATGCCGGTGACGGCCAGAGCGAAAGCCAGCCATGCCGTGCCAAGGTAAGGGATGAAGATCAATCTGAATTTCATCCAGCGGATTTTCCCGGCCAGTTCATGGGCATCGAGTTCGGCTGCATAGGTGGCCGCCCAGATTCCACTCAAAATCAGCATGATACCAAAAAACATGGTGATCGGGGTGCGCTTGCGCGCAAAGGTCACGCAGGCTAAAACCGCGTAGAAGGCGGCCGTCAAATAGAGCAGATAGGTGTGCATAAAATGGATGCTGCAATCTTTGTTGAGAAAAGGAGGGGTGTTTCGGTTAATCCGTTGCTCTTTCTTTCTGTGGCCGTCTCTTTATCGAGAAACCTACCCATAAATGTAATGGAAGATCAAAAAAAAACCGCCCCGAAGAATCCGGGGCGGGTACTTCTCAACAAGGTTGAGAACAATAAAGACTACAGCATAAATACCCGGCGGATAAACAACGCGCATCCGCCTACCATGCCGATCATTGCTATGCTGGCAGGCTCCAGAATAGCTACGATGCGAAGTCCGTTCTGAGCGTGCTCTCCAGTCGTCTCAGTCATGTTGGCACGGCCGGAGGAAGCAAGGAGTGTTTTAAAAGAATCGTAACGACCCCCGCGCGTTACCCGATCTTCATCCATAGTGTCGAGAGTTCCATCGTAGGCGCTTTCGCACATTTCGCCATGTTGCCCATCATATTGAACGTGCCGTTCTGCTCCTCTCCGCCATATCCGGTTTCCCACGCGAAGTTGGGAGAGGGGTTTACCCTTTGAAAGCTATCATTCATGTAATTCCATCCACTGGCCGGATCGGTGTCCAGCCCGCTGGCATAGACGGAGTAGGAACCGTCGTTGACCGGCTTGTAGTAGGCCGCCTTGTTGGTGGGTGCGGAAAGGTAAGGCGTACCGAAGAGAGGTAAAACTGAGCTCGATTAAACTGAAAGTTTTGAAAGTGGAGCAGGAAAGCTGATAGAAAAAGACGATGGAATTCTGGGAAACAGATAAATCCACGCAATCAGGGCGCACGGAAACAACCGTTCTGCTTGAACGGAGGGGTACGGTTTGATGTTGGCGACGGCGGGACTATGCAGCGGCGCGATAGTAATGCGAGATGATGCCGCCGAGTTTTGTTTCCCGATGGATCTCGCCCTCGTCCGTCGGTCGAAAATCAACATCAAGAACGTTGTTTCCGATCTCCTTGTCTTGATGAGGCCGCGTGAAATTGTCGGCAAAAATCGGCGGGAGAGGTCCGAAATGCTGGTGCGGCGATTGGGGACGAAAGAAGGCCAAGTTCGCATTGCCATCCAGCCTGGTCGACCAAATCTTTCGATTTGGTCAAACTCCTAAAAGCTATCCCAATCCGATTAGAGGAATGAGAACCCCCGAAGGGGTTTGACGCGACGCGACGCTCTGGAGCTTGCGACAGTCCCGACGGGTAAGGCAAAGCCGCAGCAATCCCTCCACCCCGAGCACCAAAAGTTCAGGTTCATGACCCATTTCAGGGGAACGCTTTCCCTCGCGATGCTTCGGGTGAAGCGTTGCTACACCATTTTCTTCGCTGCGAGAGTGTAGCACCGCTTCACCACCGTAGGTGGAAAGCGGTTGTGAGGCGTGATTGTGATTGCTCCCCGGAATTGGGCCATGAACCAAAATTTCAGGCCAGCCGAAAGGTTGGCCTTTTTGAATGTGATGAGGGGGAATTTCCGGTTTTTTTGATTTTGTGGGGAAGATTACCGCACGGCTGTTCGACTGAGTAGACACATGGATTATGTGAAGTCTACTCAGGAGGAAATTGTGGAACGGAATGAAATGGTTCGGGTTGTGGTAACCCAAAGGCCGTGTCTACTGCGCGGGGCGTTGATAGAACGACTGGAAAAGGAAGAATGGATTGAGGTTTGTGCAACAGCATCTGGAGTCGATGAGACCAGGTTGATGGTTGATCGGCATCGGCCACATGTGCTGGTCGTAAATGTTTCATTGCATTGCAGCATTGGGGTTTACTCGCTAAGAAAGCTGAAACGCGAATTTTCCGGACTGGCTGTTCTTGCTTTTTCCTGCGATTCGGAATTCGAAAATGGATACACAGGTCGGTTGTTGCGGGCGGGGGCGAATAGATATGTGTCTTCGGAAGAGTCGTTGGACGACCTTATTCGGGGAATCCGGTTGGTACGGGAAGAGAGCCCTGCTACCTCTTGGTATCAAGGGACTTTGAAGCGATGTGAGACCCTGCCGGAACTATCCCGGCAGGAGGCCGAGGTGTTTTGCCTTACTGGTTGTGGATATGTTCCTAAACGTATTGCTGAGAAGATGGGTTTAAGCGTGAAAACAATCGAGAGCTATCGGGAGCGCATTCGGAAAAAGATGAGCTTGTCTACCGGAGCGGATCTGCTTCATGTCTCAACCAGTTTTATGCGGAGTGCGGCGCGTGCCGGCGAATCGGATTCCCAGACGGTTAAAGAACTGCTTTTAGCCACAGGATAGCCGATCGGTTGGTTTCGGTGTGGCTCCAGTCGGCCTTGAACTCGGCCTGCTCTTCGCCCAGTGAAAGCAGGTGTGCCGTGCCTATCGGGATCTCTTTTTCGGCCAAGGTGCCAATGGCTTCGCGGGCAATGATCTCGAACATGTCGCCAATGCGCGCGCCGTGGAACTTGCCCCAGCCCGCAAGGAGTGTTTCATTTCCAGTACGGTGGGCCGCAATGAGAAGGGGACGGGCGGTGTTCATGGCTTTCATGGTCTGCTCGGCCAGTGTTTGGCACGCGGAGTCGAGCTCGTCGTGGTTTGTATATGACGCGGAGACGGAACAGAGTACGCGCGAGGTCTCGGTGTCGACAATCCGGAGGTGGATTTCGCGTTCATGATCGACCGGAATGATTTCCCCGAAGAGAATCAGGCTGGCCGGAAGCAACTTTCCGATTTCCGTGGTTGCGCGGTGGTCGGCAAGCCCTAAGCGTCCGAGTTCCATTTCCTGAAGGAGCGCGTCGAAGGCTTCGCGCTCCACCAGAATGCTTCCACCAATGGCCGCGAGGGATTCATGCAGCCGCGTACGAACCAGGGCCGTCTCTTCGGGGTCGTTGCCGGTTGGGCCCAGGCAGGCGAGAATGCGTGGCCGGACAAAGGTGTCTTCCGGTGTTTCCCGGGAATAGGTTTCGATTTGGTTTGCCAGTTGTTGCAGTCGGTCGACGGGTTCTCCGTTGCGGAAGATTGGCTCTTTCGGTGTCGCATGGTCCGCAGTTGGGGCTGAAGCTCCGGCTTCGGAACGAATAAAGACAAATTCGCCGCCGGCATGTGCGGGCGAGGCAAGCGGCCCCATGCGCACCAGTTGCCCTGTCAACTCGCTCACCTTGGAGCGGATCGATACCGCGATATCGGAGGCGGAAAAGACATGCTGGTCGCCATACTGGAGATAGTTCAGGATTTCCTGCGCAAAGACACTGTGTCGGATTCCGCTGTCCAGTACCGGTTCAAGGTTGCCGCTGGTGATGAGATAGCGCGAAGGCACCTCTATTGCGCGTTGATACCAATGGCCGGTTTTTTCGGGCTCTTCTTCTCCCCGGAAGAGCGAGCCGCCGTAGCAGGTGTCGGCAATCAAGAGAATATGCTTGGCGGGCGAGGCATTGAGAATCCTGTTGATGCTGCTGTTCCAGAGCCAGTCTTCCTTGGCCGGCAGGTCCTTTCGCGAGCGCTGGGCGCCATGGGGAATCCAATAGCCCTCATCCATCTGCTTATCATAGAACCCGTGTCCGGCAAAATAGACAAGTGCGGCATCGTTGGCGGTCAGTTGCATCAGCCGGTCCAGTGCGCGCAGGATGTTTCCCCGGGTCGCCTGCGGGCCGGTCAGCTCCACAACGTTGAAGCCGTAGCGGGATTGGAGGACATTGCCCATGGCCTCGGCATCGGCGCGGGCGGTGGCGAGTTGCGGCCATCCGGTTCCGGCATAGTCGTCAATGCCGATGACGATCGCATGGTAGTTGAGGGCGGTCGCATCGGGAGAGGAAGACTTTTGCGTCGGGGCATCTGTCGATGGGCGGTCGCAACCCGCAATCATCAAAGTAAGTGCCCCCAATAAAATGTGCTTAAAATTCGTTTTCATCGCGAATAGGCATAGTCTCCCGGCTGAATGGAGTCCTTCGTTTGTCCGCGCGGGATTATAACCATGGCGTTTTCGGACTCAATCTCCGAAACGACGAGTTCTGCCGGATGGTTTCCGGTATGGATCACGCGACCCTGCCGGATTGAGCTGTCGGAGCGGATAACGAGAAAGCGCATGCCCTTCCGCATCCCGTTCTTTTCGCCTGCATCGATGGATAGGCGGTTGTCCAGTGTCTGGACGTTTGCCTGGATGAGCGGGAAGCGCTGTTCCACTTTCATAACGAGGCCACCGAGCTGCTGCGGAAGGAGGCGCGGATCTTCCAGATAGATATCTTCGATAAAGAGCTCGTTGCCGGTGTCGGTGTCGAGAACCTGCAAGTAGACGGTCTGTCCGGCACCGTCACTCAAAACCCGGACAATGAAAACCATGTCGGCATCGAGTTTCTTCCCTTGTTTCAGGATGGCGCGCGGATCGGCCATGGTACTGCCGGAGAGGGTTTTTTCTTTCCGGAGGCGCCGGGCTTCGTCTTCGGTGGCGAGCAGGTAGAAGCGAACCGGGTCGAGTGTCAGCTCATGCCCGATAAGATGATTGACCCGCCGCTCGAATGCACTATTTGGAATTTCGCCCGCAAGCGGCGAAAGCGTTGCCGCAAGCCGATAGATCCGATCCATGTATTCGGGCGGATGGTAGATTATGTTGATCTGTTCTTCGGTGCGGTTGCCGTCGTGGTCTTCGGCCGTCAACACTAGACGGTTGCCGCCCGTGGCGAGCGGGATGCGGCGCAGGGTCCGGAAAAGGGGCGAGGTGCGGGTGAGCAGGTTTTCCCCGTTCAGTTTGACGGTACGCAAGGCCGTGTCGTCCTCCGCCCGGATATCGAGCGCATATTCCGGGTTGTACAGCGTAATGGTTTTTCCCGCATCGGAAACATGCAGGCTTGGCGGTGCGGCCTCCTTGCTCTGCGACAGATGGTGTAGTTCCCGTTCAGTCAGCGCCCATTCAACCCGGTTTCCGGCGCGGTCGGAAACGGCCAGCCGAAGCGGTTTGCCTGGTGCGAGTGGCCAGTCAAAGGCGTGTTCCTGCCCGGTGGGAGCCACGGTACGGTTGTTGACTTGCAGCTCATGCAGTTCGAGGTTGTCCCGGCAGATGATGGTTAACGATGTCCCGGCGCGGCGAAGGTGGATTTGCGGAGGGGTCCAGTCCGCCGTGACAAGCAGGTTGGTTGTGGTTTGCTTGCCGGAAATGTCGGCTGCGGTGATGCTGATTTGATTGTTCCCTTCCTGCAGGGGGAACTCCTTCCGGAATTCCAAACGGGGCATGGCCAGCTCGATGAATTCCGGTTCGCTGTTCATGGAGATTCCCGAAACCGGATTTGATCCAGAAGCCGCGCCCTGCACCCAAACAGATCTTCGATCCGTCCAGCCGGGGAGGGGAACGGTATGGATTTGCGGAGGTGGGGCCGCCGCCATGGCCTGCCGTTCGCGAATGCGGTTGATGTAGAACTTTGCGCGGGCCGAAGGCTCCATCCGCATGGAGGTTTCCAGCAGGTTGAGTGCCTCCTGGGGTTCGTTCAGTTTGAGCATGCAGATGCCGAGCTCGCGGTGCGGAAAGTAGCCCTCCATCATGTGCATGCCATAGGTGCGCACCCGCCAGCGCTCCTGCGTGTAGGGATAGCGTGCACCGGGAATCCGGCCCAGTGCGGTTTCGAAATCCTTTCGAGCCTCTTCAGATTTGCCTTCCCGCAGGTAGAGGCGCCCGCGCTGGTAATAGTTCCACCACGTATGGTGGCGGATCACATAGGGATCGGTGCCGCGGTGGCTCCGGGGGGAAAGGCACCCGGGCAGCAAGGCAACCAGCAGGAGGGTCAAAAGTCCGGCCAGATAGGCTGCCCGGGTCATGGAGCGTTCTGTCCTGCGGCAAGGTCTTCGGCAACCTGTCTTCCAAGCCGGGGAATATTTTCCCGGATGCTGTCCAGACTATCCAGACTCAATCTCCATGCCCTGATATCGTCCGGACTTTGGCGGGGGTGGCCGGAAACCTCGAGGGTTAGCGCCCCCTTGGACAGCTCCTGGAACTGAACCTGGAGCATCCATGGCTTGGTCGGACTGGAAAGCGTTGCAAGGCGGGTTTCCACGGCGTTCTGCATTTCGCGGCCAACCTGCTCCAGTTCGGAGCGGGTGTAGTGCGGCTCTGCACCGGGTTGGCCGCGCAGTTGCGGGGTGGTTCCATAGGTTGTGCGCTGCCATTGAACCGGACCGGAATGCCGGGGCAGGGCAAGCAACAGGAATACCGCAGCCGCGGCGGCGGCCAGAGGTAGGCTGAAATAGAGGATTTTACGGCGTGGTTCCCGAACAGGCTTCTCCGCATGTTCCGGATGTTCGGATTCCCATTCGGCAATCAGCCCCTCCACCAGCTTGTCGTCGCTTTCATCCTCCCCTTCAAGCTGTGGCAGGATACTTTCCAGATCCTGATGTGTTTGCCGGCATGCTTCAAGGGCTTCGTGCAGGCCGGGGTCGTTAAGCAGTTCTTGCTCGAAACGTTCCCTGTCTTCTGGAGAGAGTTCGTTGTGCAGGTAGGCCCATATCTGTTTGGTGGGGTCGCTCATGTATTGATCCTTTCAAATACGGGGTTTCGGCGAAGCTTTTCATGAAGTTTGTCGAGGCACTTCGCCAGCCGGCTTCCAACAGTGTTTTTGCTGATGCCAAGTTGTCCGGATATCTCACGATAGGAAAGATGCTTCAAATAGAACAGGTTGATGATTTCCTGACAGGTTTCCTGCAAATGTTCAAGAGTTGAGCGCAGGTTCTGCACTCGCTCTTGCTGGATCGTTTCGTCATGGGGATCCAGCGCATCCGGGTTTGAAAATTCCATCTCGTTCCATCTGCCGTTTGTGGTTTTTTGGATGGAAGGTGTGAAGAAGGTTCGCCAGCGCTTTTGCCTTCGGATTTCGTTTATGCATTGGCGCATGGCGATTTGTTTGATGAACCAGGAGAGGGAACTTTGCTGTTTGAATTTTGGCAGGGCGGTCTGGAGATGCATATGGATGTTTTGGCAGACATCCTGTTGCTCGTGTTCCGAAAAGTTCCATTTTGGCCATCTTGCAATGGCTTGGATAACGGGATCGTATTTGGCGCAAAAAAGCGCCCACCCGTCCATGCCGTTGCAACGAACGGCGGCCAGTATTCCTTCATCCGGATATGGAGAGGTTTCACTCATTCAGTAACTTTATATTCTGCCGACGGCTACCCCATTAGGGAAAGGTCAAAAAGCTGCACCTCGCAACGAGACCAATACACCCTGTTTCAAGGCATTCAATATGGCATACAGAAATCGGAATGCACATTGTTTTCCTGTGCCGGGAATGTGGGGGAAATCCCCACAAAGCTTGGGGTGTTTACGTATTTAGGGGGTTTGGTGCCACATGTTCATGTGGTAGAATCCCCCGCTTTATGTTGTGCCTTCGTTCATGTCTGCTTGTGTTTGCCGCGTGGCTTGTGCTGCCTTCGACCCTGAAGGCGGTTCTTGTTGATATCCCGACGCCGGGCGGAACGATTACGGTGGATGTCAGCCATGCCGGGCCGACCGGCCAGCTGGTTGAGCCCAATCCGCCGACCGATGCCGGATTCCGCCCTCCGACCATCTTCGCCGCACCGCTACCCGTTGGTTCCGGGGCACGGGCACTCAGCCAGGCCGGAGCCTTTACCGCGGTTGCCGACGACGCCACCGCCGCATCATGGAACCCCGCCGGACTGGTGCAGCTGGAATATTCCGAGGTCTCGGCGGTCTACCGCTTTTCAGTGCGGGAAGATGCCCACAAATCCCAAGACTCCAATCTGGAGACGGGACAGGATCGCTACACCTCCGGCGAGCTCAACTATCTCAGCGCCGTATATCCGCTTCTTCTCGACGATGGAAACGCCGTGGTTTCCTTCAACTATCAGGAGGTCTACGACTTTACCCACACCTTTACCGCCCGCTTCAACGGCGGCAACCGGCAAAATATCGATACGCTCATCCCGCAGACATTCACCGATACCTTCAGTACCAACATTACCGACGCCAGCCAAAGCGTAACGATCATTGCCGACGTCGTGACCGACACCGAAAGCCGGATCAATCAAATATTAAACGCATCACTGCTGACCGGAATCGACTTTAGGCAATCCGGCACCATTGACGCCTTTTCACCCGCCATTGCATTCGACATTACCCCGCGCTTTTCACTGGGCATGGCCTTTAACTTTTATACCGACGGCGCAAGCCGCGGAAACCCGATCGAATCCTCCATGGTTGCCGACTATGAGGGAACATCCGACAGCATTGCCGATGTGACCGATACGCGCAGTTCCACGGCGGAAGTTAGTTGGACTGGAGAGCAGTATGAAGGTAACCCACAGGATCCGGATGCCACTCCTTTTTCAGGCATGCAGACCAATGACTTTTCCAATGTCGAAACCAATCGTCAGCAGGATCTCTACACGATTGAAGGGCGATATCTTGAAGAAAATACCACGGAAGAGTTCCATGGTTTTAACGCCACCATCGGTGCTCTCTGGTCTGTCAGTGAAAAACTTTCACTGGGCGCAACCCTCGACTTGCCTTGGACAGGGCAGGGCTCGCAAACCAAGCGGATCGAGCACCACGTTTCCACATTCGACAGCAACCGTGTCGAGGTGGCCAGTAGCAACCTTTTTGAAACAGAGCAAAGGGATGTGGAATACACCTTTCCGCTCTATTGGTCGGTCGGCGCCCTCTGGCGCTGGAGCGACCGCCTCTACACCTCCATGGATGCCAGCCAAACGCATTGGTCGGACTATGGCTATAAGGCGGAAGGCGAAGAACGCATCAATCCGATCAATGGTGAACCGCACTCCACCTCGGCGCTGGATGACTGCTGGTCGGTCCGCCTCGGCGGTGAATATTTGCTCATACTTTCATGGACGGAAATCCCGCTGCGCAGTGGCCTCTTTTGGGAGCAACGCCCGGCGGTTGGATCTCCCGACGAATATTGGGGATTCAGCCTTGGCTCTGGTATCTCGCTTGGCAAAGAACCGGGGCGAGCCATTCTGGATGTGGCCTATCTCTTTGAGCAGGGCAACAAGGTGATGGGATCATTGTTGCCGGATCAGGCCATCTATTCCGATGTTATCAAGCATCAGCTGTTTTGCTCGGTGATCTGGCATTTTTGAATTTCAGATAGGATGAGCAGGAAATGTTTCCGTCTCCGTCTATAAGAGAACGCAAAAGTCAGGACGCTTGAGGTTTAAATAGTGCTTTTTTGTTCCCGTAGATTAATGTGTTTTGTTGAGTTGTTTGCAGTGTTCGCATAAGCGTAGTTTACCCGTGCCTCGCGCAATGTTTGCGGACTCAATATTATTTCGTTCCGTGCATCTATTGTTGTTGTGATAAACCTCTGTGCCTGGCTTGTTTGAGTGAGTTGGGTTCACTTTCATAGTGATATACCTTTCATAATTAGGGTTCTATTGAGCAAGCCCTTATGGACATTCGGGAAGGCTCAATAGATTATTAGGATGCTCTCCGTCATTCTGTGTTTTTAGATACTTGTTAGCATTCGCACTTATGGAAACAATTACCCAAACAGGTTTGCCGTTTTCACTTACGTAGAATTTCCACGTCCCGTTTTCAATGCCATTGATAGCTTCCTCTTGGGATATCCTCCAACGCGATCCATCTGCATTGGTCCCGCCAACATGGGTAATCCTTTCATGAGGATTGTTTCTGTCACTTTTATTGATGCATTTTATCTGATGCGTATTAGCCATGATTTCTGTCTCCTTTGTTTTTTCGCTTAGATTCTATGATGTGATCTACGCGTTCTTGTTGCATTCGCATCAATGCGCCTGGCAGGCAAAGCGAAAATTCAAAAGCAAAAACAGAGAGAAAAAGATAAATGCGTTCAAGCCATTTTGTCATGTTAGGATGTTTATCTTTTATAAGCACAGAGGCGAAGATGGCTGCTAAGGATAAGATATAGGTGTAGAAGAGGTATTTATGCCTGTTTAACCGCTGTATTGTTTTGGGCCTGTTTCCCTCTGCAATTCTCCATGATCCTGGTGGAATCAATAGGGGGTCTCCAATGATCGCGATAATTGCGACAAGAAACCCCGCTAAAATAGAGTAAACTGTGACTATTATATTTACCGCTTGGTCGTTTCCATGGATTAACGGTTGTCCAAAATAGGCAATAATAACCGCAATTTCCATTGCAAGTATTGTGTATAAACAGAGTTTTGTGTCGAGCTTGTTCATCACTCGTCGAGAATGCCGGAGTTATAGAGTTCTTCGTAATAGGACATCATATTGCTCCATGCATCTTGGCATGAAACTGATTTTCCATGTGCATTGATGAATGTATTTTTTGATACACGCAAATCATCCGAGGTGAGTTTTTTCCCATTCATTGTTTCAATGGTAAAATCATCATCTTCATTGTCTAATAGATCTGCCCCGGCTTTGGTTAGTTGTTTCGCAGCAAGCGCCCCGCCTTTTTTTCGCTTGTCGAATGATATTTCCAGTCTGACCTGAAGGTTCTCGAATTTTTTTAGCTCATCTATGTTCTCATACTGCGTTTTCATGAAAATACTTGCTATGTCTTCAGCTATACCTCCAAGCAAAACTGTTTTCTTTGTTTTGCGTTGCATTCTGTCTGTGGTTGCTTTGTAGAGAGAACTTCCCATTCGAATTTTTTTTACCCCTTCGCGTTTTATTATTTCTACTTTGTCAATATCTGCCACGGGTTCTAGTGAAAAGACTTTCTCGATTCCACACTGAGATAGCATTGAGTGAAGATAGCTTTTAGCAGAGCCATCACGGGTGCCACTAGGACAAAGAATTACGTCGTCATGTTTGATTAATAAAAAGATATCTCCTTCCATATAGTCATGGTTGTTTGGGGGCTTTTTCTCAATAGTTTCGGTGTTGGCTGTTTGGCTGGGCTTGGGAACAAGAGAAGTAGGTTGATTAGGAAGGTAATAAGCCAAGTGAACGAGAGTAAATGTGCCATTTTTCTCAATGTTCATACCCTGAACTTCACCGTCGTTGTAGGTAAACGTCCGTTGTTGTGTAGAGCTGAGAGATTGGTGAGTTGAATCGACATATTGTTGAAGTGTTTGGGTCGTTTTATTTAGCCACATAACACGACGGTAATTTAGGACTCGTCTTTTTTGATTGTTAGTCATCACAGTTCTCCAGTTTTTAAGCCGATGTTTTGGTTTTCTACTCGAAGGCATTCCCTGTCTATTTTACGGAATTTAACTGTTATCCAAGCTTCCTGCACCTTGGGCATTTCCAGTTTTTTCCATCGGGGCGGGCGGGGTGGATGTCGTTTCCGCGGGGTTTAAATTCATGATAGTTCTCGCACTCTTT
>JBDLJW010000019.1:0-21784 GCA_039714135.1 Verrucomicrobiota bacterium
AATGCGGTTGATTGCCATGCCGAAGGTGCGCGCGCCAAGACCGACGAGCGCGATCAGCAGCAGCGTCTTAACCGATGGCATGCCCCCTGCCCCAAGCCATGCCCCCGCAAACAGCAGCGGAAGGCTGAAAATGGTGTGCTCAATTTTGGTAAAGGAGTGAAGACGACTGATCAACGACTTTTTATGCCAGTCATCATACACAAGATTCATACACCAACCTCTACTTGATATTTTTGCTCCACCCCCAAAACCGTACGCACATCCAGTAGGTGAGTTTCTGCGAAGCGGATAGATAATGGTTCCAAGTTTGGATCCTGCATATCGACTGCAAACATTGAAGCATCATCAATGGTCAACAGCGCAGTTTTGAATGTTTGAACACAGGATGAATTAACTTTCACTAACAGTTTATATTTCGCTGCACACTCAGGACAGAGGGCCAAATAGGTTTGATGCATCTCCTTATCCGCATCATCAAAAAGCTGAACCGCTTCAAAATAATCATTTCCATCACGAAGCTTAAATGGCATCTCCTCCTGACACATCTGACAAACCAGTTGCTCTTCATCATTAGTATACAATTGCCGCAAATAAGGTTTTGGATCAATGGAGGGTACGGAAATGCGAACCGTCCGTGTCTTCTCTTTAGATGTTTTTTCCGGAGCCTCTTCATAATTATTCTTGGTCTTCTCCGAACGGCGTTCTGGGTTTCTTGGTTTATTTTCAGGAAATAAAGTTGCTTGTTTCTTTCTCCGAAAACCTTCGACGAATTCTGCTAAATCTTCTTTAGGTATTCCATCTATCCCCGGAGGAAAACCTAATATTTTGACTGCATTTTGTTTTTCCTCACTTTGCCCAAACCCCACAAGCTTCAGCCATCCATTTATAACTTTATGAACATCAAATATTGGTTCAGAGTGATCCTCCGACACTCCCGTATAAAGCGTCTCTTCTGTTAAATCACACGGACGCTTCCATCCTTCTGTCGCATTCTTGTGCACTAACCACGGCAACTCTGATAATTGCTGAATGAGCAAAGAATCCTTTTCTTGGATCTCTCGATGACTATTCCGCTGATACCGAGCCTTAAAATATTGGAGGTCCATGGAGGACATCATTTCCCAGATTAAAGCAGAAGCAGAAAACCGCTCAGCATTCTCATCATCAAACAGCTGAGAGATTTCATGCGGCAACTTCCAGTCTTCACGGGGACACCTGTAATTCTCTGCACCAGTTCCTTTGTCAATGAGCGGGTTTTCAAGCACATCGCTTTTTACCGGCATAATTTTTGACTGCACATCCAACTGCTCAACAAACTGAAAAAAATCTCCGCCAATTGATTTATAACAATGTGAAAGCAACTGCTTTGATATTCCTTCATCATTAAAAAATATCTCTGTTAGAAACGTGTTTTTCAACGGTTGATCAATGTAACACTGCTCACCGCAGAAAAATTCATCCATCCGATCTGATCCTTGGAGTTCGCCTTCTTCAAGATCAATCCCCGGATACTTATCCACCACAAAAACTGGTACGCCTTTCAGAAGTCGTGTCGCTTTAGATTCATCTTCCTGCCAAAACGAAATGAATAAACGCATGTGCTCCAGATGCTCTTTCAATCTAAGCGGTCTAGGAATTTCCTTGGCATAGTATTCTTTCAACACCGCAGAGACATCATCCTCGGTGTCATACTCATGAACACCCAGATATTCTAGCAGGCTTTTAATCTCCGGCCACTGCACACCAGCCTCTTCCTTCACACTGGGTAGAATCGTTAATATTTCGTTTTTACTCGAAGCACCAAACACAACATTCGAACCGCAATCCCATTTACCTTCCTGAGTCGGAACACACGGAATATCATTACTTTTCAGAGCCCCTCTACGGGTTGACTCCTCCTGTACATAGAAATAAAACTGAACAAGCCAAGAGGTTGGTTGACTTGAAAAAAACCTTTCAGACAACTGCTTTAAAATGTCCGAGGGCTCAATCTCTTTCACCCCCAGCGCATGCCGAAGATAATTTCTAAGCCCCGGAGTTTTATCGGCAGTAATATCACCGGACAACCACACGCGTGGTGTATTCCAGATCACCCTCAGAACGGAATCGGTAAATATCGATCTCAATTCTTCTCCTCGGGCAAGCAGTGCCTCTTTGGCAGCAACACACCGATTCCCCAGTCCCGCTGCTGGAAGGTACTCATTCTGGCCATCCAAAAGTGCATCTAAAACCGCATCGTAAATAGGCATAAACGGCCAATTTCCCGGATAATCCGGTTCCCAATCAGCTTTCCATAGATTTTTCTTATCCAACTTTATGGGTAAACATTGCAGGAATTCGGCATTCAACAACTTCTGCCTTTTGACTTCTCCCAAACTTTCAGCGACCAAAGAAGCCAACATTTTGATAAGATGTTTGTTTAGATCATCCTCGTACCGAATGTTTTCGCGACTTGGAGTTGTACGAAATGCACCGTTTACTAAAAATCCGAGGTGTGTTTCCAATGCAGTTTCGAAAAGAACAAACAAGCTCCGGTTAGATGACTCAACGATACGATCCTGTTTCATACGAAATGCAATTGAAACAGGGTTTAGTGTCTTCCCTTCCCATTCAACAGACTTGGAAAATACAAGATACGTTGCTTCGGAATCGCCATCTGTAAGATCCACCATCCCATTGTCACGCGCATCTTTAAGGTAGTGCCCAGATGCATCACCAAAAAACCATTGGACTTCTGTTACATTTTTGGTAAACAGCAACGTGGTTAGGCCAATATCCTTCAATTTAGCACTTATCTCAGCATAGGCTTCTTCCGCACTTTTCTCCTGCTCAACAAAATCGGGGCTCTCTTCTGCGTGATTAAAAGGAAGCACAATACGGGTCAGGCTTCTTTCCATATTTTCAGGCGGTGTCATTCCCCTCAGTCGATATAATCCGTAAATCTCAAAGCACTCATCTCCGGAAACAATTTGAGGTGTGGCAGTAAATGCAAAAACAGACTTAAATCCTAAACCGAATCGACCGGTTTTTGTTTCATCATCCTTACTTGTGCTGTTTTCAAAATCACTGATTGCTCGAACATTCTTTTCAGAAAACGGTTTGCCGTTATGCTCTAAAATAAGTTTATCCGGCATCAATTCAAACTGAACCTCAGTAGCCCCGTAATCGTCCGCATTCTGCAGCAACTCGTAGATAAAGTGAGTAGGTTGCGAATAAAGATTGACCTGTGACTTTCTCGACGAGGTTCTTTCGCCAAGCTCTTTAATATTCTGTTTTGTTATCGCTTCATAATCACTGGGCATGCATCTCTCTCCCAAATCTAGATAGTTCTTTCATTTCACACCTGCTCCTATTCGCCTTCACTCAACTCCGCCTCCAGCTCTTCGATAGCTGGGAGGCTGGATTTTAGGTTATCTGGAAGCGAGCGGGTCAACTCATACTTACTAACACCAATGGGTTTATTGATATCGCTCAAGGCATATTCCACCACAACCCGATCGTGGGATTTGCAGAGCAGGATACCAATGGTTGGTTCATCCCGTTCAGTACGCAGTTGTTCATCCACCGCTTTGAGGTAAAAATTAAGTTTCCCAGCATGTTCTGGCTCAAACTCATCCATCTTCAATTCTACAACCACATAACAATGAAGCGTGGTGTGATAGAAAAGCAGATCGAGAAAAAACTCTCGTTCGCCAACTTGAAGTGGCTTCTGTCGCCCGATAAAGGCAAAGCCAGCACCCAGTTCCAGCAGGAATTTGGTGATGTGATCCGTCAGTGCGGTTTCAAGCTCCCGCTCATTGTATTTTTCCGTCAGCGCGAGGAAATCAAACGTATACGGATCTTTGATCAACTGCTGCGCCAAATCGGACTGAGGAGCAGGCAATGTTTCTGAGAAGTTAGTTATGGCCTTCCCTTCCCGCTGATACAAGCCACTCTCAATCTGATGCACCAGTACAGCACGGCTCCAACTATTCTCAATCGTCTTATTCACATAATAAAGTGCTTCCGTCACATCCGCACACTTAGAAACAATCTCGCGATTATGCCCCCAAGGGATCTGAACCAATTGGGTCACAGCTTGTGACCGGCTTAATTGTGGAACAACTTGCTCCATAATTGGCACCTCAGGTGATTCCGGCAATTGTGCAACGACCTGTTGCCCAATTGCGCCACAACTTGTGGCACAATTTTCAACTGGCTCGCAATAAAACAGATACCACTTTTTTACATACATAATATTTCGATATGAAAACCCTTTCACATCGGGAAATTCCGTCATCAGATCGGCACTCAACTGCTTCAGGAATCCACTGCCCCATTTTGCGGTTTTCTGGCGTTCTACAATGTCTGCGCCCAGCTCCCAGTAAAAGGTCAACAGAGTTGAATTCACCTGCACCGATGCTTTTACCTGCGCTTGGTGAAATTTCGTTTTTAACTCAGTCAGCCAGTTTCGATAATCTGAAGTCACATTCGTTTTATTCTTCATTTTACTTCTCCACCATCAAGGTTCCAAACACCACCGGACGAGCATGAATATCCGTGGCGGAGGCGGCCATTTCTAATTCCTTAAGTCGGCGGTTATAATCCGCTTGAACATTTGCCAATTGGGCCTTTTTCATCTTCACAATTTTATCATTGGTTGCCGCGTCAATCTGTTGCTCAATCACATTAAGGCGACCTCGATGACTGGTTTCGAGACTTTCTAGGCGGAAACTAATCATTTCACTAGAGCGAGATTGATGTTCCGCCTTTTCCTGCGCCCAGATTTCATGATGAACAGCATCCAGCGTCGTTATTTCTTCATCTGAAAGAAGATGTTGTTCCGGTTGAACTTCAGCTCCCTCGCCGAGATGATCAAAAAAGGCATTCCGCACCTCAACATCAGCACAAACAGGAATCAGCTGAAGTTCGGAACGCAGCCCTTTAATCTCCCATGCATAAATAGCAAATGGATATGTTCCCGCTGGCAAATCACCACTCTGAATTCGAAAGGCCGTATAAACGGGTTCGGCTACATCAAGATAACGAGCTGCCTGCTGAACCAACGGATGTAATGGCATAATAAACAGCGCGTTTCGATGATCCGCCGCACAAGCAGATTCAAAGGTAATTGGACTATGCGCGTCAGTCCCTTTCAACCGTTTTTCCCACTCGCGAAACATCGGCGTTTTTGATTTCGGTAACTGTCGATAGTCTTCCAACAGTTTATTTCGCGCCTCTTGAGACAGCCGCAAGGTCTTTAACACTTCATTACCGAGAATATATTCCGATTCGCCTATTCGTTCATTCAGATAACGAATCACAAAATTTTGTAGTGATTCGTTGGACAACCAATAGCTTTCCGCCTCTTGAACATCTGTATTCAGCCCATTCTGAGGGAGACGCAACCCAAACAAATCATGTTCCCGTTCCTCCAGCGTTTCCTGCTCCTGAACCTTACGAACCTCATTGTCTGCCAGCTGTTCAAGTTTGCCCTGACGTTCAATCGCAGTTAGTTCCAGATTCTCCGCAATACTTCGAATTTCGCGTGTAATATCGCCAAGAATTTCTTCACTCTCTCCGATACTCGATTCAAAAACACCAACCCGCATCAGACAACGTTCATAAATATCTGCATCAATGGTTCCTGGCGTAATCATATTATAAATCGCCACCGCATCGCTTTTCTGACCGCGCCGATCAATTCGCCCAATCCGTTGCTCAATCCGCATCGGATTCCACGGCAAATCATAGTTCACCATCATATCGCAAAACTGATAGTCCAAACCTTCGCAACCCACCTCTGAAAAAAGCATGACATCGACTGCATCGGAATCATCTTGAGGCAATTCAAAGCGCTGTCTTAAAACCAACCGATCCTCATCTTTCACACTGCCGTGTACCAGACCAACTCGAATACCGCCACGCCGCAACCGCTTTTCGAGATAACCTAAAGTATGACGGAATGTACTAAACACCATCAGCTTGCTATTCGGCATAGCTGTTTTCTCTCTGACAATATTCAACAGCGCATCATATTTAGGATCATCCGGCGGAAGGGTCTCAGCTTTTCGCACAATCTCCTGTGCTTCATTTTTAAGCTCTTGAATCATTTCTGGAGATTCTTCAAATTCATCCGAAGCCTCCTGCCACTCCAAATCGGAAAGACGACGCTGTAAAATATCGGTAATAAATGGAGCCAAACCAAAAATACAACTGGCCGCCTGACGACGAATCGTACTCATCATAAACTGCACATGCTGTGTTCCATGAACCATCGCGAGTGCTTTAGCCTGAAAGCCTAGCAAATCATTATGTAATTGTTCCTGTGCATTCGTAAATGGAACCTCAACCGTTTTCGGTTTCCGAGTGCAAAAGGTTCCAATATCCCGCCGACGGGTTCGATTAATCAACCGCGAAAAGCTATGAAATCCTTCAACCTGACGAACCAGAGCCACGCGGTCTTCCCTTGACAGATCACCCTGCTTCAACTGTTGCTGAACGGCCTTTAATTTTGGGTTTTCAGCAAGAATCGATTGTCCCCATGCCGTTGTCGCGGCTTTATTCAAAGCACCCCCGGCCTCTTCCTTCCAGGTATCACCACCGGATCGAAGCGCTTTCACGGCTTCGTTAATAAATGCATTCGGCTCCGCCATGTGCTCAAAGGTTTCCGGATCAATCACCAAATCCGGCCGCAATAGATTCAGCAACGTATATAAATCACGGTTTCCCATTTGCACCGGCGTGGCTGTCAGGAAAATAACCGCTTCAGCATGTTCACAAAAAAACTGAACCGCCTGATGGGCATACGTATTGGAATTTCGAACGTGATGCGCTTCATCCACGATGACCAGATCAAACTTTGGAGGAGGATCCAGATCAAGAAGACCGATTTGTTTTTTACGCCCGTCCTGTTTCCCATGAAGTAAAGTTTCATCCTGCAACAAGGAATAAGGAACGATGGTTTTTTTATTTGAGTCAGGCCACTCCCCTTCCAAATCGGCTTCATGAATGCAGTAACGCAGCGCCTTACCATTCAAGGCCGTAAACTGCTCATCAAACCGTTTCATCTCCAGTTCCCACTTCCGTTCAGCAACCAACGGCTTGGGGCAGATGATCAAAACCGACTCCACATTATTGCGTGCCTGTAGTTCACGAAGAACCAACCCGGCTTCAATGGTCTTACCCACACCCACACTATCCGCAATAAGCAAACGAGGCTGATCGGACTGAATAATCTTCAGTGCCGGGCGAAACTGATACGGCACAAAATCAATACGAGCAGCATTTAAAGAATAAAGCGTGTTCAATGACGGATGCCGAATCTGTAGCCCCGTCAGAAGCGTATGTAATTCCTTCAGCTTAACGATCTGCTTTTCGTCATTAGCAACCGTCGGCTGAAGTTGAGATGCATAGAATTGCTGAGGACGATTATCCATAAAAACCATGTAGCGGGAAGACTCCCCGGAACCGTCAATACCAATAACCGCCCCGGTTTTCGAAGGATCACTAACAAGAGCCACTAAACTCCCGACTTGATAAACTCCTCCAGGTTGAACCGATTCCTTCGGTTCTGGAGAATTCGGCACGATAACAGGGCCATCCGGCGGAGCTGGAACCGCAAAATCAGACTGAATAATCTGATCCTTAATCCGCGCTCCAGCATCAATTGCCGATTCCGGAGCATGGATAATTTTCAGAAAACGCTGAAGTGTATCAACATCCCGAAAAACATCATCACACTCAATACCATACGCATCCATATGGGCCCAACGGTTACGGACAGTCTGCATCTCTTTGACATAATTACGATCCTGAGTCGTCAAATTAAACCGCGACGATATCTCATACCAGTTCCGATCCAATAACCGAAGCAGAGCGGCAAGGTCCAGCTGGTGTAATGATTGAATATTACTTCTATTCACCCGCTCCCGTTGCTGATGAGAAAGATTCGGTAAAACCAGACCGTTCCACCACGCAACATCCAACTTAGGTAGCACATCATTCAACCAGTCACATAAACACCGCGACCCAGTCGCCAAAAGCGCTGATAACTTCCCTGAAATATCAGAATCCATAACACCTCCAAAAGTCGTTATCGTATTACATCGCTTTAACAATCTCGATTAATTTTCCGGCCACAGCTTCGGAAACGGGGGCGAGGTGCGTTTGGATATCATCCTTGCCGTTGTGGTCGCCAAAGTCGGTCACGCCTTTGACCATGATGCATGGAATGTTGTGTTCCTCGCAGACACGGGCGACGGCATAGCCCTCCATGTCGACGAGATCGCCAAGTGTGGAAAGCTCCTTTTTTCGATCCGGCTGAAAAACCGGCTCTTCCACGGTCACGAGACACTTGCCCTGCGTCTCAACGGAGCAAGATGCTCCGTCTACATTGAAGACCGTCATGATTCGATGAACCGACCCGCGTTCAAGGGAATCGTCAAGCGCACCGCACACCCCGGCATTGATGACCGATGTGCAGCCATGTTTTTCAATCAGCTCCAAGGTCGCCGCGCGCGCCGCCTCCATTCCCATTCCGCAAATAAGCGGAATGGTGCCTTCCGGCACACCCCTTTCAATAAAGGGATGGGCCTCCATCCCGGTTGCAAATAAAATCCCAATCATGAACCACTCCCTTCGGTCGTTATTTTGCTTTCAGCAAAATTATCTATCGCTTCGCTTTCGGGGTAAACCCAACTAATTTTCTGCAACGGATTTATATAAGCAGCGGATCTCCTGTCTATCCGTTGCTTATATAAATCCGTTGCTAATTATCCCTGCAGCCACGACCATCTGCTGCAGTTTCCGAATCGCCGCGCGGCCTTCGTCGCCGAGATCGAGAGTGAAGTCGTTGACATAGGTTTCGATGTGCCGGCGGATGACATTGTCGTCTAGTTCCTGCGCGTGCTGCTTCACGTATTCCGTGGTTGAACCCGAATCGGCAAAAGCGGTCTGGACCGATTCTTTCAACCGCTGCTCGATTTCGGCGATGCGCTCTACTCCGAGACTTTTACGGACAGCAATGCAGCCGAGCGGGATCGGCAGGCCGGTTTCGCCTTCCCACCATTCGCCCAGATCCTGCAGACACTGGAAACCGCGCTCCTCGAAAACAAAGCGTCCTTCATGGATGATTACGCCGGCATCGGCCTCGCCCGCTTCGACGGCATCCATGATTTGATCGAACGGCATGAAGATGCGGTTCTTAAGCTCTGGGTTCCAGAGGCGAAGCAGTAGATGCGCGGTGGTATGCTCGCCGGGGACGGCGATGGAGCCGGCAAGATGCCGGCGGTACGTTTGGCTTATTACGAGCGGCCCGCAACCGCGCCCAAGGGCGGCGCCGACATTGAGCAGTTCATACTTGTCTTGCAATAAAAGCCACGCATGGAAGGAGAGCTTGGTGATATCGAACCGCTCCTCGAACGCCATGCGGTTGAGGGTTTCGACATCGTATAGATGGGTCTCGATATCCGCTGCCTGTGCCATGTGGCAGAAGATAAACGTATCGTTCGGGCAGGTGGAATAGGCACAGGTTATTGGACTTTTCTTCATGGGCGGCTATCTTTGCAGTCTTCGCGCCCACTGCAAAACCAAAAAAACGTCATTGAATACAGGCGGCGGATTGCCGTCTAATGGCGCAATCTCATGAAAAGACGGATATTAAACAGTTTAGCAATGGTGTTGGCGGTAGTATCGCCGGGCGTTTTTGCGCTTGAAACCACCGACTTGCTGACCGATGCAAAAGCCAAGGCATTGCTTGAAAAAAAATGCATCCGGGCCGATATCTGCGGAGTACTTCCCTCACGATTCGATACCACAACCCGCTATCTAAGCCAGCCGGATCTTATCCCGCGCATCCAAAGGGAATACCGGCGGTCGGTATCCAAGGATGGGACAATCGATTTCCCAATCGTTGGGACCGGAAACGGCACCTATTACTATGTTAATGAAAAGAGGCAGCGTACGGATGTTAAAGAGCTGTATCGCAGGCAGACATCGGATACCACTTTTGACCTGATCTACCATGCAAAGGGAAAACGCTTTTTTGGAAAATACGAGGTGCTGATTCATATTTGCACCATTGATGCAGGAACGGCAGGAACGGTCTACACGGCTTCGGTCCACGCCTATCCGCACAATGGACCTATACGTTTTTTTGCGCGGCGGTTCGGCACGGCCGAACGATATTTCACGCGAAAGACCCGAACGATTGCCCGGGTCTCTGCCAGAATTTGCGAGGGGTTGGACGAGGCCCAACCCTTTACCTATTCGACTTCCGAACCCGGCTTTGCGCCTAGCGCTATGAACGTTGGAAGCCCCTGCACCCCGAAGCGCTCCATTACAGCCTTGGTCTCGGGGTCGGTTGGATCCTCGGCAACGTACTTGATGAACAGGTAGTTCTCTAGACGAACCTTGACCATTTCGTCCTTAAAGGTGGTCTTTTCCATCGCCGTGCAGTTCTTGCACCAGCTGGCCCAGAAATCGATGAAGACCGGCATTCCATTGGCGCGTGCCTGCTTCAGCGCATCGGCCAGTCCAGCATTGGATGCTCCGTCAATGATCAAGTGTCCTTCGATCTCGCCGTTCTCGGCGATGTCCGCCGGACGGAAGGCCCGATAGCTTAAATGGCCGTAGTAGAGGGCAAAAAAGATGATCCCCACACCAAAGCCATATTTAACGTATTCCATCCATTTGCCGGGTTTGGGCAGAAACGATAGTCCAGCACCGGCAAACGGCCACGGCAACGCCATGCCGAGGCCAAGAATAAAGGGTAGGACCAACCCGATCGGACCAATACTGGTCGCCAGCAACAGAACGGCGATCACCACCGGAGCAACACACGCGCCGGCCAGCAGCGCGGCAACGGAACCCATTGTGATCGCAACAAGGAAACTACCCTGCTTCTGCTGTCCACCGCCCAGCTTGGATTGGAAACGGGATAAATCGATCTGGAACACATCGAACATGGCCAGCGCAAGCACGATGAATATGATGGCGATCACCAGATTAAACCAAGGATTGGATTGGATGGTGCCGAATTGCGACCCCGTCAGCACAACAAGGGCACCAAGCAGCCCATAGACCAGCGCAATACCCAAGCCATAGGTTGCACCCAGCGCAAAACCGCGCCCCTTCGAACCCGCCTGTGCACCCGCACCAATGATAGCCAGATTGATCGGGATCATCGGCAAGACGCAAGGTGTAAGGTTGAGCAGCAAGCCTCCGGCAAGAATGAAGAGAATGGTCCAGACAAGTCCGGACTCGCGAACAAAAGCCACTGGATCCGCAAGGAACAGACGAAATCCGCTGACATCGGCCTCGCCGTCACTCTCCGCCTGGTCGAGGAAGCGCAAGAACGGGGTAGCCTTCAAATGACCCGCCTCCGACCCCAGCACCTCGAAGCTCTCAAGTTCGGCCTGCCAGTCGGCAGGGGCATCGGCAACAGGCACTTCTTCAGCCACAGGAGCTTTCTCAGCGACCTCCAGCTCCACCACCTTGGTTTGCGGAATAAAACAGACTTCGTCGTTGCAGCCCCAATAATGGACGTGAAAGGCCGCCGCCCCGCCGTCCTGAGGCTTCCACGAAAACACGGCCGAGAAAGACTGGTCGAAAACAGGCTTTGGCTTGCCCGTATTTGGATCCGTGATCGACGAGGTTTCAGGAAGCTCAACGACCTCCTGTTCGTTGCCGAGAGTATCGGTCACCTTCAAGTAGTCGGCATAGAGGTAGTGCTTCGCCAACACCCCGACTTCAAGGCGGATCACATCGCCATCCAGACGGGCCTCTACAGAAAAGGGGTCGTCAAACTGCGCAAAAGCAGGAATGGCACAAAGCAACAGGGTAATCCATAGGAAAGGTTTTTTCATGATCGGCTTCCAATTCGTTTATGTTTTCTTCGACGAAGTTCTTGGATTATAGTTCATTCATTCGCGGGATAAAGGCTTTATGGACGGAATTGAACAACAACAAAAAATCGCACTAAACATAGTTAAAACCCTGCAAGCCAAGGGGTTTACCGCCTATTTTGCCGGAGGTTGCGTTAGGGACGAGTTGCTCGGCCACACCCCAAAAGACTACGACGTCGCCACCGATGCCCTCCCCGAAGAAGTTGAAACCCTCTTTCCTAAAACCATTCCGATCGGCAAGGCCTTTGGTGTCATTGCGGTTGTCGACGGAAAGAAAACCATCGAAGTGGCCACCTTCCGAAAAGAGGCCGGGTCGGTCGATGGCCGCCATCCCGAAACCATCCACTTCTGCGCGGCCAAGGAGGATGCCCTGCGGCGCGACTTCACCATCAATGGAATGTTCTACGACCCCGTTTCGGATCAGCTCCACGACTATGTCCACGGCCAGCGCGACCTTGAAAAAAAGATCGTCGCCGCCATCGGCAATCCGTCCGAGCGGTTTCAGGAAGACCACCTGCGCATGCTGCGCGCCGTGCGCTTTACGCATACTCTCGGTTTCGCACTCGCCCCCGAAACCGAAGAAGCCATACGCGACATGGCACATCTGGTTCCCAAAATCAGCGCCGAACGAATCGAGATGGAGCTCACGCGCACCCTGACCGAAAGCCCCCGCCCCGGCGACGCCCTTGAACATTTCCATGCACTCGGCCTGCTCGAACACACCATCCCCGAACTCCTGCCCATGGTCGGACAGGAGCAACCACCCCAATTCCACCCAGAAGGCGATGTCTTCGAGCACACCGTCCTAATGCTCAACCTCATGAACAAAAGGCAGACTCATCCGGAGGATAAGCAAACCTACACTCCACGCGAGCTGGCCTATACGTTGTTGCTGCACGATGTCGGCAAGCCGCCAACAGCGGGTATCGGTCCCGGCAGGGATGGCAAGCCGCGCATCCGGTTCGATGGCCACGCCACCGTCGGTGCCGGAATGGCGGAGGAAATCCTGGTTCGGCTCCGATTTCCCAACAAGGAAAAGCAACACATTGTCGAGGCCATACGCGGCCACATGCGCTTCATGGAGGTGCAAAAAATGCGTACCTCCAAGCTACGGAAGCTGATCGGCGCGGAAACCTTCGATCTTGAAATGGAGTTGCACCGGCTCGACTGCCTCGGCTCGCACGCCATGCTCGACAACTATGACTTCCTAAACGACTACATGGAGGAAATGGCCAACGAACCAATCCTGCCCGAGCCGTGGATCCGCGGGCATGACCTGATCGACATGGGAATCAAGGAAGGCAGGCTTATCGGCCAGATCCTCAAGGAAGCCTACGACGCCCAAATGGAAGATCGCTTCGCCGACCGCAACGAAATGCTCGAGTGGATCCGCTCTTCCTATCTTTCCGACTGAAGGCGAATATCGGCGGCTTCCCGCACCTTGAGCTGCATTCGGCCTTTGTAGAATCCCAAAACCCCTTTGGCTTTCACGCGATCACCTACAGCGGGTTGCCTCTTTGGAGTAAACCAATGGACAACCTCAAGCGAGCCTTCCGGTCGATCCAGAATGATCCGATGCGGTGCGCGGGAATCCGGCGGCGGTGTCCAGAGCTTGGAAATCCGTCCGGAAACAGTGATTGGGTCCGGTTTCTTCAGTACTTTGATCTGCGCAGAACCATGTACACGCATGGAAGCCAGCTTGTTGGCATCCATACCAAGTTGCCCTGTCGCGGAAATCGCACATCCGGCCGTGGGAAGCTTCCCTTCTGGGACATGGTTGAGAAATACAGGTAACGCGCCGGTTTCATCGACAATCATGTAGAGCACGGAACCATCCCCCATCCGCCGGGCGTTGGATTCGAGGACGCCCTGCACGCGCACCTTGGAAAAATTCATGCCGGGCTTTATTTCGCCGATGCGAACCAGCGGGGGTTCCCTGTGGCTTATGTAGAAGGAAGCGAAAAACAACCCCAAAACGACAGTAATGAACAAAATCGTTTGAGGTCGCCTGATCGCCTTGCTGTGGCGCGACACTCCTCGCCCTCCTAGAAAGCACCAAACAATACGCTGCCGAAGGAGGTAATGGGCGAGGCCTCGCGCAGATCGTCTACAGCAGCCCGGACGTCTTCAACCAACAGGGTGGCTTCGTCGTAGAGTTTGGCATCGCGCACAAAACGACCCAGCGTCCCTTCGCCTGAATTGATGCTTTCCGAAATGCTTCGGATGGCGGCCAATGTGGCTTCCAAATCCTTAAAGGCCATATCTTCGCCCGATATCATCTGACCAAGGGTGCCCTTGCCGTCGGCGAGGTTCTGGCTGATGGTGCGCAGGTTGGCCAACAAGGCCTTGCCATCGTCATAAAACTGCCCATCGTCCGACACCAGAATCTTTCCAAGCGTACCCTCGCCGCGTTCCAGCCGCGACATGATATTGGCCAAGCTCTCGCTAACATCGGCCAGATTGTTGTACACGGCTTCATCCTTCAGCAGCTTTCCAAGTGTTCCTTCACCCGCATTGACGGAATTAATCGCCGTCTGCAATTCGCCGACCGTACGGCCCAGCTCTACGACCATCTCCACCGGCTTCGAGCCAAGAATAGTCATATTCCCCTCCAGCTCCGGCGCATCAGCCGGGCCTTCGTAGATTTTCAGGTTTTTTCCGCCAAGCATGGAGGCATCGACAACGTCAATCTTATACCCTCGGCGTAGGTGGAGCGGCACATCGAGAGTGACATAGACACGCACATGGCTGTCCAGCAGGTCCGTCTGGCTGACACGGCCGACATTCATACCGCGCAAAAAGACATTGTCGCCCTCGCGCAAACCACCGACTTCGGTAAAGACGAATTCGTAGGGGTAGGTTTTCTTCAGCAGGTTTTCCTGACTGAGCACGATTGTAAAAATGCCCAGCGCAATCAATACGATGAACATGAAGAGTCCGACCATGATTTCGATGGTGACTTCGCGCCTGTATTTATTCATGACTCAACCCGGTTTCCCATTTTCCTTTTTTTGTAATGTATTGCGACTCCAGAAAGCTCTGCACCGTCTTGTCCTTCGAATGAATGAACTCCTCCGGCGTTGCACTTTCCACAATCTTTCCCTGGTGCAGCATCATAATGCGCGAACCAATTGCCAGCGCACTGTGCAGGTCGTGGGTTACGACAACACTCGTTATACCGAGTTCCTTACGCATATCCACGATTAAATCATCAATGCGCCGCGAAGTGACGGGGTCGAGGCCGGAAGTTGGTTCGTCATACAACACAATCTTTGGATTCATGATGATCGCGCGCGCCAACCCGACACGCTTCTGCATCCCGCCGGAAAGATCCGACGGAAACTTATCGCCCGCATCGGACAGGTTCAACAAGCCCAGTTTTTCCAGGACAAGCTTTTCGATTTCATCCTCGTCCATCTTCGTGTGCTCGCGCAAGGGCAAGGCCACATTGTCGGCGACGCTCATCCACTGCAGCAAGGCCGCGCTCTGGAACAGCACACCAAACTTGGAGCGAACCGTCTGCAAAGCGGTGCGGCTAAGGTCATTGATGGCCTCGCCATCAATCACCACACTGCCGGAATCCGGCTGCATAAGGCGAACCATGTGCTTGAGCGTCACGCTCTTACCTGCGCCGGAAAGACCGACAATAACAAACGTCTCCCCTTCGCCGACCTCGAAACTGACGTCATCAAGAACAGCTCTTCCTCCGAGAACCTTGGTAATGTTTTCAAAGCGGATCATACGTAGAAAAGCCTCGTTATCATGTAGCCCAGCACCAGAATGACCAGAAAGGAAATGATGACCGAACGCCGCGTGGCCTTGCCGACCCCCACCGCGCCTTCACGCGTCATGAAACCCTGATGACACGAGACCGTCGTAATAACAATTCCAAACACAAACGCCTTGAGCAGGCCCACATAAAGATCCTTGTTGGTGGCGAACTGCGTAGCGTTGTCCATATAGGCCTGCACCGAAACCCCCAACTGCGTCGTGCCAACCACCGCACCGCCCATGATGCCGAGGATATTGGTATAGACCGCGAGAATCGGCATCATGACAACCAGAGCCACGAGACGCGGCATAACAAGAAAGCGGTTCGGATTGATGGACATTACTTCCAACGCGGCGATCTCCTCCGAAACGACCATGGTGCCGATCTGCGCGGCGATGGCCGAGCCGACGCTGGCGGCAATAATCAGCCCGGTCATGAACGGCCCCATCTCGCGGATCATCGAAACGGCAACAGCAGAACCAATATAGACCTCCTGCCCATAGCGGCGCAGCTCCAGCCCGGTCTGCAAGGCGAGAATCATGCCGGTGAAAAGCGCAACCACCGTAATGACAGCGAGGCTTTTGATGCCGGCAGTAAACATTTGTACGATGGTTTCGCGCCGGTTGCGTTTTGAAAACACATAGCGAATAAAACCGGCGGCCTCCAGCAGCATGAACATGGCATGGCCGACATCGTGCAGCAACTGAAGCATCTGGCTTCCCATCCGGCGCGCCGAATTGGCCGGATACTGCATGTAGTTTATAATAAATTTGGCTATGGCGACTCCTCTCCACCACCAAACCACATGAACAAAAAGCGGTAACGGCGGCTGTTCTGCATCTTTTTATAACCGGCAAATCCCTTGAGCAAGCTCCATTCAAACTGCTCCGGACTTTTTGTCTGGCGATACAATCCCCACAGGAGGTGGTGCCCGATTTCGCCATCGGTGTCTACACGGCGATAAAGCGTCCACCAAGGAGCCCAGTTGCGCTCAATACCCGGCGTATTCCGCATAGGCCAAAGCTCCAGGGTCCGGAAGCGTGAATTTCCATGCTTACGCTCCCAGCTCATCAATGGCCAGATCTTCCAATAACGGGAGGAGACATCGCCAACCTCGTACTCCCCGGTTTTCTTTGTAACCACATCCGACTCAGAGGCCACAAACGGAACAACCACGCGGCGGTGCTGCGTATGTCGGGCATACTCGGTTTTGTTGTTCCAGATGAACGGCCAAAGGAAATACTGCCGCGTCAACGTGCCTAGACTCTTCTTGCCGTAGAGCGGCCAGAAAATACGTTTATGCATGGTTCCGTCGGCCAGCTGAATGAATGGCCACGGTGCGTGGACGATCCACTGCTCATCACTGGTCATATAGCGAAAGAGCGGCGGAACAACCCAATAATTATCCGACCTCTCGGTTTTAACCCGGCCATATACCGGAAGCAGAATAAAGCCGCCGCCGGGATTGCGATCATTCGTATATTTCACTGAGGTGTAGAATGGCCATGCAATAAACTTTTTCCGATATTCACCTCGCAGATCCGTCCTTCCATAAAACGGCCACACGCGCAGGCGATCCACCTTTTCGCCCTGCGACCGGGAATAGATCGGCCAAAATACGGAGGTCGTGCGTACATCGTTCACCTGCGACCTGCTGTAAACGGGGAAAAGGGCGAACATGATTTCATCCCGCCCCGCAAACTCGTGGATGGTTCCTCCGAAGGGGAATAACGCAAAATAGCCCTCGCCGCTGGCATCCACCCCTTGAAAATAGAACGGGAGCACCCATGTCCGATGACGATCATCGTCCTCCGAAAAATCGACTGAATAGCCGAAAAACAGGAAGCGGCTATAGGTCTCGTCTTTAAACCCCTTGCGCGTGTAGACCGGCCACAGATAATCCTTGCGCCAGCGCTCCGACGCCGGATCATCAACACGCGAATAAAACGGCCGCACCGCCAGAAACTCCATGCCGTTCGTCGCCGACAGGCTTTCATAGAGCGGATCCCAATCGAACGAGGCCTCCACTGCCACGGCACAAAAAAGTATCAAAATGGAAAGTATTCGCCTCATTCATACCTCAAGGCATCAACCGGTTCCATCTTGGCGGCACGAACAGCAGGAAGAACGCCGGCAAGCGTACTGAACACCATCACGATCAGGCAGACCGCCAGCACATCGGGCAGCGTAGTGCGCGAAGGCATTTCGGTAAATTGGTAGAACTGCGCCGACATCAATCCCGGATTAAACCTTCGCATAAAGTTTAGTACGGCATCCAAGTTGGCGGAAACCCAGGTCCCCATCACCACGCCAAAGATGCAACCGAAAAGCCCCTGAATCGACCCCAGCAGAAAAAAGATGCCCACCACCTTGCCAGACGAAAAACCAAGCGCCTTGAGCAACCCGATCTCGTGGGTCTTCTGGACACAAAGGGTAATCAGCGTATTGGTCACGCTCATCGTGGCGACCAGTGAAATGCCGCAGAGCAGAATAAACATCATATCCTTCTCCACCTTCAACGTACTGAGGAGATTCTGGTGGATCTTCATCCATGTCCGCGTGTAGAGATGCCGGAGCCAACCCAGCCCGTCCTGCCCCGCAGCGGCCGCGGCAAGTCCATCTTGGATCTTCTCGCTGGTGGCCTCGGCCTGATAGGGGTCGTCCGTAATAATCCGAAGGGTCTGAACGCCAGCCTCCATGCCGAACACATCGCGCGCCGTCGGCAACGATGAAATCATAAACTGCGAATCGACATCGTACATGCCGACCGAAAAGATGCCGGACACCGTCAGCTCGGCAGGCAGACGCAACTCGTCCTCGCTAACAAAACATTGCGGCGAATAAACCGTCAATCGATCTCCCGTCCAGGCACCAAGGGTCATTGCCAGCCGATCCCCCAGCACCACGGTCTCGTCGTCGGTCGGCAAGGCTCCATCAACCAAGAATGATTCCACATCCGAAATCCCCTTCTCCAACTCCGGATCAATCCCGCGCAGCACCGCAGTGACCGCCTGCCCATGGCGGGTCATCATCACAAACCCCTCCACTGCCGGGGCGGCGGCCCGAACCTCGGGAATTCCATCCAGCAGCTCCAGCACCGGCTCTGGCGCAAAGGCGGACTGCCCCCGCGCACCGATCTGGATATGCGAGTCGAGTTTGATCATGTGTTCCTTGTGCACATCATCGAAGCCGGTCATCACCGACAGCACAATAATCAACACCGCCACGCCAAGCATGATGCCCATCATCGTCAGCACCGTGATGATCGAAACCATCGAACGCTTCGGCTTGAGATATTTGAATGCCAGGAAAAGAGAAAAGGGCAACTTCATCGTTTTTCCAATCAATTCGGGAGCAACTCCATCGGACAACTATTTAAAACTGGCCTTGAAGGCGTCCTTGATATCGCCCGGCACCGACATGATTTTCATGAACTCCGTCATGGTGAGCCGCGGAAAGCTGAGCGCCAAATAGAACTTGGCGTGCAGAATATTGGCCTCGCCGTTTTCAATCAGCACCGTGTAGGGAAGCAAATGCGACTGCCCCATGGTTCCCAGCTTTTCATTGAACTTTTCAATCTCCACCGGAAGGCTCACTCCATAAAGCACCGAAGAGCCGTCTCCGGCCAGATCGAGCTTGAACACAATCCGATCCTGCGCATTGGCTTCGAGCTTCCCGCACAATTCCTTTACATCGCCTTTTGCAACACGCGCGAAATCATCATACTTCGGCATGCTCATCATAAAGTTGTATTTTGCCAGCTTCTTGGTCTTTAGCGAATCCTCCGTCGGCGAAAGCCCTCCAAGCGCAGCCGTCAACGCATCCTTAACCGGCTTGGCCATACCGGCCTCATAGTCTTTTTGCAGGAACGCGCGCATGTAATATTCGGGATTCGACACCACCAGTTCCCGATCCTTGCCGTTATGCAGAATACGCAGCACGCCAACGAAACCCCGCTCGGGAAGCCGGGCCGCCTTCTTGAGCTCACCGCAGGTATAGACCACCACCGTATAGTCATTGCTGCCCGCCACCTGATGCGTCCCCAGAACTTCCAGCCCGCTGCCCGCAAGCTTCTGCGTCAAAACATCCAGCTCAAGATAGTCCGCCTTGAAATCAGTTGGAGTTGTCTCCGCAGCCATGGCGGCCGCCGCCCCGAAAAGCACCAATATTCCACAAATAATCCTGCGCATCCCAAACCTCCGGTTTAACTTTAAAGGTCGTGATAGTGGCATGTAGAAACGAATTGATAAAGCAGGTAAATCACCCGCATCCGATATAAATACCTATTTCGGTCAAGGAACCTGATCGATCCATCCGCCGCCAAGAACCTCGCCATCCTTGTAGAACACGGCGGCCTGGCCGGGGGTGAGCGCAAACTGAGGCTCGTCGAAATGCACAACGGAACCGGCGGCGGAAATCCGGACCGTGGCAGTGGCCCCGTTGCTGCGATAGCGAGGGCGCACCTCGCATTGCAGATCCCCGACCGGAGCACCGCCCAGAATCCAATGAACATCGGTCAGAGTGCATTCGGATTTCATGACATCGGGACGCGGGGCCACCACAACAACATTGTTTTCCTTATCGAGCCGTTTCACATACATGCGTTCACCAAGGGCAATGCCCAGCTTACCGCGCTGCCCCACCGTAAAGCGGTGCAGTCCATTATGTGTTCCAAGCACATTGCCCTCCTGGTCACGAATCTCGCCCGGCCGGGCAATGGAGGGATCGCGCGCCTCGACAAACTCGGGGAGCCTGCCCTCCTCCACAAAACACAAATCCTGGCTTTCGCCTCGCGGAATAACCGGAAGGCCCCGCTGGTCGGAATAGGCTTTGACTTCCGGCTTTGGAATATCGGCCAGGGGAAAGAGAATGAAGCCCAGCTGTTTCTGGCTCAGGCGGTGGAGGAAGTAGGATTGATCCTTCCGGGGATCCTTCGCACAGAGCAGGTGGTATTCCCCATCGTGCTCTTCGACGCGTGCATAGTGCCCGGTCGCCAGATGGTCGCAATTAAGCTGAATGGCCCGGTCCATCAGGAAGCCGAACTTAACAAAGGCATTGCAGTGGATGCAGGGCGATGGCGTGCGGCCGGCGGCATACTCCCGAACAAAAGGATCGACAATTTTTTCGGTAAAGATTTCCTGCGCATTAACAACGTAGTGGCGGATGCCGAGGTAGGCACAGACCTTCCTGGCGCGTTCGACATCCTCCAATGAACAGCAACGCGAACCATCCTTCCACATATGAGCGGTAAGCCCGATGACTTCGTAGCCCTGATCAACAAGCATTGCGGCAGCGGCAGAGCTATCGGTTCCCCCGCTCATGCCAACGGCCACGCGGCCTTTCAGATTACCTTGGTCCTGGTTCGACATGCGCGGAACATAGTGGCAGCCCGCTCGGATGACAAGCGCAGTTATATCAGATTAACTTGAACAGTATTGTACTCACACCCGCTCCCGAGGTCGCTCAAGACACAAAGCCACAAAGAAGCCGATTTTTCGATTACCTTGCTCTCCGTGGCTTCGTGGCTCTGTGTGAGAAACAATTCCATTCAAATTAATTCCATATTAATCCGAAAACGAGTCTTCATGGGGATTGAATGGCCTGGAGCCCTTGCGAATAAATTTTGCGTGGTCGGGATTGCTGCAAAGCGCCATCTCGGCATAGCGGATGGCATAGTGACAAGTGGCATTATTCTCGCTCTGGCAGACCGAATAGCAGGGAAGATAGCCTACCGCAACACAGTCGGAAAAATCATTTCTCCGGCTGACGGTATGCTCCTCCCTTGGCTCCTCCCTTTTGAACCACCACTGCATACCACTACATTTTCAAAGTAACAGAGGAAAAAAAAGTGAATCCGCCACCTATTTTTAGTATTTTTTACTAGACTCATTTAGAGCATTCATTTAAAAACAAGTTCTTTAATAAATAAACGGGGGACCCAACAATGGCTACAAATCCGATAGGGAAGAATACGAAAACAATTGGCATCAACATGTCTAAAGAAGTTGCCGACGAACTTGAAAAGCGCGCATGCTCCATGCACCTTTCCACCAGCAAATACTGCAAAGTCATTCTCACTGAATGGCTTAGCTCAGGGAAAAAGCTTACACTGCAAGAAAAGAAGTAA
>JBDLJW010000020.1:0-21398 GCA_039714135.1 Verrucomicrobiota bacterium
CCACTCGAAGCAGAGCGAAGAGTGTTGTTGTGGCTGCGCTGGAGAAGATCCCCGGAATCGGACCATGAACTTTTTCTGGCGACAGGCGCCCGGAAACCGGGATCGCCTGCCAATCCGAACTACTGAAGCAACTTGTTTAACTGGAAACCGACAAGACAAACATCGTCGGTAAAGGTTCCGGATCCGGCAAAAGCAAGTGCATCGCCCTCCAGCCCCTCGAAAATATCGGTGAGCGAGTCGCCGGAGAAGCTTTGGGCGGAATCGAGCAAGCGCTTTTGCCCATAGGCATTGTCGAGCGCATTTTCAACACTGTAGAGGCCATCGGTATAGAGCACCACGGCATCACCAGGATTCGCCTGGAACTCCATTGAGGAATAGGTGACGCCAAGCTGCAACGCCAACACAGAATCACAAGCCGTATGATCGTCGCACAACCACTTGGCCCCCAGTCCTTGCTGGAAAAGAATGGGGAGCGGATGCCCGGCATTCGCGAAACGGATTTTACCGGAAGCGACATCCAACACGAGATAGCAGGCGGTAATGTTAAGCGAAACCCCTTCATGGCGAATCAACGGAATCAGAAGATCGTTCATGCGCGATAGATATTCCCCGGGACTAAACCTCAACGGGGTGATTTCCTGCACAATGCCGCGGATAAGCGCAGTTCCAAGCGCAGATCGGACGCCCACACCCTGCACATCGCACAGAAAAATACCGGCTTCGGTATCTGAAATCCGACGGATGGAACAATATTCACCGCCGACATCGCCACAAGCCCTAAAACGGTGCAGGAATTCAACACACTGTTCTTCGGGAGGGGCATCCGCCGGAAAGGCGGGATAGCCGGAGGGGAAAAAGGTTTTTTGCAGGTCCCCCGCCATGCGGAAATCCTCCTCCATCTCCTCCTTGATGAACCGCATTTCCTCGGCGGCCTTCTGTCCGCGCAACTCCGCCTCTTTATGTTCCGTGATGTCGCGCGAGATCCCGAAAGTACCGATGATTTCGCCGTCGGCATTCTTTAGCGGCATTTTTGTGGTGGAAACCCAGGTCACACGGCCATCCGGCCATGTCTCCTTCTCCTCGATCCCCCTGAGGGGCTCGCCGGTTTCCAAAATCCTCTGCTCATCGGCAAAAGCCTGCTCGGCGTGTTCCCTTGAAAAAACATCGAAATCGGTGCTTCCCTTGACCTTCTCAACCGAATCCCAACCATGCTTGGCCGCGCAGGCCTTGTTTATCATTATGAAACGCGACCGGCGGTCTTTGAAATAGATCGCGTCCGGCATGTTGTCCATAAGGCTTTTTAGTAGATATCCCGACTCTGGTTTTTTCGGACTCAAGGCATTTCTCCTCTCATGGGGTTGTGGAAAGTGAAGCCGACAAGGCAGACATCATCGCTGAACCCGCCTCCCCCGGCAAACTCGCTCGCCGCACCAACCAGCGACGGGAAGAGTTCTTCCAAGGGCTGGTCGGCAAAGCGGTTTGCGGCAGCAAGCAGTCGACTTTCGCCAAACTCTTCGCCGTCGGGGGAGTCCAGCTCATAAAGCCCGTCGGTATACATCACGATCGTCTCTCCCGGCTGGATTTGCTTTTCAATGGTTTGGTATCCGCCCTCATCGGTAATGGCAAGAGCCGGACCGAGCAACGAAACATCGTCCACCAGCCAATCCGCCGACCCGCCCGACCTTGAAAAATGCAACGGCAGAGGATGGCCGGCACCGGCAAAGCGAAGCATCCCGGAGGACGCGTCAAAAACCATATAACAGGCCGTAGCATACAGGAACATGTCTTCTTGGCGAAGAATCGGCAAAAGCAGTTCATTCATGCGATCAAGGAACTTGCCCGGATCCTTTTCCAGGGCCGAAACCTCCTCGACCATCGCGCAAATAAGTGCCGTGCCAATGGCGGCACGCACACCGTGCCCCATTACATCGCACAGAAAAATCCCGGCTTCGGTATCGGACAAGCGGAGGACCGAGCAAAAGTCCCCGCTAACAATTCCACTTGCGTGGTAGTGGTGGAGGAATTTGACCGCGGAGTCGGTCTCTCCCGCGATTGGGAAAGAAGGATAGGAACGCGGGAAGAAGGTCTTTTGAAGGTCGCCCGCCATACGGACATCCTTCTCCATCCGCTCCTTGATGTTGCGAACCTTCGCATCGTAATAGGCCGCACGCAGCTCCGCCTCCTTGTGCTCGGTGATATCGCGCGAAATCCCAAAGGTGCCAATGATTTCCCCATCGGAATCCTTCAACGGCACCTTGGAGGTCGAAATCCAGGTCGCGTGGCCGTCCGGCCAAACCTCTCTGCTTTCGCGACCAATCACCTGGTTGCTGGTTTCAATAATGCGTTGCTCCTCGGCAAAGGCTGATTCTGCACATTTTTTGGAGAACATGTCGAAATCGCTCTTTCCGATCATCTCCCGCGGCGCTGTAAACCCATGCTTTTCCGCACAAGCCTGATTCACCATAATAAAGTGCGACTGCCGATCCTTGAAATAGATAGCATCCAACATGTTGTCCATGAGGCTTTTTAGTAGATATTCCGACTCTGGTTCTTTCGGGCTCAAGGCATTTCTCCTCTCATGGGGTTGAGGAAAGTGAAGCCAACAAGGCAGACATCATCGCTGAACCCGCCTCCCCCGGCAAACTCGCTCGCCGCACCAACCAGCGATGGGAAGAGTTCTTCCAAGGGCTGCCCGGCAAAGCGGTTTGCGGCAGCAAGCAGCCGACTTTCGCCAAACTCTTCGCCGTCGGGGGAGTCCAGCTCATAAAGCCCGTCGGTATACATCACGACCGTCTCTCCCTGCTGGATTTGCTTTTCAATGGTTTGGTATCCGCCCTCATCGGTAATGGCAAGAGCCGGACCGAGCAACGAAACATCGTCCACCAGCCAATCCGCCGACCCGCCCGACCTTGAAAAATGCAACGGCAGAGGATGGCCGGCACCGGCAAAGCGAAGCATCCCGGAGGACGCGTCAAAAACCATATAACAGGCCGTAGCATACAGGAACATGTCTTCTTGGCGAAGAATCGGCAAAAGCAGTTCATTCATGCGATCAAGGAACTTGCCCGGATCCTTTTCCAGGGCCGAAACCTCCTCGACCATCGCGCAAATAAGTGCCGTGCCAATGGCGGCACGCACACCGTGCCCCATTACATCGCACAGAAAAATCCCGGCTTCGGTATCGGACAGGCGGAGGACCGAGCAAAAGTCCCCGCTAACAATTCCACTTGCGTGGTAGTGGTGGAGGAATTTGACCGCACCGTCGGTCGCCCCCGCCGCGGGGAAACATGGGTAGGAGCGCGGAAAGAAGGTTTTCTGCAGTTCGCCTGCCATACGGACATCCTCCTCCATGCGGTTCTTGATGTCGCGGATCTGCGCATCATAGTAGGCGGCGCGCAACTCTGCTTCCTTGTGGTCGGTGATATCGCGGGAAATCCCGAACGTGCCGACTATCTTGCCCTTTGGCCCCCTCAACGGCATCTTGGTGGTGGAAACCCATGCCACCTCGCCGTTCTTCCGGGTTTCCTCCTCTTCGATCCCTTCGAGCGGCTCGCCGGTGTCGATGATGCGCTGCTCGTCCGCAAGCATCCGGCGGGCATCTTCCTCCTTGTATCTATCGAAGTCCGAAGTGCCGATGGCCTCATCCGGGTGGTTGAAGCCCTGCCAAACGGCCGCCGCCTTGTTCATCATGATAAAACGGGACTCCAGATCTTTGAAATAGATCATGTCCGGAATGTTGTCCATGAGGTTTTGCAACAAGAAGTCGGTATCTTGCAAATAATCGTAATCGGGCATAGTTTGTCTCCTCAGCCGCACATATTGTTAGGTAAGCCCGAGAGCGCTTCAACCTAAAAGCCCGCGAAACCACTCCCATTACCCAAGCAGTCTGCTATATTCGGCTCTATGGAAGAACGCATTATCAAGCTTGAAACCCTGGCAGCCATGCAGGATGGAACCATCGAAAAACTCAACGAAGAGCTGTTTCGGCAACAACAGGATATCGCCCGGTTGCAACGGCATATCGACACGATCAAGAAAAAGGTTGCAGAGCTCAACGAACCGGATCCCATTGCCGGAAACGAGCGGCCGCCGCATTATTAATTCCGGATTATGAGCTAGCTCCTGTATTTCAATCTGCTAAAACCTCCCGCCGGCAGACCCCTGAGGAACAATATGCAAAACAAACAAACAAAGATCATCTGTACGATCGCAGGAAACCGTTGCGAGCCCGAATTCATCCGCAACCTGGTCGATAGCGGCATGAACGTCGTACGCCTTAACACCGCACATATCAGCACCGAAGAGGCGGATGCCATCATCGCAGTCATCCACTCCGTATCCGACCGCATCGGCATTCTCATCGACACCAAGGGCCCCGAAGTACGCACTCGTGACATGGATGCGCCCCTCGATCTCAAAACCGGCGACACCGTGCATATTGCGGCCACACACACACCGGAAAACGGCTTCCGGGTGAGTTACGAGGGGTTTGTTGCAGAGGTCTCGGTTGGCAGCGCGATCCTCATCGACGACGGAGAAACCCAGCTGGATGTCACCGGAAAGACCGACACCGAACTGGTTTGCACCGCCGCCAATGACGGGGCCATCAAGAACCGCAAAAGCGTCAATGTTCCCGGAATCAAACTCGACATGCCCGCATTGACGGAAAAAGATGGCGAGTTCATTGATTGGGCAACACGGACCGACGGCGTCGACTTCATCGCCCACTCCTTCGTGCGCAGCCGTGACGACGTTCTGGCCATCCAAAGCATCCTCGACATGCGCAAAAGCCCCATCAAGGTTATTGCCAAAATCGAAAATCGCGAGGGGGTCGACAATCTCGACTCCATCCTCGATGTCGCCCACGGTGTTATGGTTGCCCGCGGCGACCTTGGCATCGAAATTCCGGCCGAAGAAGTCCCCATTATTCAAAAGCAGATGATCCGCACCTGCATCCAACGGATAAAGCCCGTCATTACCGCCACCCAGATGCTGCATTCGATGATCGACAACCCGCGTGCCACCCGCGCCGAGGTTTCCGACGTCGCCAACGCCATCTACGACGGCACCGACGCCGTCATGCTCAGCGGCGAAACCGCCTATGGGAAATATCCTGTCGAAGCCGTCCAGACCATGGCCGATATTGCCCACAAAGTTGAAGCGCAGAAGATCGCCCTTAACAACGAAATTCCCGTGCATCAGCAATCGAAGGATCTAATCCCGCGCAACCACCTGGCAAAATCCGCCGTAGCCATGGCATGCGCCATCCCGGCCAAAGCCATTATTACCAGCACCAAATCGGGCGACACCGCCAAGATCTGCGCCTCCTACCGAGGAAAAAGACCCATCTTCGCCCTCTCCGAAAGCTCCCGTACGGTGCGGGAACTATCCCTCAGCTACGGCGTCTTTTCGGAACATATCGACATCCCGCAAACTACCGACGAACTCGTCAAAACCTGCCTGAGAAAACTACTCGAAGAAGAACACATCGACACGGAAGACCTGATCGTATTCATCGGCGGAGGGCACGTCTACTCCTCCCACACCAACTTCCTTCAGGTCGACACTCCCGCCACCCTACTGAAGTAATAACCTCCAATTCGGAAATATGATTCGGCGCTTCATCGAGTTCTACAAACCCCACAGGCCGTTGTTTGCGCTGGATATTTCCATGGCATTCATCCGGTCGCTCTGCGCCATCCTGATTCCGCTGGTTACACGGCATCTGTTTAATTTGGCGGATGCACCATCGGGGGAAATTGTTGCAAGCATTGCGTTGCTGGTATTCCTCGTGCTCGTGCTGACCCTCTCGTCGTTTACGAACATTAAATGGGGTCACATTCTCGGCACACGAATCGAAACCGACATGCGCGGTGTCCTTTTCCGCCACCTGCAAAAGCTTTCCTTCAGCTTTTTCGACAAAACCAAAACCGGCCATATCATGTCGCGCCTAAGCAACGACCTCTTCACGATCTCCGAGGTTGCACACCATGCACCGGAAGACGCCTTCCTCTCGGCCTGCACCATTACCGGCGCCTTCGCCTGCATGTTCTGGATAAACCCCATGCTGGCGTGGATTGCCCTGGCTCCGCTACCCGTCATGGTGCTCTGGGGCTTCTTCTTCCAGCAGCGCTTCCGCAAGAATGTCCGCTCCATGCGCCGCCGGGTGGCCGACATCAACTCAAACATCGAAAACTCCATCCAAGGCATCCGCGAGGTTAAGTCTTTCGCCAACGAGCACCACGCCGTTGCCCGCTTCGACGAAGTAAACCACGACTTCCGCCGATCCAAGGAAACCATGTACCACACCATGGCCGCCTTCCATGCCGGCATGATGGGGCTTATCAACGGCCATGAAATTCTAATCGCCACCGCCGGAGCCATCATGGTCTTCAAGGGAAGTGTCGGAATTGCCGACGTGCTCGTTTTCCTTATGTTCGCCAAGTTCATGACCAAGCCGATCGACCGCATGGTCAACTTTGTCGAGCAGTTCAGCCAAGGGGCCACCTCCTTCGAGCGTTTCACCGAAATCATGGATATCGAACCGGATATTCAAGACCGTCCAAACCCCGTCGAACCGGAAACCATCACCGGCACCATCGAAATCAAGGATCTCACCTTTGCCTACGAAGGAAACGACGCCCGCGTTCTCAAAAACGTATCGCTCTCCATCCCTGCCGGGCAAACCGTCGCTCTCGTCGGCGAATCCGGCGCAGGAAAATCAACCCTTGCCACGCTCATCCCGCGCTTCTACGAGGCCCTTGAAGGAAGCATTAGAATCGACGGAGTCGACGTTCTGGACCTGCGCCAGCAATTCCTCCGCGAACAGATCGGCATCGTCCAGCAATCGACCTTCCTTTTCGACAGCACCATCCGCGATAATATTCTCTTCGGCAATCGCAACGCCTCCGAGGAGGAGATTGTGGCCGCCGCCCGGCAGGCCAACATTCTCGACTTCATCCAATCCCTCCCCGAAGGATTCGACTCCCCCGTCGGCGAACACGGCGTAAAACTTTCCGGCGGGCAGAAACAGCGCATCTCCATTGCCCGCGTTTTCCTCAAAAACCCACCCGTCCTCATCTTTGACGAAGCCACCTCCGCACTTGATACCGAATCCGAGCAAATGATTCAGGATGCCATGGAACGCCTCTGCAAGGACCGCACCACCATCATCATCGCGCACCGGCTCTCCACCGTGAAGCATGCCGATACCATCTTTGTTCTGCGCAACGGCGAAGTTGTCGAAAGCGGCACCCACGCCGAACTCACCAAGCTCAACGGCTACTACCACACCCTCTACACCAAAAGCCTCTTTTAAACAAAAAAAAGGCGGACTGCTTCCAGTCCGCCTTCCCTGCTCCTGAACAGAACCTATTTTTCCAGCTTCTTCAGGCCGCCCATGTAGGACCAAAGAGCTTCAGGCAGGTCGATGGAACCGTCGGCATTCTGGTTGTTTTCCATAATGGCAATAACGAGGCGCGGAAGCGCGACACCGGAGCCGTTGATGGTGTGGACGAAGGTGGGCTTGCCATCCTCGTTGCGGTAGCGGATGTTGGCGCGGCGCGCCTGGTAGTCCTTGAAGTTGGAGCAGGAGGAAACCTCTAGCCACTTGTCCTGCGCAGGCGCCCACAACTCGATGTCGTAGCACTTGGCGGCACTAAAGCCGAGGTCGCCGGTGCACAGCTCGATCACGCGATAATGCAGCCCCAGCAGTTGCAGTACCTTTTCGGCGTTAGCCGTCAGCTTTTCGTGCTCCTCCGCCGAGGTTTCGGGGGTGGTGAACTTGACCAGCTCCACCTTGTCGAACTGGTGCACACGCAACAGACCGCGGGTATCCTTGCCGGCCGATCCGGCCTCGCGGCGGAAGCAGGGGGTGTAGGCCGTGTGCAAAATCGGCAGTTCCTTATCGAGGATTTCGTTGCCATACAGATTGGTGACAGGCACCTCCGCCGTCGGGATCGGATAGAGGCCGTCAAGCGGAACGGAATACATGTCTTCCGCAAACTTGGGCAGCTGGCCGGTGCCGGTCATCGCCGTGGCATTGCACATGAACGGCGGGGCGATTTCGGTGTAGCCGTGCTCCTCGGTGTGCAGATCGAGCATGAACTGGATCAGTGCACGCTCCAGCTTGGCACCCTTGCCGGTAAACAGCGGGAACCCGGAGCCGGCGATTTTTGCACCGCGCTCCAAATCAAACAGGCCAAGCTCCGCGCCCAGATCCCAGTGCGCCTTCGGCTCGAAATCGAGTTCCTTCTTTTCACCCCAGGAGCGGATGATTGGGTTGTCGTTTTCATCCTGGCCAACCGGAGTGGTTTCGGTGGGCATGTTGGGAAGGTAGAGCAGGGCTTCGCGCAGTTTCGCTTCAACCTCGCGCTGCTCTTCGTCGAAGGCCGAAATCTTGTCGCCCATCTCGCGCACCTCGGCCTTGATCGCTGCAGGGTCCTTCCCCTCCTTGATCATCTGTCCGATGCTTTTGGAAATCTTGTTGCGCTCGGCCTTGAGCACTTCGGCCTCGGAAACGATTTCGCGGCGCCGGTCGTCAAGTGCCAGCACGGCATCGACGTCCACGTCGGCATTACGGTTCTTCATTGCGGCCTTAACGGCCTCGGCACTTTCACGTATAGATCGAATATCCAGCATAACCCCGCCCTTTATTGGTTGGAAAAAAGAGTCGCCATTATTCCCCCAATCCGAAAAATTTCAAGGATTCAAATCCACCAACACAAGGGGAACGAGATGGCAACCTCCGAACAATGGTTCGAACGGGCGAAAAAAGTGATTCCCGGCGGCGTGAACAGCCCCGTGCGCGCCTTCAACGGCGTAGGCGGCACGCCGGTCTACTTCAAGTCCGGCAAAGGCGCAAAGGTTCAGACCGAAGACGGCACCGAACTGACCGACTTCTGCGGGTCGTGGGGGCCGCTTATTCTCGGGCACGCCCGCGGCGAAATCGTTGAAGCCGTTGCGAAGGCGGCGGCCGACGGACTCAGCTTTGGCGCCAATACCGCGAAGGAAGCCGAATTCGCCGAGCTGGTCTGCTCGCTGGTTCCGGATATTGAAATGCTGCGCCTCGTCAGCTCCGGCACCGAAGCCGTCATGACCGCCATCCGGCTGGCGCGCGGCCATACCGGGCGCCGCAAAATCGTCAAGTTCGACGGTTGCTACCACGGCCACAGCGATTATCTGCTCGTCGCATCCGGCAGCGGACTGCTCACCGGCGGCATCTCCTCTTCCGCCGGCGTATCGCCCGCCGCAACCGAAGAAGTATTCGTTGCACCCTACAACGACCTCGCCGCCGTGCAGGAAATCCTCAAGGCCAACGGCGATGAAATCGCCGCCGTCATCGTCGAGCCGATCGCCGGAAACATGGGGCTGATCGAACCGTCCGCAGGATTTCTTGAAGGCCTCCGTGCCGCCACGGCCGACTGCGGCGCGCTGCTCATCTTCGACGAAGTCATCAACGGCTTCCGCCTCGGCCCGACCACCTACGGCAACCTTAGCGGCATTATGCCCGACATCACTACGCTTGGGAAAATCATTGGCGGCGGCATGCCCATCGGCGCGATTGGCGGCAGCACCAAAATCATGTCCTCTCTTGCACCGCTCGGCCCCGTCTACCAAGCCGGAACACTCAGCGGCAACCCCGTTGCCGTTGCCGCCGGGATGAAGACGCTCGAACTGCTGCGCGACGAAAATCCATATCCAAAAATGGAAGAACTCGCCCAGCGCCTTGCGGAGGGAATCAACCGCATCGCAGCCGAAAAGGATCTCGACCTGCACTGCGCCCAGCGCGGCGGCATGTTCACCCCGTTCTTCCGCAAGGAGCCCGTCCGGAACCTCGACGACTCCAAGGCCTGCGACCAGCAAGCCCACGCCCGCTACTTCCACCACATGCTCGACCGCGGATTCTATACCCCGCCCAGCGGATTCGAGGTCGCCTTCGTCTCCGCTGCCCACACCGAAGAACACATCAACACATTCATTGAAGCTCTGGAGACGTTTTAGCTACGGATTAAACAACATGCACCCATGGGATGTCAGCCCGAAGGAAGCGGTAAAGATACAGCGCGCACTGCAGGAGCATGTTTCGCTTAAGGATGACTTCGGCGAAATCAAAACCGTCGCTGGCGTGGATGTCGGGTTCGAAGAAAACAACACGGTAACGCGCGCGGCCATTGCGGTGCTCGATTTTGAAACCCTGGAACTTGCGGAGTCGGCCATTGCGCGGCGCCCGACCACCTTCCCCTACGTTCCCGGCCTGCTCTCCTTCCGCGAAATCCCCGCCGTGCTTGAAGCCATGTTGAAGCTCGAGGCCATGCCCGATCTGCTGTTGTGCGATGGACAGGGCATTGCCCATCCTCGCCGTTTCGGGATTGCCGCACACCTCGGGTTGCTGCTTGATGTTCCCGCGGTCGGCGTTGCAAAGTCGCGCCTGACCGGGATACATGGCGATGTGCCGCCGGAAAAAGGGTCTTTCGTGCCGTTGATGGACAAGGATGAACAGATTGGAGTGGTATTGCGCACCCGCACCAACATCAAGCCGCTCTACATTTCTCCCGGCCACCGCGTTTCCATTGAGTCCGCCCACAAGCTCGTCATGGCTTGCACCACCCGCTACCGTCTCCCGGAGACCACCCGCTGGGCGCATAAGCTGGCCTCAGGCGTGTAGTAGAACCTTTTCGACCCTTGCGATTTCGAAAGTACGGCGGGGCTTGGGCGAAAGATTGGCGATGAACATGGATACGCCTTCGTCCTGCGTTGCCTTCTTGAGAGCAATAAGAAATCCGAGTCCGGAACTATCGATGAAGTCGAGCTGGGCAGCATCGACCTGAACGGTCTTTAGAACCCCCTGCTCTTTAAGTTCGCGACGGATAAACCCGGCCTGTTTTTCAAAATCGGACAGTGTTGCAGCAGTAAGCTCCATCGGCAGATCCAAGGTAAGCATACCCTCCTCGTAGACCGTTCCACCATCGCGATGCTCGCTCAGGTTCCGAAGAATCGAGACCAGCTCATCCATGCGGGTGGCGGTATTGAAATAGTCGGTCAAGCGGCAGGTTTCGAGCAGGCGCCGCACCTTGGGGCGCGGAGCGTAAAGGATCAGGCGCGTTCCTTTTTCCCGGCAATGCTTGCTTATTTCGAGCAATGCGCCCAGCTCCATGCTGTCGAGCCACGGAACCGGATGGATGTCGAGAACGATGCTCCCCGCAGCACCCGACAGCCTGGCAACAAAACGCCGGGCAGCCCCCTCGGAATCCAGACTATGGAACCGCTCCACCACAGCGCCGAGTGTTGCGAGCTTTTTCACGGCATCGGGATCCAGGTTTTTAAATCCGCCGGGCTTGTCGCGCATCCGCCGGATCATCCACATTTGCCGGCTGGCGGTAAGCAGGAAGTGGATACTCGCACAGTAGCGGCCAAACAAACGACGGGGATTGAGGCACATGCGCCAGAACCATTCCAGTTGCAGCTTTTGCACGCAAACCGGTGCGCGCTTCTGCTCGCCGGTGATGAAATCGAGCGAGCCCCCCACTCCGATCGAGACAGGTATGTTCCAGCCGCGCACATGCATGCTGATGAATTTGTCCTGCTTCGGTGCGCCCAACGCAACAAACAGAATGTCCGGCCGAGCCTTCTCCAGCCGACGCAGGATGTCCTGATGATCCATCTCCAAGAGCGGAGCAAAGGGAGGGGAATAGGTTCCGGCAACCTTCAGCTTTGGATGGCGAACCATCAACGCTTTCAACGCCTGCCTGGCCACACCATCGGCGGAACCGAGCCCGTAGATGCTGAACCCCTCTTTCGCCGCGCGTTCAGCCAGCATCGGCACAAGATCGCTGCCGGTAACCCGGCCTTTCAAGCGAGGGCCAAAAAACGGTGAAAGGCGTACCACCGGGAAGCCGTCGGCAATCACTAGGTCGGCATCAATCAGCAGGCGCTGCAACTCGGGATCGGTCCACGCCTTGGTTACAAAATCAAGGTTGGCCGTGGCAATATTGACAGGGCGACCGGAGCGAACCCGCTCAACCACCCATTCGACCACCTCGTCGAAGTCCACATTATGAAACGGAACCCCGAAAATCGCCAATGGAACTGGAGCTGAACCATGGTTATCCATAATTGGATTGGATATTACCGAGTATTCACTCCCGGCACAAGTTTTCCAATAACTTGAAATGCTGACGCCAAGCAGCTCAAAGCAACGACCAAAGGGAGCATCAATCCTGCTTGAGAGGGCGGGGGAAATGCAGTAGGTTGCTCCCTCGTTTTATAACCCCGGAATGAACCATGAATTGGATTTTGAAGAAGATTGTCGGCTCGAAGAACGAACGAGACATGAAAAAGATGCGCCCCCTGGTGGCTCGCATCAACGAGCTGGATGAAGAATACAAGGCGCTGAGCGACGAGCAGCTGAAAGCCAAGACGGATGAATTCCGCCAACGCCTCCAAAACGGCGAAACGCTCGAACAGGTTGAATGCGAAGCCTTTGCGGCGGTAAAGAATGCGGCGCGGCGCCTATGCGGAACAACCGTCGAGGTTTGCGGCCATCCGGTCGACTGGGAAATGGTGCATTTCGATGTGCAGCTCATCGGCGGACTTGCGATGCATAAAGGCATGATTGCCGAAATGGCAACCGGCGAAGGTAAAACCCTTGTCGCCACCCTGCCGGTCTATCTCAACGCATTGGCCGGCAAGGGTGCGCATGTGATCACCACTTCCGACTACCACTCCCGGCGCGACTCCGAATGGATGGGCCACCTCTACACGTGGCTCGGCCTTACCGTCGGCTGCCTGAGAAACATGATGCCACCGCCGGAGCGCCGCGAAATGTACCTGCGCGACATCACCTACGGCACCAACTCCGAGTTTGGCTTCGACTACCTGCGCGACAACATGGCCTACCGCCCCGAAGACATGGTGCAGCAGAAAGGCCACAACTTTGCCATCGTCGACGAAATCGACTCGATCCTGATCGACGAGGCGCGCACGCCGCTGATTATTTCCGGCCCGGCCCCCTACTCTTCGACGCAATATGCCGAGCTGCAACCGGCCGCCTCGCGCCTTGTGCGCCGCCAGCGCGATCTCTGCACCAACCTGCTCAAAGAGGGAAAACAGCTGCTCGACGAAGGGGAGGAGCACGAAGCCTCGCTCAAGCTGTACCAGGTGTTCGAGGGCATGCCCAAGAACAAGCAGCTCATGCACATGATCGAGGATGTCAAGATCCGCAAGCTGCTTGAAAAGACCCAGCTTGAAATGCTCAAGAAGGAAAGCGAGTCCCTCTCGCGCGAATTGCGCCAGGAACTCTTCTTCACCATCGACGAGAAGGGCCACGATGCCGGCCTGACCGAAAAGGGCTGCTCAGAACTGAATCCAAACGATCCGGAAATGTATATCCTCCCCGACATGGTTTCGGCCATGGCCGAGCTCGACGGCGAAACCGATCTCGCCCCCGAGGAGATCATGGAGCAGCGCCGCGCCATTCAGGATGAGTTCGCCCTGCGCAACGAACGCGTCCACGCCGTCGACCAGCTGATCCGCGCCTACAGCGTCTACGAAAAGGACGTCGACTACGTGGTGCAGGACAATCAGGTGATGATCGTCGACGAACACACCGGCCGCCTGATGGTCGGACGCCGCTGGAGCGACGGCCTGCATCAGGCCGTCGAGGCGAAGGAGGGCGTAACGATCGAACGCGAAACCCAGACGCTCGCCACGATTACCATTCAGAACTATTTCCGCATGTACGACAAACTCTCCGGCATGACCGGTACGGCCGAAACCGAGGCCGATGAGTTCCATCAGATCTACGGCCTCGATGTGATGGTTATCCCGACCAACCGTCCCGTCCGCCGCGTTGACCTCAACGACCAGATCTACAAAACCCAGCGCGAAAAGTTCAAAGCAGTCATCGACGAAATCAAGGCCGCGCATGTGCGCAAGCAGCCCGTACTCGTCGGTACCGTGGCGGTGGAAACCTCCGAAGTCCTCAGCCGCATGCTGCGCCGCGAAAACATTATCCACAACGTGCTCAATGCAAAGAACCACGCCCGCGAGGCCGAGATTGTCGCCAATGCCGGCCAGCCCGGCGCGGTAACCATTGCCACCAACATGGCTGGACGCGGTACGGACATCAAACTGGGCAAGAGCGTGGTCCACCTTGACGACAAGGATCTTAAGTCGAAGGAATTCTCGCTCGAAACCAAAGTCGAGGGCCAAACCCTGCGGAAGCTGCTCGAAGAGAAGCCCTGCGGCCTCTATGTCATCGCATCCGAGCGCCATGAATCACGCCGTATCGACCGGCAGCTGCGCGGTCGTTCCGCCCGTCAGGGCGACCCCGGGGTGTCGCGCTTCTACGTCTCGCTCGAAGACAACCTGATGCGTCTCTTCGGCTCCGACCGCATCTCCAGCATCATGGAAAAGCTCGGCATCGAGGAAGGCGAAGTGCTGGAACACCCGTGGCTGAACAAGTCGATTGAAACCGCCCAACGGCGCGTGGAGCAGCAAAACTTCTCCATCCGCAAGCGCACGCTTGAGTACGACGACGTAATGAACAAGCAGCGCGAAAAAATCTATGGATTCCGCTCCGAGGCCCTGCAAAGCACGGACACCCGAAACCAAATCTACATGGCCGTCGAGGAAATCACCGCCAGCCGCGCCATCGACGCCGTGGATTCCAAAAGCGAAGCCGGGCTTCATGAGTTCATCACATGGGCAAACACGACTTTCCCGCTCGGCCTGCGCATGCGCGACCTTCCGGAAGAAAAAACCGTCGACACACTAACCGACCTGGTGCTCGACCGAGTGAAGCAGGCCTATGAACTTAAAGCCCGCCACGAGAATCCCGAGGGCCTCCAACGCCTTGAGCAACATGTGATCCTGCAGGCGGTCGATGAGCATTGGCAGGAATACCTGCGTACCATGGATGGCCTGCGCGAAGGCATCGGCCTGCGCGCCTACGGACAGCGCGACCCGATCGTTGAATACAAACGCGAAGCCTACAACCTCTTCATGGACCTGATGGATCGCATCTATGAAGAGATTTCCAATGCCATGTTCCGCTCCACGACCGACGTCAACGCCATGGAAGAGTTTTTCCAATCGCTCTCCGGCATGCAGGTGCATAACGATGTTTCCGCCCTCGCGGCGGCCGCGCAGGCACAGGCTGCGGCACCGCAACAACGCGCCCCGATGGGTGCACCGCCGCCCGGCATGGCCGCCCCGCAGGCCCCCGCGCCCGTGCGGAAAGATGTCCAGAAGGTTGGCCGAAACGACCCCTGCCCCTGCGGCAGCGGGCGCAAATACAAGAAATGCTGCGGCGCAGAATAGCCGCTCCGATGCGTGAACTTTACTGAAACCATCTACGAAGCGATCAAGTTGCACGGGTTGATTCCCGATGGCACAAACGTGGTCGTTGGGGTTTCGGGCGGTGCGGATTCGGTTGCACTGCTGCGGTCGTTGCACCAACTCGGAATCCCCTGCACGGTTGCACACCTGAACCATCAGCTGCGCGGTGCGGAGTCCGATGCCGACGAGCGGTTTGTGCGCAAACTGGCGGAAAAGCTGCATCTTCCGGTGGTTGTAAAGCGCGTGGAAGTGCAAAAGCTGGCCGAAAGCACCGAGCTGTCGGTTGAAATGGCCGCGCGGCAGGCGCGGCACGATTTCTTTGCCGAATTCAAGGATTCCGTCATTGCCCTCGCCCACCATGCGGACGACCAGGCCGAAACCTTTTTCCTGAAACTGGCCCGCGGTGCCGGAACGGAAGGGTTGGGCGGTATGGCGTTTTCGCAAGCAATAGGACAAATTCAACTTATCCGGCCCATGCTCAAGGTTTCCCGGACAACCATCCTCCGATGGCTGGAGGAAAACGGATTTGAATGGCGAGAGGATGCCAGCAATTCCGACGAAACATTCCTGCGCAATCGCGTGCGGCACACCATTCTCCCCCTGCTTGAAAAGGAGCTGAATCCCAATATCCGCGAAACAATCCTGCGGACCATGGATATCCTGCGGGAAGAGAATGAGTGGATGAAACTTGAAACCGGAAACTTGAAACTTGAAACCGGAACTCCGCTTGCAGCTCGCAGGAGACTTCTGCGGAAATGGTTGTTTGAGCATGGCGCTGATGGAGTCGACTTCGATGCGGTTGAAAAGATCCTGGGACTGATGGATGCTGGCAACGGCACAACGGTTTTCGAACTAAACGCCCGCCAGCGCGTGGTGGTGGAATATGGAAAGCCGCGATTTGAGGAAGGCAACCTCCCGCCCGGTGAATCACAGTGGAAGCTGTCTATCGAGCTCGGCACAGGGTGGAAAAAAGACCATGGCAAAGGAGTGGGAATCCTACCGGCCGAAGCGTCGTTCGATGCGAACAAGGTCGGCGGTTCCCCCATCGAGGTGCGCGGCTGGCAGCCGGGCGACCGAATCGAGCCTTTTGGAATGGAAGGCAGCCGCAAGCTTCAAGATATTTTGACCGACCAAAAGGTTCCCCGCGAACGACGGCCACATATTCCCGTTGTCGTATGCCGGGGCGAAATCATCTGGGTTCCGGGCTACCGCACCGCCCGCAGGTGGGCGGTGGACGGCGAAAAGGGGAAAGCGGTGCATGTCTGGATTGAATAATTTAGCGAATTCCGTTCAACATAAGTTTACACCCGATGGTCGAATCCGCTATTAGTAACGTCACCTTACAATAAAAAAGGAGAAAATCATGTTCTTGGAAGTATATGCAATTCCGTTGAATGACTATAGCGCAGAAGCAGGCGTCTCCGTCCGCCCGGAAAACAAGCGCCTGATCGAAATGACCGGAGTTCGGATCCGGCACTCGGCAAAACTTCAGGATCGCGCCGAAATCGTTATGCCCAACAAGGATACCCTTATTGCGGTAGGCAGCTACGAAGATCTGCTCGATCGGCTGGAGAATGCCAAGGGCCTGATTGCCCGGGTATAACCCAACTCCTGCTTCAAGACCCCAACCCCTGCCGGCAATGCCGTCAGGGGCTTTTTTAGTTTGAACACAACCGCGCTGATTGACTCCAACTTTATCTCGTTATCGCCGCGCAGCAGTGGTAATGATTGGCCTGTTTTTCAAAGAAAGAAATAGTCATGGCAGATAACAAAACATCAAAAGACCCAAAGAACGACAAACCCGCGAAAAAAGGACCGCCGCCAATGCCGATGCGCGGGCTGGCCATCTCCTTCCTCATGGTGGCGGGTTTCCTAACCGTGCTTCACCTGCTTTCCAACTCCTCGAAAGCCACCAATCCTATCACCTACTCGGATTTCATTAAACTTGTGGAACAGGATCGTATCGCAAAGGCAGTGCTGTCCCATGACAATGCCGGAAACTCTTTTGCCACCGGCGAATCAAAGGATCTTAACAAAGCCGGCACAACAACATTCAAGGTCCACCTGCCATTCCGGAACGATGACCAGTTGCAGCAGTTGCTGCAAAACCACGGCGTGGAGATCGATGCCAAGCCGCCGAATACCATGCTGTTCTCGATCCTGGCCAATGTGGTTCCCATTATTCTGATCTTCGCCGTCATCTATTTTGTATTCCTTCGCCAGATGAAAAATGCCGGACGCGGGGCAATGAGCTTTGGAAAGAGCCGCGCCAAACTACTGACACAGGATAAAAACAAGATCACCTTCAAAGAAGTCGCAGGCGTCAACGAGGCCAAGGAAGAGCTGCAGGAGGTCGTGGAATTCCTGAAGGACCCGAAGCAGTTCCAGAAGCTGGGCGGAAAGATGCCGAAGGGGGTACTGCTTTCCGGCCAGCCCGGCACCGGCAAAACCCTGCTGGCCAAAGCGGTGGCCGGAGAGGCGGATGTTCCTTTCTTCACGATCAGCGGCTCCGACTTTGTTGAAATGTTCGTAGGGATTGGCGCCTCGCGTGTACGCGATATGTTTGAGCAGGGGAAAAAGAACGCCCCGTGCATCATTTTCATCGACGAAATCGACGCAGTCGGCCGAAGCCGCTTCAGCGGAATCGGCGGCGGGCACGATGAGCGCGAACAAACCCTGAACGCCCTGCTGGTGGAAATGGATGGCTTTGACACGCAGGAGGGAATCATTATCGTTGCGGCCACGAACCGCCCCGACGTACTGGACCCCGCTCTGCTGCGCCCCGGCCGTTTCGACCGCCAGGTGGTGGTCGACCTCCCGACATTGGAAGGCCGGGAGGAGATCCTGAAGATTCATTCCCGCAACGTACGCCTTTCAGACAAGGTCGACATGAAAAGGAGCGCGCGCGGCACACCGGGCTTTTCCGGGGCCGATCTGGCGAACCTCGTGAACGAGGCCGCCCTGCTCGCCTCGCGGCGCGGCGCCGACTTCGTCGAGCAGGAGGATATGGAGGAGGCCCGCGACAAGGTCATGTGGGGCCGCGAGCGCCGTAGCCATGTGCTCGATCCGGAGGAAAAGAAGCTGACGGCCTACCACGAGGCGGGCCACGCCATCGCGATGTACTGCACGCCGGAGTGCGAACCGATCCACAAGGTTACCATCATCCCGCGCGGACGCGCTCTGGGCGCCACGATGTCGCTTCCGGAGAAGGACCGCTATACGCAGTCGAAAAAGCGGCTGGAGGCGGATCTGGTTTCGCTGATGGGCGGGCGTGCGGCGGAAGAGCTGATCTTCAAGGATGTAACAACCGGCGCACACAACGATATCGAGCGCTCCACCATGATTGCGCGGGCCATGGTCTGCGAATATGGCATGAGCGATCTTCTGGGGCCGCAAAACCTCGGAAACCGCAGCCAGCCGGTCTTTCTGGGACAGGGCATTAATGGATCGCATGAACACAGCGAAGACACCTCGCAGAAGATCGACCAGGAAGTACAGCGCATCCTTTCCGATGCCTATACCCAAACCATGAAGATCCTGACGGAAAACAAGGATTCGTTGGTTACCCTCTCCGAATTGCTGATCGAACGGGAAGTGCTGGATTTCAACGAAGTTGATGCCATCATGAAAACCGGCAAGCTTCCTCCCGAGGAGAAGGATACTGCACCCGCGGTCGCAAAAACCGAAGCCAAACAGGAAGAAGACAGTCAGGAAACGCCAGACTCTCCTGCTTAAGGATTTACAATCCTGCGATTTGCAAATATGCTTTCGAGCATGAAACCTACGAAATATACTGCATTGGTACTGGCATTGGTTCTTCTTGCGGGGTGTGCAACCCCGTTCCGCCCCTGGAAGCTCAGCGAAATAGCGGAGGGCATGGACAGGGCTCAGGTTGTTCAGGTTCTAGGCGAACCTGACTTTGTCGAAACAAAGGACGGAGCGGAGCTCCTGCATTATTCCTATATTGAGAACTACAACCCTCCGCTTTCTGACGACTCGAACCATTTCCATGAACCCAGACGGGGATTCCAGAACCGGCTGGAGCGGCCGAGCCTCAAAGAATACAGGTATGTCGTGGAGCTGGTCGACGGGAAGGTGCAGAACTACAAGGAACTGGTGGATTAGCGCCGAACCCTCGGCATCATTTCATCAACGTATGCATCCTTGCTTGTCGGATCGAACTGCGCCGGATTTCTCTTTTTCCATTGCTGGAAGCTGTCCTGTCTCTGAAACCCCTGCTCCGGAGCAATATAACCGGCGCTCCCCGGTCGTTGCCGCTGCTTTTCACGCTGTATCTGATAGGGGCTCTTGTATGGCGTGCGGCTTCTTCGTTCCGGCTGCTGTTGCATCCGCGTTCCATGCGGCTGGCCGACCGAAGGTTCGGTTCTTTGCGTCCGCGGGCTTTGGACCCGCCCATTCTCAAGAAGCAGGTTATAGGTTTTCCCCCGCGTCGGACTCAGCCCACCAGCAGGAGTATAGCCCCGCCGTTCCTGTTTCTGGAAATCAAACTGGACATCCCTCCCGGAAGAGGTTCGGAGCCCGGAGGCTCCCTGCCTTGACGGATCATCGCTACGGGAGGACCAGCCACCGGAAGTGCCTTGGTCACGAAGGCTGGAACGATCATTGCGCTGCGTACCACCGTAAGGCGAGGAATCGCGATCGATACTCCATGGCGACTGCCAACCGGTCTTCTCATCGTCCTTGGAATCCTTCAAAGCAAAAGGATCGTCAATGGCGAAGGGATCGGCAAATGGATCCTCCTCCGTTTCCGTCTCTTCCGAAAACAGCCAGTCCTTGCGCTCCTCCTTTCGCGGCGGAGGCCGCCGGGGCGGCGGAGGTATTGGCGTACCGGATTCCTGCCGGGCCAGATCTACCTGCGGCTCCTTAAACTTTTCGGAATCGACAACCTCCTCGCTTTCGTCAGGCGCATCGGGGAGCTCCACTTCGCTATAGCTGAGCTCCACGCGTTTCCGGAGATATTTGCGCGTAACACGCCGCTTGCGCTCCTCCATGGTTTCCTCCCGGGCTTCGGCAAGCAGGGGAACCACGCAGGCAAAAATCAATAGCATCTGGACGTTCCGTTTCATGACAGCTAAGCTACTTCTCTGTAGTAAGACCCGTCAACGACGCAATACGTTTAAAGTTTCCAGCGCCGAATAAGGTTTATTAAGCCCATGCTTGCAGAAAACACCTGATTAAGGGTACACGGATACGCCCCTAGGGAAAAACGAGGAAACAAACCCATGAACCTGATTAATGTGCTACGCCGCGAATGCCTCCAGGCTGGAGTCGAATGTACCTCGAAAGAGGATGCTCTTTCCGCCATCGCAAAACTCGCGAAACAATCGCCGATCCTGGCTAATATCGACCAAGCCACCATCCTCAAGGGATTGACTGACCGCGAAGAGCTCAGCACAACCGGTTTCGGCAACGGCATAGCCATTCCCCACTGCCGCCTTGATGGCGTCGAGGATTTCGTGGTCGGCATCCTCTCCGCACCCGACGGTGCGGAATTCAATGCCATGGATGGCGAAGCGGTGAAGCTGTTCGTATTCATCATTGCACCTTCCAGCAGCACAAACGAACACATCAAGATCCTTTCCGCCATCTCGCAAGTGCTCAACGTACCGGAACATGTTTCTGAAATCGTCCAGGCACCCAATGCCGATGTCCTGATCGAAAGCTTTCTTCGGCATGTGCGCGACGAAGCCGACACCAAGCAACACGACAACAAGAACCTTTTCCGCGTCCAGATCCAGAACGAAGATCTTTTCCACGATGTCATCAAGATCTTCGCGGGCTTTAATTCCAGCACCGTCATGGTTACCGAAGCGGAGCCCGCCGCCAACTATATCCAGAAAATGCCGCTGTTTGCCGGATTCTGGAGCGACAAGCAATCCGAGTTCTGCAAGGTGATCCTGGCCTCAGTCGACAAGCGCGACACCAACGAAACCATTCGCCGTATCGAACAGGAAGTCGGGTCGCTCGACGAGCGCGACGACATCCTGCTTACCGTGCAGGAGCTATTCTATTGCGCCGGCAACCTCAATATTTAGGAA
>JBDLJW010000021.1:0-21068 GCA_039714135.1 Verrucomicrobiota bacterium
CCCATCGGATGGGCATCAGATCCAGGTGGTCAAAAGAGAAGATGGAGAGATGGACCTGGTGCTGCGCCTCGTGACTGCTGCCGGTCAGGTGCCGACCTCTGATCAGGTTTTCCAGCTGTTGCTGCTTCCCACTCCAACCCGTGCCGAATCACCCCCGCCAGCTTATGACAAGATGCGGTTGCTGTTTGAAAAATGGAGCGATTACCAGGCGTATCCAGATCTGACAAAGCTTCCAATGGTGAAGAAGACGACAGATGCCGCGCATGCGGGAGGGGCCAGACAATACCTCTATTTCGGCCAGGTTATGGCGGAGAACTCCCCGGCTCACGAGAAGTTTGCGAATGAGATCATTGCACCGCCAAGACGCCCATGGTATCGCAGGTCATACGAGCCCGGAAAGGGTGTGCCCTGCAGTGTATCTTGCTTCCGCGGTGCGACTGGTGATTTGTTGCTGGAGGGCGTTGGAATATTTGCAGAGGAAGCTGGAATCGATGGGGTGTATCTTGATGGTGTTGGCTATCCGTTTGGGTGCACAAATCCATCGCATGATTGCGATGCGGATCGTCCCGTTGAATTTGACGACGATGTACATTCCGGACGCATTATAGGACATCGCCAGTTCCTGAAACGTTTGCGGGGAATATTCGATGCCCGGGGTGAAAAGTACCCGATCTGGGCCCACAATGGTGGCGGTCTTACCTGGAATACATTGTCGCTGGCTGACTATCTCTATGAAGGAGAACAACTGGCTCGCTACCGGGACGGATACTTGCTTTCTCCGGAACAGACCCTGGTTGGATATTCGGGCAAGGCCTTTGGTTTCCGCGGCATTTTTCTTCCGCACATCTATGCCAGGGGAACGGGTCTCAAGCAGGCCTTGGCCTGGAGTCTTGTGCATGATATGGAAATTTCGCTGGGTGCCTATAAGAGTGTGGTTGAGAAGGAATTCTTTTCTCTGCCAAGAAGGGATTCCTCTGCGCGGTTCTACCCCTATTGGGAAGAGCAGGAGCATCTTGAGCGGTTGAGCAAGGACAACGTATATGTTTCCTACTATCGGTCTACCAATGAAGCGATGATTGTTGCTGTGAATCTCCGCTATGATGGAACGCAACAGGTGGAGCTTGGACTGGAGAAAATGTTCGGGGTTCCGGTTGACCAGGTGGAAGTTGTTGGGATTGGAACCGGAAAGCTGCAGGAATTGAAGGATTCCCGGTTGGATTTCGCGCTTCCAGAAGGGGGCTTCAGGGTTTTCCGGGTTCGCGCCGACGGGGTGTTCGAGACTCATGCGACAGAGGAAAAAGTCTCTTCGAAGCAGTCCAGGTTCAGGCGGATTTCCGGATACAACAAATCCGATTGGAAGATTCTTTATAACAATAAAGAGGCCCAACCTCCCAAAACCGATCCGGAATTGCCGATGAAGCTTGTTTCGGTGAAGGGTGGCGGAAATCGTGCTGCGATTAGAACGGCATCCCCTTTGCCTGCCAATTTCACGGCAAAGCTAAAGTTTTGCCATGAGGGAACGTTCCGGCTCCAAATTGGTGATTTTATTATCCTGATGGATGCGTGGGAAGGATGGAGAATTGCGGGCACCAGCGACGGGGATCCCTGGGGAGTCTGCAATGCCACGCAACGTTGGCCCAATGGTAGTTTCTACAAGGTGCAAGGAGAGGTTGTGCCCTTGGAAATATCGATCAAGGACGGAAGGATTACCTTGAAATATAACGGTCGCTACATGCTCGACAACGTGCTGCTGGAGAAACCTCAATCCTCCTACAATTTCTCGATGGAGACGTGGGGAGGCCTCTGGTTGAAGATGGGCGTTGATTCGATCAAAGCCGATGTGTCTTTGCCGCGTGAGAAGAGACTCCACCCTGTTTATTGAGTATATTACGCTGGGCAGGAAGAAGGGTAAAAGACGGAGAACGGCTGACCAGCCGTTCTCCGTTGGTATAAGAACGGGGTGTTTGTTGAATGGACACGGAACAAATCTCAATTGTTTGTCATATTAAGGCCCGGGAGGAAACCCGTGATCTGGTTCGGAAAAAGTTGCAATATCTTGGCGAGATGTCTCGTAGTGAAGAAGGGAATATAAATTACAGCCTGCACATTTCAGATGCGGACGACTGTATGTTCATCATTTACGAGAACTGGGCGAATCAGGCCGCACTGGATCATCACATGTCGGCTACCTACTTGAAGGATTTTCTTGCAGCGCAGGATGATTTGCTTGAGAAACCGGTTGTCGGCGAACTCTGCACCATTCTGGATGGATAGGGGAAAGTTATGGACAAGGTGAAATGGGCGGTATTGGGTTCCGGCGGCATTGCAAGGCGGCGAACAATTCCAGAAGGAATTATTGCTACGGACAATGCGGAGCTGGTTGCGGTTTTTGATTTGAACAAAGAGGTGAATGAGGCTGTTGCGAAAGAGTTTGGTGCAATAGCAGTCGGCAGCGAGGCCGAACTCCTTGCCACAGCTGCAGATATCATCTACATCGCAACGCCTGCCTGCCTGCATTTTGATCAGGTAAAAGCCTGTGCGGCTGCCGGAAAACATGTGTTTTGCGAAAAACCACTAGGCATGACCAATGAAGAGGCTGAAGGCATGGTCGCCGCCTGTGGAGACGCCGGTGTCAAATTGGGGATCGGTCTTATGATGCGCCTCCTCGCACAGCATCAGGAAGCCGCGAAAATGATTAAAGACGGCAGGTTGGGACAACCGGTTTATGGCCGGGCGCAGCTTTCCTGCTGGTATCCGCCGATGGACGGTGCCTGGCGGCAGGATCCCGAAAAAGGCGGTGGCGGAAGCCTGATGGATATGGGAGGGCATTGCATCGACCTTCTCGAAATGTTTTTCGGTGACGTTAAGAAGGTAAGTTGCTTCACAAATAACACCGTTCACGATTATAAAACGGAAGACAGTGCTGTTGCACTGCTCGCTTTTGAAAACGGTGCAACGGCAACTGTTGATGCCTTTTTCTGCATTCCGGATGCCGGTAGCAAAACCCGGCTTGAGCTATACGGTTCGAAGGGAAGCATCTTGGCCGAAGGAACCATCGGGCAGGGCGACTCCGGAGAAATGATCGCATATATTGAAGGCAGCGAATCGGCCTACGACGGGAAGCAGAATACGGGCGGCGGCGAGGGCGTTGCGATTGTCCCGGAGCCGGTCAATATGTACCGGTCGGAAGTCGAAGAGTTCAGCGCGGCCATTCTGGAAGATCGCCCGACCCTGCTTGGAGCGGAGATTGGATTGCGCAGCCAGAAGATCTTGAGTGCCTGCTACGAGTCCGCAAGAAGCGGGCAGGTTGTTGAGGTCGTCTGATAAAGATAACGGATGCCGGGTATTCGGGGGGGGGCATTTTTGGTTTTGATAAACTTGAAGCGAAGGCCGCAAAGTGGTTGGTTTGGACAATCGATTTATTAGGAGAAGATATAGAATGCATAAGTTGAGATTTAGACAGATCCATTTGGATTTCCACACTTCAGAGGCCATCGGGGGCATCGGCGCGGAGTTTGACAAAAAACAGTTTCAGGAAGCTTTGAAGGCGGGGCATGTCGATTCGATCACCTGCTTCTCGAAATGCCACCACGGCTGGAGCTACCATCCTACGCAGGTTGGAAAGATGCATCCGCATCTGGGGTTTGATTTGTTGCGTGCGCAATACGATGCCGCCAAGGAGATCGGTGTCAATGTGCCGGTCTATTTATCGGCAGGCTTCGACAACGCTGCATGGAAAGATCATCCCGAATGGCGCCAGATTGGCGCAAATGGCCAATTCATCAGCGGAAGCTCCCAAAAGCCGGTTGACCCCGGCTACCACCTGTTGTGTTTCAACGGTCCCTACCTGGACTATCTCTGCGGCCAGATCCGGGAGGCCGTTGAGCTCTTTCCCGACTGCGATGGAATCTTTCTGGATATCATTGTCCAGGAACAGTGCTGCTGCAAGTGGTGCATGGCATTGATGGAGGAGAAGGGCCTGGACGCCACCGTCGAGGCCGACCGGATAAAGTGCGCGGAACTTGCCATCGAGCGCTACTACAGGGAGACCACCGCTGCCAGCAAAAGCCTGCGTGACGACATGCCGGTGTTCCACAACAGCGGCCACATCCAGCGCGGCAACCGCGATATTCTTGACTATTTCAGCCATCTGGAGCTGGAGTCGCTTCCCACCGGCGGATGGGGATACGACCACTTTCCCGTATCCGCAAAATACTGCATGAACCTGCCGCACGACGTCCTCGGCATGACTGGAAAGTTCCACACCACCTGGGGCGAGTTTGGCGGATACAAGCATCCCAATGCCTTGAAGTATGAGTGTGTAGCCATGCTCGCCTATGGCGCCAAATGCTGCGTTGGCGACCAGCTCCATCCCTCCGGCGAAATGGATGAATCCACTTACAAACTGATCGGCTCCGCCTACGCCGAAGTCGAAGCCAAGGAGCCTTGGTGTGTCGATGCGGAAAACGTGGCCGACATCGGCCTGCTTTCCAGCGAGGCGGTCAATGGGAAATACCTTGCCGCACGCGAGGAGGTGTCGGCGGATATCGGAGCCGGCCGCATCCTGCTCGAAGGCCACTTCCTGTTCGACGTACTCGATGCCGAAATGGATTTTTCAAAATACAAAATGCTCGTGTTGCCGGACGACATTCGCATTGATGAGGCCCTCAAGACCAAACTTGATGCCTATCTTTCCGGCGAAGGGAAGCTGTTCCTGACCGGAACAAGCGGGTTGGATGAAAACGGGAAGCCTTTGTTCGGTTTCGGTGCCGATTTCCTAGGTCAAAGTGAATTCCAGCCCGACTATATTCTGCCAAATGCAGAACTTCGTCCGTCCTTTGTTGATTCCCCGCTGGTCATGTATCTGCCCAGCCAGCGGATCAAGGCAACCACCGGGGAGAGTCTCGGAGATATCTACGATCCATACTTCAACCGCACCTACCGCCATTTCTGCAGCCACCAGCACGCGCCGGCAAAACCGGAATCGTCCGGATTCGACTGCGGTGTGCGCAATGGCAATATCCTCTATCTGGCCCATTCCGTATTCTCGATCTACCGCGGCCTTGGTGCCGTGGCCTATAAGGAATATATCATCAATGCGATTCGTTCGCTGCTCGGCGAGCCGACCGTCAAGGTCAGCTTGCCCTCCACCGGACGGGTCTCGCTGATGCATCAGAAAGAGCACAGTCGCCATGTCCTGCATCTATTGTATGCCAACACCGTCAATCGCGGCGGGCCGATGGAGCTTTCGGGCGGAACGCTGGCCGGTAAGGCCTCCATCGAAGTGATCGACGAACTGTTGCCGCTTCATGATGTGAACGTTTCCCTGTCGCTTCCTGAAAAAGTTGAAAGCATCAAATGCGTACCGGATGGCACTGACCTCGAATTTGTCCAGAATGGGAGCACTGTGGAATTTACCCTCCCCAAGCTCCTTTGCCACCAAATGATCGAGCTTCGGTATTCATAAGAAGTATTTATGAAACAGATTAAATTGATTGTTGCAGGGGCCGGCGATCATCGACAAGCGTAACCGCGCCGGAAAGAAGACGTTCTTGTTCGAGATATCCGAAGATCTTCCCGGCAACTGGGAAGAATGCATTCCGGTCGTGCTCGAAACTCTGCAAGAGATGGGATGATTATTTGGATTTCAAAACGGTTGGGAATGGGCGATTCGTCGAATGTTAGTCGCGCGATCAAGAAAGTGGAACAGATGAAAGATAAAGGCGTGGAAAGCTGAAGTGCACAAATACATGCATTGACACCTTCTCAGTGGTATAGTCCGTGGTATGTTCAGTGAGAACTTTTGACCAATGGAAGGGGAAAGCATGGCTGTTGTTGAAGAAATTGAGAGGCATTTGGCTGAAAGTATTGCGTCCGGAGAGATTGGATATGGCGATAAACTACCGTCCCGCTCCCATCTTGCCGCTCGATTCCGTGCATCGCCAACTACGGTGAGTAGTGCAATCCAGCGCGTTTCCAAGGAGCATAACCTTAAATTTATTCCGGGCAGAGGGGTTTTTCTTGTAGAACCGGAGAAAAGAGTCCGTACCATTGGCATGATTGGCACCGGTGTACGCAGCTACAATGATGCAGTTCATGACAATGACCCTTACTGGGGGAATCTGCTACACAGCCTGATGAAGCAGGCTTGCGAGCATGACTATGCGTTGATTGCGATTCCAGGCACGCGGGAAGAGCCCCTCGATGTTGACCGCATTGCAGGTTTCGACCTGGATTGCCTGCTTAGCTATGGCGTACGATTGCGCGAGCAGACGGTAATGGATCTGCGCCGCCGCAATATTCCGCTGGTGCTGGGAAACCGGGGCGACGGGCACTTGCCGCTATTGGGTGCTTCCTATGTAGATTATGACAATGTGGGTTTGTTCCACGATGCGGTTCGCCTGTTTCATGACCACGGACATCGGCGTATCGCCTGCGTAATGGCCCAGTCATCCGATAATGCATGGACGAAATGGCGGGATGCATTCATTCTGGAGTCTGCGAAGCTTGGCCTGCAGGGACCCTATGAAGACTATATTCTGACCCAGGATCGCGAAGACCAACGCAATGGCATGGATCTGGAAGAGTTCTTCTTACAAAAAACAGTGGATCTGCTGGATCTGCCGGAGCCACCAACGGCTATTTTCTATCACAGGTACACGCATGGCTTGCAGCCCGTGTTGTCGGCGCTCAGTGAACGGGGAATCACGCTGGGAAAAGACCTGAGTATCATCGGATTGGGAGCGGAAGACAGGGAGGACCATTCGCCCATTAGCACCTATATGCCGCCGGCAAACCTGCTTGGGCAGACCGTGATTGAAACAGCGGGGAACTTGATCGACAACCCGCACAGCGTTTTTCAAGTGGATGTGCCCTTTTCCTATAGTGAAAAGGGGAGCGTTGGACGGTTCGAAGTGAAGTAACCCCTCTGTTCATCCGGGTTAATGCGCCGAGCCGAAATGTTCCCGGTATTGCTGCGGGGAGAGGCCCATGACGATCTTGAACCGGCGGGAGAAATGATAGTAGTCGTGGTAGCCCAGCTATTCGGCAATCTCCGCAACGGTCCACCAGTGGTCCAGCTGTTCCCCGAGGGCGGGGCCAGCAACGTTTCAATAACCGCCTCCGTGGAATCCCCGGCGTACCCCAGCGCCTTGCTTTCATTGTGGATGTCCATCAACAGCTTTTGCAGGGCAATGTTGGCATTGATCTGGAATGCATTGGCCGGGTTTTGGCCATATCATGTCTCTCGATGTGCCCGGCTATACGGTTCCCGAGATCATCAATCCGGACGACTATCTCGACCGGCTGTAGTCCGAGGACTATACATAGTCGTGAAAGTTTCCCCTTAAGTGATATTGGCACAGCGTTTGACCTGATAGCTAAGAGAACCGGGGTTCTATAAACGATGTTTTGTTTTGCCATTCTCCGGGGTCATTACTTTCTGTTCGGAAGCCTCGCTTCGTGTCTGGCCTGCCCTTGGTGCGACAAATTAAACAGAACAGGCTGCTAGAACGGCAGGGTTATTCCGGTAAATATTTTCACGGAATTAAGCGGAACGTTGGGGTCGGCCATGCCGAGGTTGGAGATGTGGTGGTAGCGGATTTCAAGGTTTACCGGATGCCGGTCGGCCACGTTGAAACGCAGTCCGCAGCCCATCTGGTAGTTTCCGCATAGGTCCGAGCCGACGCCTTCAATGTCGGCCAGTACATATTGCGGGCCGCCGCCAATCATGAAGTAGGGGCTTCCCAAAGCTGTTTCGGGAAAGACCCACGCAAGCAGGAAGTTGAGACCAACGATGCCGAAGTCGTGCGAGTCCAGCGAATCGGTGTCGGAAAGAATGATCGAGACCGGGGTTTCGATCCAGAACTCGTGGTTTCCACGCAGCCATCCTTCCCTTTTTTCGTGGAAGATCCGTGCATGCCGCCAGAGCACATCGACCGTTCGAACCTCCTGAGAGGTTTCTCCGAAGCCTTTGATGGATGATCCGCCGCCGAGCAGGAGCTGGTTGTAGCAGTGACAATTCGTTTCGGCAAAGACGCTGACGCCGCCGAGCAGGAGCAGGAGGATAAAAGGGGCTGTTTTTTTCATCGGCTATTGTGTGCTTGTATGAATTCGTTCGGGCTTTTCGGATTGTCATGAATGTAGCCGCTATAATAAGGTTCCAGCTTATAGGTGGAAGATTTAATTTTGAATTTGGAGTAAGGAGAGCAGGATGCATAAAGATAGGATGATCGAGTTGGTCAACGAGGTGTTCCTGGAGGACTTTGAAATGGAACCTCAGCAGCTGGTTCCGGATGCAAACCTCTTTACTGAACTGGGGCTGGATAGCCTTGATGTGGTGGACCTGGTTGTGGCCCTTCAGAAAAAATTCGACGTTTCCATCCGCGACGACGAACGCATTCGCGACATCCGGACTCTTGGAGATCTCTACTCGTTCATTGAATCCCTTTCCGGTGAGTTGAATGCCGGGTAGCCGCGGCAGCATGCTGTTGCGCCTCCAGACCATTACGCTGAATCTAATTTTTTACTTCCTGTTTTTCATCGTTGTGGTTTTGCTGGTTCCCGTCTTGGTCATAATTGGGCTTCTGAGGGCTCCGTTTCTTTCGCAACGCGAAAACAAGAAAAGCATACGGATGCTGATCCGGATCTATGGTCGATCCATGCTGTTTCTTGGGTGGCCCTTCATCCGTGTGCGTGTTGAAAAGGAGGCGGGCAATCCGCCCAAGGCTTGCATCTACGTCAGCAACCATCGTGCAACATCGGATGGTTTTTTAATGGGGATGTTGCACTGCGAGGGGGTCCAGGTCGTGAATATTTGGCCGTTCAGGGTTCCCTTGCTTGGATTTTTTGCGCGGATGGCCGGGTACCTGAGCATCCGTGAAATGCCGATAGATGAATTTATGCGGCGCAGCTCCGGATTGCTTTCGCAGGGCGTCTCGGTTATCTCCTTTCCGGAGGGTACCCGGGCCGGGAGTCGCAGGATGGGGCCGTTTCATAGCGCGCTTTTCCGGCTGGCCTTGCAGACGGGTGCACCCATTGTTCCCATCTGCCTGTCCGGTACCGAAGACAAACCCCGAAAAGGGTCGGCGGTTATGCATCCGGGGCTGATTCGCATGCGTCTGCTTGCTCCGATCACGCAGGAAGCCTATCGGGGAATGTCGCCGTTCCAGCTGAAAAACATGGTTCGCGACCGCATTGCTTCTGAATTGGATAGAATGGAGTTGGCCGAATGAACCTGTTTGCCCGAGACGATAAGATTGAATTCGCTCCGCTGAGCGAGGTTTCCGGTTTTCAGGGGCAGCTCCTTCGGAAGCATTTGGAGTATTGCCGAAAGCAGTCGCCTTTCTATCGGGAGTTGTTGGCGGATGCTGACCTGAAGGCTATTCAAGCGCCGACCCCGCTTCCACTGACGGATAAAATGGAGGTTTCGATCCGAAACTCGGAGTTTGTTGCCGTGGACTCCATCGAGGTGGCCGACATTGTTTTTTCTTCCGGTACTACGGGGTGGCCGACGAAGGTTGTGTATACGCAGGGCGATCTGGACCGGCTGGCCTACAATGAGGAACGCGCCTTTAATGCATGCGGCATCACCGCTTCAGATATTGTGTTGCTCACCTGCACTATGGATCGCTGCTTTATTGCGGGGCTGGCTTATTTTCTTGGGGCGCGTGCCATAGGCGCTGCCGCGATTCGGAATGGGCACGGCACGCTGGAAGGGCATGGCGAGGTGATTAAACATGCCAGTCCGACCACGGTGGTTGGTGTGCCTTCCTTTCTTCGGAAGCTGGGAAACCATCTTAAGGCGCAAGGGATGGACCTGCCTGCGGCATCGGTTGATAAACTGGTTTGCATCGGGGAGCCCCTTCGCGATGCCTCGATGCAGTCTTTGCCGGTTGCTGTTGAGCTGGAGGAGATTTGGGGCGCGAAGGCGTATTCCACCTATGCCTCGTCGGAAACGGTTACCACTTTCTGCGAGTGCACCGAGCAGAGCGGGGGGCATCTGCATCCTGCGCTTGGAATGGTTGAGATACTTGATGATGAGGGCAATCCTGTTCCCGACGGAGGGGCTGGCGAAGTGGTCGTTACTCCATTCGGAATCGAGGGCATGCCGCTGATTCGTTTCCGCACCGGCGATATCAGCTTCGTGAATCGCGAACCTTGTGGCTGCGGACGGACATCGCCTCGGCTCGGGCCGATTATCGGGCGGAAGAAACAGTTGCTGAAGGTGCGTGGAACCAGCCTCTATCCGCAGGCGGTCTTTTCCGCACTCGACGAGATGCCCGAGGTCAGCGAATATTATCTGGAGGTTCACTCCGAGGGTGATCTCTCCGACCGGCTGGTTGTGCATCTGGCGTTTTCCAGCCGCCCGGTTGAGGTCGAGGTTATGCTTCGCCGATTGCAGGCGCGCCTGCGCGTCAAGCCGGAGCTTGTTATCGAACCCGAGGCGGATATTCGCCGCGTGGTATTTACACCGGAATCGCGGAAGCCGGTGCGGTTTATTGATTTAAGGAGCTAAGAACATGTCTTGTCATGCATTTTGCGATGAAGCCGGATTCACGCTGGAGGAGATCCAGGCCGCCTCGGCAGCCGGACAGCTGTTAACCATGGAGATCGAGTGCAGCCGCCGGTGCAACTTCCGTTGCCCGTACTGCTACGAGGATGCCGAGGTTGAAAACGAATTGAGCCTTGCTGAAATCAAGGATCTGGTTTTGCAGGCAAAGGGTATGGGGGCTCGGGGGATCATTATCCTCGGCGGCGAGCCCATGATCTATCCGGATATTTTCGAGGTCATTGAATACATTGTTGACCAAGGGCTCAAGGTTGAGATGTTTACCAACGGATCGAATATCGATGCCGTGAATGCACAGCGGTTGGCGGAACTGAACGTCAAGGTGGTGCTGAAAATGAATTCGCGCGATCCGGAGCTCCAAAACAAACTCTGTGGTATTCCCAGTGCGCACGATGTGATCACCGATGCCTTCCAGAACCTCAAAGGGGTCGGATATGGCGAGGGTGGCAAGCCCATGGCGGTGAGTTCGGTGGTCAGTGCGGTGAATCTCGATGAGCTTGAGGAGATGTGGAACTGGTTGCGTGATCAGGGGATCGATCCTTATTTCGAAATGATTACCCCCCAGGGAAATGCCGTGGGGAACGATTGGCTCTATGTGGAGCCTGATCGGGTGGAGGCGCTTTTCACTCGGCTGGCCGAGTGCGATAGGGAACGTTTCGGAGAGGGCTGGAAACCGCAGCCCCCGCTTGCCGGCGAACGCTGCATGCGCCACCAGTTTTCGTGCTACGTGGATGCGCTCGGCGAGGTGATGCCCTGCGTTGGGGTTGATGTCTCGCTCGGCAACATTCGTAAAACCCCGTTGAAGAAGATTCTTCATGAAAGCGAAGTGATTCAGGATTTGCGCAATTATCAGGGAAGCATCAAGGGGCCGTGTGCCACTTGTTCGGAAAGTGAAGGGTGCTATGGATGCCGCGGTGCCGCCTATCAGCTGACCGGCGACTATCTTGCTTCCGATCCGCTCTGTTGGAAAAACGCGGGCAAGCAGGACCAGATCGATATTCTTCCGATGTCGGCGGAGGGTCTTGTTCCTCAGGAACCGCCCATGCGTCTGGTCAAGAGCCTGATGTCGATCGGCGAGCGCAAGGCAACGGTCGAGGCGGTTGTCGACGAATCGTGCATCTTCCTCGATGAAGATGGAAACCTCGACTCCGTGGCATTGGTTGAGATGCTCGCCCAGGCCGCGGCATTGTTTAACGGCTTCCGTACCCGTCACCTCGATTCGGATGCTGCCGGTTTCCTTCTGGGCGTTAAGAACTTCAAGGTTCATGAGCCCGTTCGCGTGAATGACCGTCTTCAGATCAATGCGACCAAGGATATCGGCTTCGGTGCCTTTTCCATGGTGAATGGAACCGTTGATCGCGATGGTGTGTGTGTGGCCGAGGGGCAGATCAAGATCTATCAGGAGGAAGTGCCCTGATGAAACAAGTGATTTATGGCCACAAAAGAGCGCAAAGGCCGCAAAGCGCTCCTCGGGGAAACCTTTTGCGTTTTTTGCGTTCTTTCGCGGCTAAACCTCTCTGTACGGCTTTGTTGGTTTTGGCGGCTGGTTGCGGACAGGGTTTTGCGTCGGAGGAGCAGGCGGCGTTGCTGGAAAAGCTGGAAAAGAGCTTTTCCGGTATCCAGACGGTGCAGGCCCGGCTGCGACAGGAAAAGCGGCTCAAAATATTTGACCGCACGATCGTTATGGAAGGTCGGCTGACTCTCGAAAACCCCGGCAAGCTGGCATGGCGCATCGATTCTCCCATCCGCTATGCATTAGTGCTTGATGGCAACCATGCGCTCCAGTGGGACGAGGACAGCAACAAGGTCCAGAAGATGAAAACCAACGGCGACCCCATCTTTGAAGAGGTGATCGGTCAGATTGAAAAATGGTTTTCCGGCGAGTTTGTTTCACTGCTGGAGGAATATGATTTAACGGTTAAGTCCGATGCTCCGCCCGTCCTTGAATTTGTTCCGAAGCCGAACGGCGGCATGGTGGGCAAGGTGATCAAACGGCTGACCATTTCCGTTCGTGCCGACCTGCGCTACGTCGAGCAAATCGCCATCGAGGATGTCGGCGGCGACCAAACCATTATCTCGTTCCACGACACCCGGTTGAATGATCCGGTTCCAGCCTCGGAGTGGGAGGCTTCGCCGAATGGCTGACGATCGCTTCAGTGCATTCTTCAATCGCTTGGCGGCGCATCCTCGGCGGGTGGCCGGAGGGATTGTTGTTTTGTTGCTTTGCGCCGTGGCGGGGCTATTCACCATTTCCTTCCACCATTCCATGGAGGTTATGCTTCCGGAGGGCAGTGAAACCCGGCAGGCCATGGGCTATCTGCAAAGCCTGGATTTTTCCGCAAAGGTTGCGGTCTCTTTCTCGCAAGCTGATGACAAGATCGACCGTAGCGAATTGTTTTTGGCCGTCGACCGCTTCGCCGCCTCGCTTGAGCCGCCGTTGGTAACGCAGGTGCTCAGCACCTTTGAAGAGCAGCAGATGATCCGGGATGTCGGTGTCTTCCTTGAGCATGCACCGGAATTGCTCACCGAGGCGGATCTGGAAAAGCTTGGGGGGCGGATAACCCGGGAAGGTGTTGCGAACATACTTCGAAAAAAATATGTCCAGCTGCTCAAGCCGGAAGGCTCGTTCATGGCCCCCATGATCCAACGCGATCCTTTTGACATCCAGGTGGCATTGATCGATAAGATCCGCGCGCTCTCTTCTTCGTTCGGCTACGCCATGCGCATCGAAAACAACCACCTTGTCAGTACCGATGGAAAACAGGTGTTGCTGGTGCTCGAAACCGATATTCCCTTCACCGATGCGGGCGGTTCCCATGCGCTGGTCGGCTATCTCCGCGAAAAGCTGGAAACCCTGCCGCCTTCCATAAAAGCCGAGATGGTTTGCGGACACCTCCATACCATCAGCAACGAAAAGGTCATCCGCCGTGACGTCGGCCTGACGGTCTCCATCGCCAGTGTCGCTTTCGTCCTGCTGTTCCTTTTCTTCTTCCGGGACCTGCGGGCCAATCTGATCTTTCTGATTCCTTCGGCGGCCCTGCTTCTGGGAGTGAATGTTGCGGCGCTTGTTCTTGGAACACTCTCTCCGATGATGCTGGGCTTCGGTGCGGTGGTTGCCGGTATTGCGGTGGACTATGGAATTCATGTCTATGTCGCCGTGCGCCGCTCCGGTTCCGCTCTGGATGCCGTGCGCTCGGTTGTCCGTCCCGTTTTGCTGGGGGCGTTGACCACGGCGGGAGTGTTTGCGGCTTTCTTTTTTAGTTCGATCCCCGGCTATACCCAGCTTGCGCTATTTGCTCTGTTCAGTGTGCTGTTTTCCGTGGCGGGCGCGCTTTTCATCCTGCCGCTCTTCATTGTCCCCAAGGCGAATGCCGCAATGCCGACAAGGCTGGAAAAAATGTCGCCGCGCCGGGCCTGGATCAGCATCGCTATGTTTGCTTTGTTGCTCGCGGCCGCCGTTCCGTTCGCACTGAAAGCGCGGTTCGATAGCGATATTACGGGGCTCGATGGAACTGAAAGGGCGATCCTGGAAACAGAGGAGCGCTTTCAGGAAACCTTCGGCAACGGCGGGGCGGGGCAGGCGGTAGCCGTGGTGTCTGCGCCCAGTCTTGAGGGTGCGCTTGAACTCAATGATCGGCTCTATGATGCCTTGGTAGAGCAGGTTGGTGCCGACAAGGTGGCGAGCCTGAGCCCCATCTGGAAATCCTATTCGTTCCGCACGGCCAATGCGGAGCGCTGGGGCGCGTTCTGGAGCGCGGAACGGACGGAGCAGTTGAAGGGCTTTTTCCGGGAGGAGGGGGCGCAATATGGTTTTGCTTCCGATGCCTTCGATCCGTTTTTTGAAACACTCGAAGTTTCGGATGTGCGGGAGGAAGGGCCGGAGGGCAATCTGATTCTCGATCAACTTGAAACCCGGTTTGTTGCCGGGCTTGAAAACGAGGTCCGCATCTTTTCCTTCTTCCCCGATGATCCCGAGACTATTGCGGCCATGGCTCATTTGAAGGAGTCGCTTCCGGGGCTGGTACTTATTTCGCGCAGTGCGATTGCATCGTCGCTGGCGCAGGACTATACCCGCGAATTCACCCGCATTACCCTCATCGCCCTGGGGCTGGTTCTGGTGGTGGCGGCCCTGCTGCTGAAAAGCGCGCGCAAGGTGCTTATTGTACTGGCGCCCGCCTTTGCGGGAGTGGCGAGCGTCGCCGTGCTGGCGAAAGCGGTTGGAACGGATCTGAATGTAATGAATCTGGTTTCCGGAATCATTGTGATTGGACTGTGCGTCGACTACGGCATCTTTCACGTCCATGCCTACACGCATGGGTTCAACCTCGGCACGCGCACGGCCATTTCGCTCTCGGCCGGCACAACGCTTATCGGATCCGGGGCGCTGTTGTTTACTCTCCATCCGGCGCTTTTCTCGGTGGGGCTGACTCTCGTCGGTGGTATTTCGGCCGGGTATGCCGTTTCGATGTTGGTTGTGCCGGCGTTTTGCAGCCTCTTTCTGGAGGAGCAGGTATGAAGAGGTGGCTCTCGTTTTTAGGTTTGTTGTTGCTGACGGGCTGCGCCACGGTGCCGTTCGAGCCGGAACCCAAGGCGGATCTCCGGGGGGTGGATGCCGGCGAAGTGGTGAGTGGTTTCGATGCGGCGGTCGGGCAGCGCTTTGAGCTGCTCCAAAGCGTGGTCTTTAGTTTCTTCGGCAAGGGCTTCACGGGCTTGGGCTACCTCTCCATTGATCCGGAGTCCGACGCCTATGCGCTTTCCTGCATGACTCCGGCGGGCATCACCTTGTTTGAGCTCAGGGGCGAAGGGGATAATGTTGACGCGCTCTTCATGCCGCCCCAGCTTGAGAAGCATGGCGATCATATTGCCCGGAGCATGGGCCGGGATCTGAAACGAATTTATTTTGGTTGGTCGCCGCCGGATGGTGCGAAAGTCAAGCGAAGGAAAAGCCGGTTGGTTTTCAAGTCGAAACAGGATGGCGAAACGGTGAAGCATCTCTATTCCGGCTCCCGGCATTTGCTGACGGAAAAGCGCTTTTCCAAGGGGTGGAGAACCCGCTGTGTTGTGCGCTATTACGACTATGAAGAAATTGACGGAAGGCTGTATCCGAGAGGAATCATTTTGTACAATAAGCAGTTTCACTACCGGATGGTGCTGCGTCTCAAGACGGTCTATCCGGTACAAGACAATGGATGAAGCATGAGACAAGAAATTGATGGTTATCTGGAAGGCTTTGCCTGCGAGGGCGATGTGGCTACGGCCGAGATTGCTTTCGGGAAGGATTTTTCCGGATTCAAGGGGCATTTCCCCGAACAGCCTGTTCTGCCGGGGGTTTGCCAGATTGCGCTGGCCATGGCCATGGCGGAACGGATGCGCGGACGGCGGCAGTCGCTGGCGGAGGTGGTGAACGCCAAGTTTGTTTCGATGGTAGAACCGGAGCAGCGCCTGCAGGTGGAGTGCAATTTGGCCGATGGCATGTTGCGTGTAAAGCTGCTTTCGGATGACACCCGGGTTGCTGAATTCAAGTTAAGGGTCGAGGATGCGTAGGAAAAAAACCTATTTTAAGCGCGAGCCGAATGTTCCGGCGCCGCTGGTCTATACCCACCGCCGCCGAGCCCGCTTTGGCGAGGTCGATGCGATGGCGGTTATGTGGCACGGCCATTATGCGGTGCTTTTCGAGGAAGCCTCTTCCGAACTTCGCCGGCTGAGCGGGCTGGGATATGAAGATTTTTACGAGGCGGGGGTTTATGCGCCGATCGTGCAGCTGCATGTCGATTATTTCCAGTCTCTGGTCCTTGATGAAATGATTACGGTGAAGGCCTCCATGTTCTGGACGGATGCCGCGCGGATTAATATTGAGTACGAGGTTCTCAAGGAGGACGGCTCGCTGGCAGCCACCGGTTATACGGTCCAGCTTTTCAGCTCGGCAACTACCGGAGAGGCCTGCTTTGCCCTTCCGTCGTTGCTGGAAAAGCAGCAGGAGCTTTGGAAGGCCGGCAAGCTTGGAGGAGGCGAATGAACAACGTTGTATTTACCGACTTTGAACTGATCACGTCCTATGGGCAGGGGATGGAGAGCTGCTGGGAAGGATTGCTCGGCGGAAAAAGCGCGTTGGCCGAAACCGATCGCTTCGATACCTCCGCCTTCAAAAGCAGCATGGCCGGAACCGTGCCGGGACTGTCCTATCACGAAGGGACTTCGGTGGTTCTTCAGATGCTGGGAAAGGTGCTCGAACAGCATGGCATACCTTCGGATGCCGGGTTTTTGCTGGCTACCCTGAACGGGGAGATGGACTGTGTTGAACAAATGGTGCTGACCGGGGAAGGGGAGCCGCACGCCTGTTGCATGAACCAGTTGCTGGAGTCCGTGCGGGAACTATGCGGCGTGGAGGATAAAGGCATGGTGGTCTCCTCCGCCTGCGCTTCTTCGACCGTGGCGCTGGGCATGGCGGCTTCGGCTATTCGAAATGGCGAGCGCGATTGCGTGGTGGTGGTTTCATGCGATGCCGTCACTGAATTTCTCTACTCCGGTTTTTCTTCGTTGATGGCGCTCGATTCCGGCAAGTCGCGCCCGTTCGATGCAGAGCACGCAGGACTGACCATCGGCGAAGCGGCCGGCTATGCCGTTCTAATGAGCGAAGAGCGCGCCATCCGCGAGGGCCGTGTTGTGACCGGCGAATTGGCGGGTTGGGGCATGAGCAACGACGCCAACCACATGACTGGTCCGCTGCGTGACGGAAGCGGGCTTGCCCGCTCGATCGAGATTGCCCTGAAGGTGGCAGGCATCGATGAAGGACAGGTTGATTGCATTGCCGCGCATGGAACGGGAACGGTCTATAACGACAATATGGAAATGGCCGCATTCCACAGGGTCTTTTCCTCGCCCCGGCCAACCTATTCCGTAAAGGGAGGAATCGGCCACACCATGGGGGCGGCAGGACTTGCCGAAGCGTTGATTGCGCTCAAGACATTCGAAACCGGATCCGTTCCGCCGACGGTTGGAGTGGTGTCGCCGGCGGAGGATGCAGTTGGATGGGTGGCATCGGAGCCTGTGGAGGTGGATGCAACCCATATTCTTTCAACCAATGCCGGATTTGGTGGAGTCAATGCTTCGCTGATACTGCGGAAGGGAGGCGCGCAATGAAGATTGATGTGCTTGGAACAGGATGGCTGACCCCTTCGGAATATGGTGCCGAGCGTTTGGGGCTTTCGGTGGAATATGCCTCGCGCACAACAATGCGCAGCCTGGGCAAGGAGGATGGGCTTTTTGCCTATCCCGTAAAAAACTTTGGCCGCTTTGAGTCGATGTCGCAGCGTGCATGCTATGTGACCTCGCTGGCGTTGCGCGATGCCGGAATGGAATATTCCAAGGATCTGAAGCAGGATGTCGGGTTGCTGGGTACAGACCTATATGGTTGCGAGCAGGCAAACCTGGCCTATTTCCGCGACTATGTGGAAGGTGGTCGAACGCTCGCACGGGCCAACCTCTTCATCTATACACTGCCGTCCAGCCCGCTGGCCGAAGCGGCGGTACACTTTGGCCTGCAGGGGCCGCTGACCTATCTTCGCGGAGAAGAGCCCTCCGCCGAAAGCCTGATCGTCCATGCGAAACGGATGATCGCCGAGGGGCAGGCCGAATATATGATGGTTTATGAACTGACCGGTGAACTCGACCGCTGCCTGGTGGTTGGGTCGACTGATAATGCAAGCAAGGGAGAATTCTAAATGAACGTTGAACTGATCTACCCCAAATGGCCCAAAATGCCGAACCAGCCAAAATTTCACCTGCCGCCGCATGGGCCGGTCTGTTTTGCTGCAACTTTCCCGGACGAGGTTGAAATCAACTTTACCGACGAACATGTTCAGACCTTGGTGTATAATGACAGTACGGATCTGGTCTTTATCTCCTGCATGCTGACCTGCCAGATTCCGCGCGGCTGGGAGATTGCCGACGAATACCGCGCCCGCGGCAAGCAGGTGGTGATGGGCGGTATTTCGACCCAGCTGCATGCGGAGGAGTCGAAGCTGCATGCCGATTCGGTTTTCCTCGGCGAGGCCGAGGGCCGGACGGAAGGGTTGCTTCGCGATTTTGAGCGCGGCGAATTGAAGCCGGTCTACGACTATCGCGGCGACTTTCCCGACACGGCGCTGATCAAGCCTGCCCGGCGCGATATTCTCGACCGCGAGCTCTACAACTATCGCGGTGTGCAGATGGTCGATCTTGTTCACGCTTCGCGCGGCTGCCGCTTTAAATGTTTTCCATGCTGCACCCCATACCTCGGCGGTTGCCAGTTCCGTCCGCGTCCGGTCGATCAGGTGATTGAAGAGATGGCGGCAATCGACAACAACCGTCTTTTCCTGGTCGATAACTCGTTGGCGCAGGACGACGAGTGGGAAAAGGAACTCTTCAAGGCCATGATTCCGCTTAAGAAAAAGTGGGTTTCGCATCCGATTAAGGATAATGACGAAATCCTCGATCTCGCGGCTGAAGCAGGATGCTGGTATGTCTACCAGGCCGTGTTTGATACCTCGGATGTTATCCGAAACCGCATCAAGCGCCTGAAGGATCGTGGTATCGGAGTGGAGGGCACCATTATTCTCGGCACGGACGACCACGACGAGGACGGGATCAAGCGCCTTGTCGACTTCCTGCTGGAAGTGGAGCTGGACCTGGCCGAATTTACCATCATGACCCCGTTCCCGCATTCGCCGATCCGCGCCGAAATGGAGAAAGATGGGCGAATTCTTCACAACGACTGGCTCAAGTATACAGGATCCCAAACGGTCTTTAAGCCGGCAAAAATGTCGCCCGAAAAGCTGGATGAAATGCACCAGTATGCCTGGGATGCGTTCTACGGCCCCGGCGGCAAGGAGCTGGCAATGGGCAAGCTCTACATGGATGTGATCCAGCGAGAGATCGCCGACGGCACCTACAAGTCGCCGCGCCTGCGCCGCAAGCAGTGGGCATCGGAAGAAGCGGCAAAATGAAGATTCTACTGATCTCCACCAACTGGGAAACCTCTCCGTATCCTGTCTATCCGATAGGAATGGGCATGGTGGCGTCTGCCTTGAAGCAGGTCGGCCACGAGGTGGAGATGTTCGATTTTCTGCAAAACGAGTGCTCGTTCGATGCCGTTAAGGACCGGGTCGAGTCGGCAAAGCCGGACGTGGTGGGACTTTCGTTGCGGAACATCGACAATGTGAATGCCGCGAACGAGCACCGCTACATCGACAGTGTTCAGAAAATCGTCGAATCCGTGCGCGAAACCACCGCCGCGAAAATCATTCTCGGCGGTTCCGCCTTTTCGATCATGCCCGAAGAGATCCTCGAAAAGGTTGGGGCCGACTATGGCGTGGTCGGCGAGGGCGAAGTGCTGATGTGCTTCTTCATGGATGCCGTTGCATCCGGCAACCTGCCGGATGAGCGGATATTGCGGGCGCCGCAAAAACTGGAAAAGAGTGCCATTCCGTCGGCCTACTACGATCCCGCGATGGTCGATTTCTACATGGCGCATGGAAAGACGATATCAATCCAGACCAAGCGTGGCTGCGACAAGCATTGCATCTACTGCTCCTATCCCTTTTTGGAAGGCCGCGAGCTGCGGATGCGCCATGCGTCGAACGTGGTGGATGATATTGAACGGCTGGTGGCGGATCGCGAGGATAGCTATATCTTCTTTGTCGATTCGCTCTTCAACGATTCCAAGGGGCACTACCGCGAGGTGGTCGAGGAGATGCTTCGGCGCGGGATCAACATTCCGTGGACAGCCTTTTTCTCGCCCGGCGGCGATCTCGATGATGAAATCGTGGCCAAGATGAAGCAGACCGGACTCGATGCCGCCGAGATCGGGGCCGATGCCTCCACCGATGCCACGCTAAAGGGCATCGGCAAGGACTTTTCTTGGAACGATGTCGTGGAGTGCAACGAGCTGTTTCTTCGCCACGAGGTGACGACGGCGCACTACTATATGTTCGGCGGCCCCGGCGAAACCCGGGGAACGGTGGCCGAAGGCATCGAAAATATCCGCAACCTGCGCCAGACCGCCAACTTTATGTTCATGGGTATTCGCATTCTGCCGGGAACCGGTTTGATGGAGCTTGCCCGGCGCGATGGATTGGTGTCGGACCAAACCGACATCGTCGACCCGGTCTACTATTTTTCGAAAGAGGTCGAACGCGATTGGCTGGAGCAGACGTTGACTGACGGGTTTGCCGATCTCATGAACTGTGTCTTTCCGCCGGATGCACTGGACGACAAGTTGCACATGCTGCACCAGCTTGGCTATGGCGGCACTGCCTACGATATGCTGATTGGTGCAGGGGGCCGGAGCCGTCGTCGCGCAAGGCGCCGTGGCAAGCAGGCCTAGGAGGAACCGAGTTGGGAAATGTCGCTAAAGATCCGGTCTGGTGCGTTGTGCCGGTTTACAATAATGCCGCTACCGTCAAGGAGGTTGCCTTGGCGTGCCGCAGACACCTTGAACATGTGCTGGTGGTGGATGACG
>JBDLJW010000022.1:0-20296 GCA_039714135.1 Verrucomicrobiota bacterium
TGTTCATCCCGTCTAAAAACAGCCGTTGCAATGTGAACTCTGCGTTCTTTGCGCCTTTGCGAGGGGAAGTCCTCTACTCATGAAATATCCGGGCTAGGGTCTGAATGTGGAATCCGTCGAAGAATGGTGTTGTTGCTTTCATGCAATACAATGCCATATATGCAAAGTATTATGCGATGACATTAAGTATAAAACCGTGGTTTCCTTGAGCGCGAGATCCGTTGCTCAGAACCTTAACTTAGTGCCATTCGGGTCAGAACGCTTATTTCATCATTTTTGTTCGTAATGGGGCGTTGCAGGGTCTAGTTTTTCCCCATGGCGCGCAAACCTCGGATTGAATATGCAGGGGCGGTTTATCATGTGATGAGCCGCGGCGACCGGCAGAACGATGTTTTTCGGGATGACCGGGATCGGGAACGTTTTCTGGATACGCTGGCAGAGGCCTGCGATCGGCAGGGGTGGATCGTCCATGCCTTTGTCTTGATGGACAACCACTACCACCTGTTGCTGGAAACGCCGGAGCCGAATCTTATCGTTGGCATGAAGTGGTTGCAGGGAACCTATACGCAGCGTTTCAATAGTCGGCACAGGGAGTGGGGGCACTTGTTCCAGGGGCGCTACAAGGCCTTGGTTGTGCAGTCGGAGGAGGGGGATTATTTTTCGACGGTTGCGACGTACATCCATTTGAATCCGGTGCGCGCCCGGATGCTGGATTTTGAAATGCAGGATTTATCGGGGTTTTCCTGGAGCAGCTACCCGCTTTATTTCGACAAGGCCAAGCGGCCGGAGTGGCTTTGCGTGGATCGCGTACTTGGCAGCTTCCAATGGCTGGATAATCGCCGTGGCCTTGACGGGTTCCGCCAAATGATGTTGAAGCGAACGCTTGAAGTGTGTTCGAGTGAGCATCCGATGGATTTTGACGAGCGCTGGAAGAAGATTCGGCGGGGCTGGTGCTTGGGCGATGATGATTTTCGGAAGGACATGGAGAAGCTGGCCGACAAGCGGATCAATCAGTATGACCGGCGTTCATATCTTGGAGACCAAGCAAAGAAGCACGATGAAGCGGAGGCCCTTCGCTTGTTCGAATACGGACTGGATGCATTGGGTCTGGACGAGGCCGAGCTTCAGGCGCAGAAAAAGGGGAGTTGGCAGAAGAAAGTGGTGGCTTGGCTGATCCGCCGCAATACCAGTGTGAAAAACGATTGGATCTGTGAAAAGCTCTCCATGGGACGGGCTTCGAACCTTGCTCGGTACGTCAATGATGTGGAGAAATCGACGGATTCGGGAATCGTGAAGATACGAAAAATGATGAAAAAAGAGTTGATAAAGGCGGAGTATTGAAACAACCACTGTAAGCAACTACTCTGTGCTTGGATTTTCAATTTCTGACAAACCTGCGAGGGAGAGACCTTATGCCTTATTCGAAGATAAATCCGGATGACATGATTCTACGGGATCATCTTGCGTATGACCGAACTGTGCTGGCCAATGAGCGCACCTTGCTCGCCTATTTGCGCACGGCTATCGCCTTGCTTGCCGCCGGTGGAACGCTGGTGAAGATTTTCCCGGATGAGAAGGCCATGCTGTTGCTGGGAACTGTGCTCTTGGCTGTTGGAGGTGTTGCCGCCGTGATTGGTGCCTGGCGTTTCGTGTCGGTGAAACGGAGAATCGGACTTGCCTACAAGATGCCGGGTGAAGAGTAGGTGTAACGCTACCTTTCGCGGTATTTCTTGAACCTTTTTTGCTTCGGACAAGGGTTTCCATCTCGCCCATCTTGGGGTTGATGCGCCGAAAAAGATTCGGCAAGAAAGGGGTGATAATGCAGGAATGGATATTCGTTTTGCAGGTTGAAGCGGGCGGGGCCGCTTTTGAAATCAGCTCGATATTGAACGGGTGACCCAGGCAAAAGGAACCGTTGCGATCGTCAACGGTCCGGTTTCCGTCGCGAAGTGCAGCCCATCCCCGACGATGAGGAGGAGAAGGCTTCCCGCCTTGACCCTGACCCCTCACCCGAGTACAACCCTTAATCAATTAACCGGAGGCTGCGCCCCGGTTTTAACAGAAGAAAAACATCAGCTGCTAATTAATATCGGCCGGAAAGTAAAATATGAAAAAACTGCTCATTTTTCTGACCACGGCATCATTGTTTTCATCCGCAGTCTTTGGAGCTGTTGTTTCCGGAAAAGATGAAGAATCAGCGGCAACCCGTCATGATAAAATATACCATTTCGAACACCGCTTGCTTCCTGGTTGGGTTCATAACACCGAAGGGCATTTTTTCGCCGATTTGGCATCCGGTATCCCAGAACCAATGATTGATGCTGCAAAAGAAGTCGACGGTGCAGAGTTCGTGAAGTCACTCAAGTTGAAATCCTACCCGGCAGAGAAGGCATACGTAATTGTTTTTCAGCAACCAGCCCAGGCTTCTGAATGCTACTATGCGATCATCAAGAAGGAAGCCAAGGGCTACAGCTACTACATCCTGGAGAGGGGGGTGGATCTGTTTGGGGTGGGAGGAGACAGTTTTGTCTGCATGTGGACGAAAGACCTCGTACATACAAATCTGGGCGTAAGGGAATATAATGATTTGGATAGCTTCATCAAAGAGGTGATCTTTGGAGACTCAGATAGCTAGAGCATTATAGCATCCCCATCTCCTGTGCGGTTGGTTCTGAACGCTGGGAGATCACACCGTTTCGTTCGCTCCATTTGGGTCCAAAGAAAAACCCCGCCAGAAGACGGGGTTTTCAAGGTTTTCCTGTTCCGTAAGGTTACAGGGAGGCGTATTCCTTGATGAGGGCGTTGCCCACGATGTCGCGCTGGATCTGGTTGGTGCCTTCGTAGATCTGGAGGATCTTGGCGTCGCGCATCATCTTTTCAACCGGATATTCCTTCATGAAGCCGTAGCCGCCGAGCACCTGTACGGCATCGGTGGTGACGGACATGGCGACGTCGCCCGCATAGTATTTGCACATGGCGGAAATCTTGGAGACATCCTTCACGCCGGCATCGAGGGTGCGGCAGGCGGCATAGGTGATCGCGCGCGCGGTCTCGACCTTGGTGGCCATGTCGGCGAGCATCCATGCGAGGCCCTGGTTGGCGATGATCGGCTTGCCGAACTGCTCGCGAACCTTGGCATACTTGACGGCTTCATCGAGTGCGCCTTGCGCCAGACCAACGCCCTGCGCGGCAATGCCCGGACGGGAAACGTCGAATGTTTTCATGGCGAGCAGGAAGCCCATGCCTTCGCGGCCGATAATGTTTTCGGCAGGAACTTCGCAGTCTTCGAAGACCAGTTCGCGGGTGGCGGAGGCGCGGATGCCAAGCTTGTCTTCCTTCTTTCCGAAGGAGAAGCCGGGGGTGTCCTTTTCAACGATGAAGCAGGAGACGCCGCGGGCGCCCTTGGCCTTGTTGGTAATGGCAAAAACAGTGTAGATGTCGGCTTCGCCGCCATTGGTGATCCACTGCTTGGTGCCGTTGAGGACATACTTGTCGCCCTTCTTGACGGCGGTGGTCTGGATGCCGCCCGCGTCGGAACCGGCATTGGCTTCGGTTAATCCAAAGGCCGCCCATTTTTCGCCGGAGGCCAGCGGAGAGAGGTATTTCTTTTTCTGCTCGTCGGAACCGCCGATGATGATCGGGTCGGCGCCGAGGGCGTTGGCCGCATAGGAGACGGAAACACCGATGCAGTATTTGGACATGGTTTCAACCGCCATGCAGAAACCGAGCTGGTCGGCACCGAACCCACCGTATTCCTCGGGAATGTAGAGCCCCATCAGGTCCATCTGCGCCAGTTCATTGAGCAGGTCTGCCGGGAAGATTCCCTTTTCGTCCAGTTCCGCACGAACCGGAACAATGCGCTCCTTGCCGAAGTCGTCGATCAGGTTGACGATTTCCTGCTGCTCTTCCGTAATACCCCAATTGATATTTCCCATCTCTTTCTCCTTAATTTAACTTCCAACCAAAGTTTTTATTAATTCATTCCTAACAAGCGGGCAGGCCTTGGCCTGCTCCGCATTATGCCTTGTGTGCCGCGATCTGCTTTTGGAATTCCGGCACGATTTCGTGCAGGTCGCCGACGAGGCCGAAATCGGCAACATCGAAGATCGGCGCATCGGGATCCTTGTTGATCGCAATGATCATGTCGGAACTCTGCATGCCGGCCAGGTGCTGGATGGCACCGGAAATGCCGCAGGCCACGTAGATGACGGGGCAGACGGTTTTCCCGGTCTGTCCCACCTGGTGGTGGTGCGAAATCCAGCCGGCATCCACGGTGGCGCGCGAGGCTCCGACAGCCGCGCCTAGCTCGGCGGCGAGATCGTAGATAATCTTGAAGTTTTCGGGTTTTCCCACTCCTCGTCCGCCGGAAACAATGAACTGGGCGGCATTGAGGTCGATGGAGTTGTCATCGGCTTCGTGGACAGCTTCGATGCGGCGCATGCGCTCCGGTACGCCGGAGAGGTCGACTTCGTAGGAAATCTGCTCGCCGGTTTCGTTGTCCGAAATCTTGGTCTTCTTAAAGACGTTGGAACGGACGGTGGACATCTGCGGACGGTTGTCGGGGCAGATGATGGTGGCCATGATGTTGCCGCCGAAGGCAGGGCGGGTCTGAAGCAGGTTGCCTGCTTCGACATCAAAGTCGAGTTCGGTGCAGTCGGCGGTGAGTCCGGCATCAACCATTACGGCGACGGTCGGCGCGAGGCTGCGGCCGATGGTGGTCGCGCCGTAGAGTACGATTTCCGGCTTCTTCTCGTTGATAAGCTGGGCTACCGCACGGGAATAGTAGTCGTTCTGGTAGTCGGCCAGCTTGGGGTCGTCGATGGTGTAGACCTTTTTTGCTCCGAAGTTGTAAAGCCCCTGACAAAGCTCCGCTCCGTTGGCAGAAGGCAGTACCGCACAGAGGGTGTAGCCCGATTTCTCGCAGAGGATCTGTCCTTCGCTGAGGAGTTCCTGCACCACGCCGGCCAGTTTTCCTTCGCGCTGCTCCGCATATACCCAAAGTTCTTTTGTTGTGCTCATAGTACGTGTTGCCCCTTCAGCTTGTGGATCAGTTCAGTAATCATTTCGTCCGGCTCGCCGGAGAGGATTTCCTTGTTCAGCTTGACTGGCGGCGCGAAGACCTTGCTCACCTTGGTGGGCGATCCGGCGAGGCCGATGTTTTGTTCTTCGGGCTGAAGTTCCTCGACGCCCCAGGTTGGGATCTCGGCTTTCTTGGCGGCCATCTTCTTCTTGAGCGATGGCATGCGCAGTTCGTTGGCTTCCTTTACGACGGTGAGGGCTGCCGGCTTGTCGACGTCCCAGATTTCGTAGCCGTCTTCGGTGACCTTGTTGATCTTGAAGGTGTCGCCGGTGACTTCGATGCCTTTGGCGTAGGTGAGCATCGGGATATCGAGGAAGTGTGCCACGCCGGGTCCAACCTGCGCAGTGTCGCCATCGATCGCCTGCTTGCCGAAGAGAATCAGATCGACATCTTCGAGCTTCTTGATGGCAAGGCTGATGGTGTAGGAGGTCGCCCAGGTGTCGGCGCCGCCGAACTTGCGGTCGGAAACGAGGATCGCTTCGTCCGCGCCGTGCGAGAGTGCCGTGCGGAGTGCTTCCTCGGCCTGCGGCGGCCCCATGGAAACGACCGTGACTTTTCCGCCGTGCTCATCTTTGAGCTGCAACGCCATTTCAAGTGCGTTTTCGTCGAATGGATTGATAATACTTGGAACTCCTGCTCGATTCAGTCGATTGGTCTCGCGATCGATCGTGACCTTGTCCGAATCGGGCACCTGCTTGATGCATACTACAATGTTCATCAACACCCTTTCTCCAGTTGAAAATAAAAATACGAGAATATGTCAACTAACTACCTCTCTCAAGCCCAAACGCCCACAACCTGTGCGTGTTGGTGTTCCATGGTGTCAATGGCGGCATCGGTGGTATTAGGGTATTTTGGGTTTTCGTTACTTCCCGAAATTCATTGGATTACCTGATTGCAATACACGGGCGACCTGATAGTTTTGCGCCCGCTTTTGACAGATAGAAAGGACGTGCCAAGATGATTGAAAAAGGAAGTACTTATGTTGTGATGGGCCTGCTCAATACGGATTCCATCGCCTATGCAGCGGGTAAGATGATCGAGGAACTGGGCGGTAACGTAATCTACACGGTGCAGAGCGAGCGCATGAAGCGCATCTTTTTCGACCGTAGCCCCGACCTGACGCAGGAAGAAACGGACGCGATGCGGATTGAATACTGCGATGTCACCGTCGAGAACGAAGTCCGCAACCTGTTCGACAAGGTCGGTCCCATCAATGGCGTTTTGCATTCCATCGGTTTTGCCAATCCGAAAACCTGTCTCGGCAACAATATGTATACGCCGGCTTTCGAGGACATCAAGCAGGCCTTCCACATCAGCTGTGCCTCGCTGGCGACGGTATCGCACTTCGCGTTGGAAAAGATGGAAAAGGGTGGATCGATCGTGACGCTGTCGTTCGAGTCGCAGGTGGCGTTCCCGTACTATAACTGGATGGGCGTCAACAAGGCCGCGCTCGAAGCGCTTGTGCGTGCACTCGCTCGTGAATATGGACGCGAGCATGTTCGTGTGAATGCCATTTCCGCCGGCCCGCTGGCCACCAAGGCCGCCAAGTCGATTCCGCATTTCGCACACCTTTCCCGCACTTGGAAGAAAATCAGCCCGCTTCCGTGGGATGTTGTCAAGGACAAGCAGGAAGTCGCCAATTCCGTGGTCTTCATGCTCGGTAAGTATTCGAAGAAGATTACCGGCCAGACCATTTACGTCGATGGCGGCGCAAACAATGTGGGCGGCGCACTGCTGCCGCACGAAAAGCCCTTTAAGCGCATGCCGGCCAGAAAGAAGCGGGAAGCGAAGGAGCGGCTCGAGCGCATGCGCACACTGCAGAAATCGCACTTGTAGTAGATGTGACGAGTGATTCGTGAGGCGTGGGCTTTGGCATCACGGCTCACGTTTCACGTATACAGGGAAAAACCATGGGATTGAGTGTAGGTATTGTCGGACTTCCAAATGTCGGGAAATCCACCATCTTCAATGCATTGACGCGCGAGCAGAATGCCGAGAGCGCAAACTATCCGTTCTGCACCATCGAGCCAAACAAGGCTGTTGTGCCCGTTCCCGATCCGCGGCTTGATAAGTTGGCCGAAAAGGCCGGTTCGCAGAAAATCATTCATGCCACCGTCGATTTTGTTGATATTGCCGGTCTCGTGAAGGGTGCCAGTCAGGGTGAGGGCCTTGGCAACAAGTTTCTGACCAATATCCGCGAGACCGATGCCATTCTTCAGGTGGTACGCTGTTTTGACGATGGCAACGTTGTACATGTTGATGGCTCCATTAATCCCATTCGTGACGTCGAGGTGATTGAGGCCGAGTTGATCATTGCCGATTTTCAGATGATGGAAAACCGTTTAGGGCGCGTCCAGAAGGCGGCCCGTGGCGACAAGGCCATTGCGGCGACTCTTCCGGCCTTTGAGGCTTTGCTGAAGCATCTTGGCGAAGGAAAAATGGCGCATGCTTTCGAGGATAAGGATTCCGAGCAGGCCAGGGTTATTTTCAAGGAGTCGCAGTTCCTGACTGATAAGAAGGTAATCTACTGCTGCAACGTCGATGAAGACGGGCTGCTCGAAGACAACGACTATGTGAAGACCGTCAAGGCCTATGCCGCCGAGCGCGGTGCGGATGTTGTTAAGATCTGTGCCAAGATGGAAGAGGATCTCAATGGCATGGCCGACGATGAACGCGACGAGTTTTTGCGGGAATACGGCGTGAAGGAGAGCGGCCTGGATCAGATCATTCATACCGGTTACCATACCCTGGGGCTCATCAGTTATCTGACGCAGGGGCCGAAGGAGGCGCGCGCCTGGACGATCCATTGCGGCGATACCGCGCCTAGGGCTGCCGGGGTGATTCATACCGACTTTGAGCGCGGCTTCATCCGCGCACAGGTCATGGCCTATGCCGACTTTGTTGAAAAAGGCAGTGAGGCCGCTTGCCGCGAAGCCGGCTTGCTTCGCACCGAGGGCAAGGAATATGTTGTCCAGGACGGCGACGTGATCGAATTCCTGTTCAATGTTTAGATGCTCAGGCTACCGTGTGGCTTTGGAACTGTTTCGTATATTCCCTTTGTAGTCGCTGGGCGGCGACCAGGGTGTTGCGCATGAGAATCGCCACGGTTACGGGGCCGACGCCGCCGGGAACAGGGGTAATCCATCCGGCAGTTTTTAGGCAGGAGGCATAGTCGCAATCGCCAACAAGCCGCGATTTCCCATCTTCGCCTTCGACCACATTGATGCCAATGTCGATGACAACTGCCCCCGGCTTGATCATATCACCGGTGAGCAGTCCGGCTTTGCCTACCGCGACAAATACGGCGTCGGCGCGACGTGAATGCACGGCCACTTCGCGCGTCATGTGGTGGCAGACGGTTACGGTTGCGCCTTCGGCCATCAATAGAAAGGCAATCGGCTTGCCAACGATCTCGGAATGTCCGATCACGGTGGCCTCCAGCCCCTCCAGTTTCAGGCCGGTACTTTTCAGCAGCTCAACCGAGGCCATGGCAGTGCAGGGGCTGAGCGCCGTTTTTCCGTAGACAATGTTTCCGATGGAGCGGGGATGCATGCCTTCGACATCCTTCATCGGATGGATGGTTTCCTGCAAGGCCTTGATCGGAATGTGTTCCGGGATGGGGCGCTGCAGGATGATTCCCGTCACGGAGGGGTCCACGTTCAGGTGGGTGATCGTGGCCGAGACTTCCTCGGCAGAAATGTCCGATGGGTAGTGTCGTTCCACAAACTCTATTCCCGCCAGGTCGGCATTTCGCTTTTGGTTGCGGACATAGCGATCCACCGCAGGATTATCTCCTATTTTGATGGAAACCAGTTTCGGGAACCAGTTCTCTTTTTTGAGTGCCTCCACGTCTGTTCGAATTTCTTCGATCATTTTTCCCGCAAGAGCGCGGCCGTCGATGTTGGAATGCTGTGTCATGGGTGCCTTTCAAATCATTGTTTTCAATGGTTTATACGGTAAGGGCAGTGGCGGGAAGCAGGATAGAAAGTTTTCCGTATAGATGTTGCATTCTTGCTGGGTGAGGTTGTAAATATGGAGATATCTCTAAAATTATTAAGATATGAATGGTGGATTTATTATGTCGATCTTGTCGAAGCGGCTTTTTAGTTCGGTGGCCAAGGATTATCGTTCGGAGTATGGGCTGTCCATTCGTTTGATGGATTCCAATGGGTGTTTGGTTTTGCCGGAAAAGGTTGGCGAGATTGAAAAACTGACAGCACTGAACCGGACTCGTGCACACACCCTGAATGAGTGTGTGCGGTGGGGTGAGCCGCAGGCTTTCTACATTGCCCCCGGAATTATGAGCTGGGTTGTTCCTCTTGTTGATCAGGGGGAGCTGCGGGGTGGTTTGTGCGGTGGCTATGTTGTCCTGGAGGATGATCCGCATGGCACCAACGACTCCATCAACTATCTGGTTGCCGAGGGGGCGTTGCGCGCGGATACAATGTCGTTCATGAAGGGGCTTTCTTTGTTCGAGCAGCAGCGGGTGCGCGAGGCGGCGGACAGGCTCTATGAGTTGTTCTATCAATATAGCGGATGGCAACCGTGGAAGCTTCAGCGCAATCGCGATCGCATGCAGCAGCAGCGGCAGATTGCCGAGGAAATCCATCAGCGCAAGGTGGAGCAGAACCGGGCATATCCCTACGACGACGAGCGCATTCTTCTTTCGCACATTCGCGTGGGCGATCGTGCCGGAGCGCGCAAGATTTTCAACAAAATGCTCGCCGCTATGTTTCTCTATTCCCCCAAGCAGGTGGTAGTCCGTGCGCGCGCCATCGAGATGATGGGTTATCTTGTTCGTGCTGCGGTCGAGGATAGCCCGCTTATGGAGCCGTTGCTGGAGCGCCACATGAAATGGATCGAGCAAATCGTGGAGACCCAGGATTTCGATGACTTGTGCAATGTGCTGCGCGAGGCGCTTGATGACTTCATGAACTCGATATTCCTTCAGGGCGTCAATCCCGTCAGTCCTGCGGTAGGCAAGGCGCTCGACTATATTGCCGCAAACTACACCGACCCCATTTCGCTGGAGGATATTGCTGCTGCGGCCGACTTGAGCACCTTCCGCATTGCGCATCTGCTGAAAGAGGCCACCGGGAAAACCGCCTTGCAGAATGTCCACTATCTGCGCATCCAGGAGGCACGTCGACTGCTGGAAAGCAGTGATATGAGCTGCACCGACATTGCCTACGAAACCGGCTTCGGCGACCAGAGCTACTTCATCAAGCAGTTCAGGAAGTGGATGGGCATCACGCCTGCGAAATACCGCAAGAACTTCCGCGGGTGATCTGGAACATGCAGATGCCGCCGGCCATGGCGGCGTTGAGCGACTCGCACTCCTTGGCCAGAGGAATGGTGATTCTTTTTGTGGTGAGCTGTATCAATTCGTTGGATGCGCCATGGGCTTCCGAGCCAATCACCAAAACCGTTTTTTTCGTAAAGGCGGTTTCGTACAGGCTTTCGCCATTGTGGCCGGTAGTGACGCATAATTCGTAGCCGGCATCCATCAGCTGATCAATATCGCCGCGGGAAATGTTCCAGACATTGCAGTAGGCAAAGGTGCCCATTGTGGAGCGGATGACCTTCGGGTTGGAGGGGTCGACGCAGTCGCCATGGAGCAGGATGCCGTCGAAGCCCGCGCCGACGGCGGAGCGGATGAGTGTCCCGAGGTTGCCGGGGTCGCGAAGGTTGTCGAGCAAGAGATAGTTTCCTGCATCAGGGGAAAACTCGAAGGGGCAGGGGGTGTGGCGAACAACGCCAAGGATGCCCTGGGCATTTTTAACATCGGATATTTTTTCAAAAACAAAATCGGGTAGGATTGTGGTGTCGATCGAATCCGGCAAACGCGGGTCGTCTTTCTCTCCCTTGACGACCACGAGCTGTTCGAGTTTATAGTGCCTGCTTTCATGCGAGAGCAGGGTTTCGATTCCGCGCCAGCCTTCGATAATAAAGGTTCCGGTTTCCTGTCGTGCCTTCTTTGACGACGCGAGTGCGCGCAACTCTTTGACGAGTGGATTGCTGGTGGATGTAATTTCGCGTATCATTTTCATGTCCAAAGCTTGGAAATTACCCGACAGATGATTAGCTTAGCGAGGACTTTACGGAAGAAACCATGATTGATGATGTCCTTTTAAAGCAGCTCCCTCCGTGCACAGCCGTTATTCGGGGTGCAAGGTTGAGCGATTATACCACGTTCAAGCTTGGGGGTGCCTGTCCGGCGCTTATCGAGTGTCCCGACGCGCAGTCACTTGCTGAGACGGCAAGGCAGCTGCATGACCGTTCGGTTGAATTCTTGGTGGTAGGGCAGGGATCGAACCTGCTGGTGGCCGACGAGGGAATTGATTCCGTTGTGTTGCGTTATTGTTCCGAGGATGCGCCGGATGTGCGGTTCGATGGTGATCGGGTTCATGTTTCCGGCAATACCTTGGTTGACGATTTGGTGCGGTTAACCCTTGAAAGGGGCGTTGGCGATCTCTCGTTTTGCAGCGGGATTCCCGGCACTGTTGGCGGTGCGATTGTCGGAAATGCCGGGGCGTTCGGCCGGCAAATCGGCGATATGGTCGAATTTGTCCAGCTATTGGATGGTAGCGGACGGCAGCGGAAGGTTGCTACGGATGAACTGGGTTTTGAGTATCGCTCATCCATCCTTAAGCAGTCGGGCGGTGTGGTGCTTTCTGCAATTTTGAGGATGCAGTCTGAAGATATTGAGACCATGCAGAAGGAGCGTGATCGTATTATGGAGTTGCGGCGCACCAAGCATCCCGACTGGCGGGCAATGCCCTGTGCTGGTAGCGTTTTTCGCAACATTGAACCAACTTCAGCGGCGGGTCGGCGGCAGGCGGCGGGCTGGTTTCTTGAAGAAGCCGGCGCAAAGGATTTTAGGGTCGGAGGGGCGCACTTGTTCGAAAAACACGCCAATATCATCATCGCTGATGCTGGAGCCTCCGCCCGCGACGTGTTCGAGTTGACGGAAAAGATGATCTCCGCGGTGCGGGAAAAGTTTGGGTTTGAGCTAAGACGGGAGATCAAGCTTCTGGGGAGTTTTGAGATAGGAAAAAGGGCCCATTGATTGGCGCCCGCTGAGGATTTCGAGGTAACGATTATGAAGATCATGGTGGCAAGAATTCCCGAAGAGGGATCGTCTTATGAGGGGAGTGATCCCGGGGCGGTCATGGAGCTGGCAGAGGATTCCTATGCCAAGGTGGAGGGGGATGTGTGCTATGCACTTTATGTCCAGCGTGTTTCGGAGGAGTTGGTTGTGCGAGGAACGCTATCTGTGGACCTTGGTTTGAGGTGCGCAAGATGTTCTGAATTTTTCTCGACAACCGTGGCTGATTCCGATTTTCTACGCGCTTATCCCGCATCTAAGGAGGTTGATTCGGTGGATATTACACCGGATATTCGAGAAGATCTCCTGTTGCATATTCCGGCTTTTCCGGTGTGCAGCGAAGAGTGCAAGGGATTGTGTGCGCAATGCGGTGCGGACCTGAATAAGGGCTCCTGTAGTTGCGATGCAGGAGAGCGTCCAAATCCGTGGTCGGCGTTGGATAATCTGGATTTATAGAGCTTAAGGAGGATTGCGATGGCAGTTCCAAAGAGAAAAACATCGAAAAGTAAAACCGCGAGCCGCAAGGCTCAGAACATGAAGAAGCCGATTGCTCGTGCTTCAAGCTGCGCACAGTGCGGTGCACCGCAGCAGCCCCATCATGCCTGCCCTAGCTGCGGGTACTATAATGGACGCCAGGTCCTGACGGTTGCCTCCGACGAGTAGTCCCCATGCGTATCTCGATAGATGCGATGGGCGGTGACTATGCCCCCGTGGAAATTGTGGCGGGAACGCTACAGGCGGCTGAGCGCCTGCAGGGAATCGAAAAACTGATCCTTGTTGGCGACGAAACCGCGATTCAGGCCGAACTCAAGAAGCACAAGGGTACCATTCCTTCGTGCATCGAGATCGTTCACGCCTCAGAGGTGGTGGATATGGGCGAATCTCCGGCTGTGGCCATTCGCCGCAAGAAGGATTCCTCTATTGCCCGTTCGGTTGAACTCGTGAAGGAGGGCAAGGCCGATGCAATCTTTTCGGCCGGCAACACTGGGGCGGCCGTGGCAGCCGCTACGCTGAAGCTCCGGACGCTACAGGGCGTTGCGCGGCCAGCCATTGCAACCATCATGCCCACGCCGAAAAATCCGTTTGTCCTGCTCGATGCGGGGGCGAATCCCGACAGCACACCGGAAATGCTCCAGCAATATGCCGTGATGGGCAACATCTACTCGCGTGAAATACTTGGTGTAGAAAATCCCACTGTCGGCCTGTTAAGTATTGGTGAGGAAGCCGCGAAGGGCAACGAGACCACCAAGAAAACCTTCGGCTTGCTGGAACAGACAAAACTCAACTTTATCGGAAACGTGGAGAGCGGCGATCTCTACGGAGGCAGGGTCAGTGTGGCGGTGTGCGATGGATTCGTCGGCAACGTCGTCCTGAAAACCAGCGAAGCCGTCGCCCGCATGATTTCGAATTGGCTCAAAACCATGTTCCGTGCCAACCCGCTCCGGATTCTGGGCGCCTTGCTCTCTCGGGGAGTCTTTAAGGAGATGAAGTTGCACGCCGATCCGTCGAGCTATGGTGGCGCACCGTTGCTTGGTGCAAACGGGGTTGTCATTATCGGTCACGGCTCATCGAATGCACTCGCCACCTTCAACGGCATTCGCGTGGCTTCCGAAGCGATTGATCACGACGTAAACCATTTGATTGAAGCTGAATTAGAGCGTATAAATCCCGAAACCTAGTATTTTCACGAGACGCGACTATGGAGCCGACCCGCACAGTTTCAATCATTGGAACGGGATCGTATGTGCCTGAAAAGGTGCTTACGAATCACGATCTAGAAAAAATCGTCGAAACTTCCGATGAGTGGATCCATTCCCGCACCGGCATGCGTGAGCGGCATATTGCTGCTGCCGATCAGGCGACATCGGATCTGGGCGCGGAGGCCGCCAAGGTGGCACTGGCCGATGCGGGGGTCTCCGCTGAAGAGATTGATTTGATTGTCGTTGCAACTCTTTCGCCGGATATGTTTTTCCCAAGCACCGCTTGTTTTTTGCAGGAAAAGATCGGGGCAAAGAATGCATATTGCTACGACCTCGGCGCAGCCTGTTCGGGGTTTCTTTATGCCCTTGATGCCGCCAAAAACCAAATTGCCAGCGGCGCGGTGGGTACCGCCCTTGTCATTGGTGCGGAAAAAATGAGCACCTTTCTCGATTGGGAAGACCGCACCACCTGCATTCTTTTCGGCGATGGCGCCGGGGCGGCGGTATTGCGGGCCGGCGGCGAAGGCCGGGGCATTATGAAGTCGGTGATGGGCTCCGATGGTTCGCTTGCCGAGCTTCTTCAGACCCCCGGCGGCGGAAGCCGTAATCCGATGACGCATGAAATGCTGGATCAGCGGCAGCAGTATTTGAGGATGCAGGGACGTGATGTATTCAAGCATGCCGTTACGCGTATGACTGAATCTGTTGTCCAGACGCTGAAAAAGAACAATGTTTCGGCGGATGAAATCAAGTGCTTTATCCCGCACCAGGCCAATGTTCGCATTATTGATGCAATTGCAAAGCGGCTTGGGGTTGAGGATCGTATGTATACGAATGTTGAGAAATACGCCAACACCTCTTCGGCTGCGTTGGCGATTGCGCTGGACGAAGCCGTTAAGGACGGAACCATCACCAAGGGTGATCTGATCGTACTGACAGTGTTTGGCGGTGGCTTCACTTGGGGTGCGAATATTTTGGAATGGGGGAAATAATGAAAAGAGCAATTGTATTTCCGGGGCAGGGTTCGCAGGCGGTTGGCATGGGAAAGGATTTCGCTGAGGCGATTCCCGAATGCAAGGCGCTGTTCGACCGGGCCAACGAAATTCTCGGTTACGACCTCGAAAAAATCTGTTTTGATGGGCCGCAGGAAGAACTCAACAAATCCAACAACGCGCAGCTTGGCATTTTTGTGGCGAGCGCGGCGGCTTTCAGTGCATTGAAAATCAAGCAACCGGATCTCGAATACGATCTGCTCGCGGGCCATAGCCTCGGCGAGTGGACGGCGCTTTATGTTTCGGGCGTGGTTGGTTTCGAGGACACAATAAAGATTCTCCGTGCACGCGGCGAAGCAATGCAGGCTGCTTGCGAGGAAAATCCGGGAGCCATGTTGGCGGTAATGAACCTCGGCGGTGATCAGCTCGTAGAAATTGCTGCCGATGCCGGTTGCCATGTCGCTAATTTTAACTCGCTGGCACAGACGGTTCTTTCCGGCACTGCCGGGTCGATTGACAAGGCCGAAGAGCTGGTGAAGGAGGCCGGTGCCAAGCGTGCTGTTCGTCTGCCGGTGGCCGGTGCGTTCCATTCGCCGCTTATGCAGCCCGCTGCCGATAAAATGGCCGCTTTTTTATCCAATATTGATTTTGCAGAGGAAAAGGTTCCTGTGCTTTCGAATGTAACGGCCCAGTTTCACGAAAATGCTTCGATCAAGGATAATATGGTCAAGCAGATCACTTCGTCCGTACGGTGGGTGCCAATTGTCCAGTGGATGGCGGCCAATGGTGTGGAGGAGATTGTTGAGTGCGGTCCGGGCAAGGTGTTGGCGGGGCTTATAAAGCGTATTGACAAGACGTGTGCAGTCCGTAACATCGGCCAATTAATCGATTTGGAAAAGGAATAGGAAATATCATGTTTGAATTAAACGAAAAAGTTGCTCTGGTGACTGGCGCAGCCCGCGGGCTGGGGCAGGCCATTGCTGTCAAGCTGGCGGAAGCCGGTGCCGATATTGCGCTGTGTGATCTCAATGCCGAATGGCTCGAGGAAACCGCGGAAAAGGTGAAGGCGCTTGGTCGCCGTGTCGAATGCTATGGCGTAAATGTAGCCGAGGGCGAGAGCGTTGCCGCCGGCATCAAGGCCGTCGAAAAGGATTTTGGAAAGATCGATGTCCTCGTTAACAATGCCGGCATCACCAAGGACGGGCTGCTTATGCGCATGAGCGAGGACGATTGGGATGCGGTCCTGAACGTGAACCTTAAAGGAACCTTCCTCTGCACCAAGGCCGCCATGCGCGGCATGATGAAGCAGCGTTCCGGAACCATTGTCAACATTGCTTCGGTCATCGGGCTGATGGGCAACGCCGGGCAGGCCAATTATGCAGCCTCCAAGGGCGGTGTGATTTCCTTTAGCAAGACTGTTGCCAAGGAGCTGGCTTCCCGCAATGTGCGTTGTAACGCCGTTGCTCCGGGCTTCATTCGCACAGCCATGACCGATGCGCTGGACGAAGAGGTTCAGAGCAAGATGAAAGAGCTTATTCCGCTGTCGCGCTTCGGTGAGCCGGAGGATATAGCCAATGTTGTACTGTTTTTGGCAAGTGATGCCTCGGCGTATGTTACGGGTCAAGTACTCTCGACATGCGGCGGAATGGTAATGTAGTGTTTGTAAGTGTAAACCTAGTAAAAGGAGAAAGAACATGGCACTTGAAGATAAAGTAAAAGATATCATCGTTGAACAGCTCGGTGTTAACGCCGACCAGGTAGTTGAAGGCGCTTCCTTCATCGAAGACCTCGGAGCGGACTCCCTCGACACAGTTGAGCTGGTAATGGCTTTCGAAGAAGAGTTCGGCGCTGAAATTCCGGACGAAGACGCAGAAAAGCTGACTTCCGTCGGCGGCGTTATCAGCTACCTGACAGAAAAAGGTTTCAAGTAGGCTAGTTGATGGTTTTTACCAATGGCCGGAACTGCTCGTATCGGGTGTTCCGGCCATTTAAGCATTCGCTTAAAATCAAGGAGCGGGAAAATGAGTCGTCGTGAAGTAGTTGTAACAGGTTTAGGAGTTGTTTCGCCCGTTGCGAGCGAACTCGATAAGTTCTGGGAGGGCATCAAGAATGGCCAGTCCGGTATTGATCGTGTTCAGGGCATGGACGACATCGACCAGTATCCGGTCCAGATCGGTGGTGAAATCCGCGATCTCGAAGTAGAAAAGTTTATTGAGCCCAAGGATGCTCGCAAGATGGACCCGTTCTCTATCTACGGGGTATCGGCCGCAAGCATGGCTATTGAGGATTCAGGGCTCGACATTAATGCTATTGATCCACAGCGTGCCGGCGTAATTGCCAGCTCTGGTATTGGTGGCATGCAGTTTATGCAGAACCAGTGCATCAGGGCGATCCAAGGCGGCCCGCGCCGCATCTCTCCGCAGCTCATCCCCCAGATGATCACCAATATCCTTTCCGGATATGTTGCCATCAAGTATGGCTTCAAAGGACCCAATTTTTGCGTCACCAGTGCTTGTGCATCCGGTACGCACTCCATCGGCGAGGCGATGCGCATCATCCAATACGGCGATGCCGATATCATGATTGCCGGCGGGGCTGAAGCCTCCATCGCCATGCTCGGCGTTGGCGGATTTGCCGCGTTGCGCGCTACTAGTCGCCGCAACGATGATCCGCAGGGCGCGTCCCGTCCCTTCGACAAGGAACGCGACGGATTCGTTATGTCCGAGGGTGCGGGCATTCTTATTCTCGAGGAGAAAGAGCATGCCCTCAAGCGCGGCGCCACCATCTATTGCGATGCGTCTGGTTATGGCCGCACGTGCGATGCCTATCATATCACCGCCCCGGATTCCGCGGCAATTGAGGCGGGTCGCGGCATGTCGCTTGCGATTTCCGATGCCGGACTTAAGCCTGAAGATGTTGGCTATGTCAATGCGCATGGAACCAGTACTCCGCTGAATGACAAAGGAGAGACAACTGCTATTAAGCATGCATTTGGCGAAGAATTGGCCTACAAGGTTGCTGTAAGCTCCACCAAGTCCATGACCGGGCACATGCTCGGCGCGGCGGGCGGGGTCGAGGCGGCCATCATTGCCCTCGCGATCCGCGACGGCGTTGCTCCGCCGACCATCAACTACACCACGCCTGACCCCGACTGCGATCTGGATTATGTTCCCAACACCGCGCGGGAAATGGAAATCAATGCAGCCCTGAGCAACTCGCTCGGCTTCGGTGGGCACAACGCCACGCTTTGCTTCACCAAGTCAAAGTAGTTCTTGGTAAAGGTGTGTTGATTAGGGGTGGGAATGGTCGTGAAGACCTTCCCGCCTTTTTTTGTGCAGGAATAGGCAGCATGCGTGGTCTGGGATGCCGGGGATGAGAATGGAAAGGCGGCCGAGGGTGGCCACTTTCAGTTTTAGAGCATGGATCGGATTCGCCTGCCTGTACGGCAAATACTCTAGAATTTGTAGAGCAGACTGGTGAGCAATGCCTTGTCGTTGTAGGCCGTGGCATTGAAAGTGGTTTCTGTGTCGCGGTCGAGTTGGTATTCCAGCCGCAGAAACAGGTTTTGGATCAGCTTGTTTTCCAACCCGCATTTAAAGATTAAATGATATTTTTTAAAATCGCTTAGATGGGTGTATTTCTGGAACAAAGTCAGTGAGTTAATCATCTGCCATTTCAGGGATTCATCGAAAATAAGCTTGGGTTGTTTTGTGGTAACTTCGTTCCGCTCGTATTGATGGTATCCTCCTCCAATGGATGTGGAGAATTGAAGCTTTGGAGGGCGATCAATCCACTTTATGCCCAGCTCTGCGGTTTGCAGGTATTCGTTGTCGATTTGTCGATTGTAGTCGTGCTGGTAGACGGTTTTCGCTTCTGCATAGTATCCGCCTTTAAAGTTATGGTTGTATTTCTGTGTGACATTGAGGTAGTCGTCCCTCACCTTGGTTTCATCTTCGCTATAGCGGTAGCTCCAATTCCAGGCCAGATTGTTTTTTTCGCCCTTCCAGTTAACATTTCCATAGAGACGGTAGATTTCGAATTTGTCTTTATTGGGGCTGTTTAGGTCGGTTTTTTCGCGCATGGCGATTGATAAACCAGTCTGGCCCGACCATTTACTTGGGGCTTTGGCCTTCTCTGGGGTGGTAGCTTGCTTTGGTTCGGTTGCCGGGGTGGTGTCGGGTTTCGGGGTTTCTGCTCGGATTTCCGCAATGTCTTCGGTGTTCAGGTTCACGGTACCGACCGATCCGGATTTGAAATGCACGCTTTTTTCATCCTGTTTGAGGATGGTTCCCTTCAGTACATCGCCATTTTTGAACACAATGGTATCTTCCGCAAAAGCCGATGCAATTGCGATGGATGCAATGAAAAGATGGAGATAAAGCCGTTTCATGTTCCTTTCCCTTAAAGCAGGAGGTCTTATTGTTAATTTGAGAAGAAGCTATCGGTTTGATTTTGGCGGGTCAACCCTGCCCGAATGAAAATATCCTTGTTTTAGTTGACCTTGATTCACTGTTTCTTTGTGGGTTTGCGCCTACCCCCAATCTTAGACCACGGATCGGCGAATTTAAGGTGGAACCTGCGGTTCCTTGTTCCGTGTTCTGGCGGCCAACGAGCCGCCCTTTCATGATGCCGTTGCGGAGTGTAGCCCGTCCCCGAAGGGGCGGCCCGGAGGGCCGAGGGCGGAGCGCAGCGACGGCATCACTTGCGATCATGTTCTGACTGCTGCTTCCATGAATACCTCAGCCGGTGTTCGTTTGTCCAGAGCACTGTGCTTACGCTCGTGGTTGTAGTAGTCGAAGTAAGAGCCCAGTTCCCGATGCAGCGACTATGAAGACCGCGCTGGCCGTGGAACCGATCTTCGATTTTCAGTCCTTGAAAAACGGAGCCGTTGCGGAATTTATCCAGCAGGCGCGCAAGGCCGAAAAGGTGCCGGTGCTGGTTGCCGAAAACATCGATCTGGAAACCGCCTTGCTTCAGCTCCTTCCTGAAACGGCGTCCCGCGTGCACTTTATCCGCGCAGCGGGCGGACTGAAAAGCGCCTCCGGCGAGCTGCTGCCCAACATCTATACTCACAAAGAAAACTTCCCGACCCTGGAAAAACTGGAATACGATTTTCCAGCCCTTGGAAAAAGGCTGCTGGAGGAACGACCGGGCACCCATCTTTCCATCACCTCGCCAATCAACCTGCTGCAGGAAATCTTCACCGTTAAAGGCGCGGGAACCCTCTTTCGGAAGGGGAGCGCGATCGAGCTCTTCCACGGTTTGGAAAATGTCGACCGTGCACGCCTGCTGAACCTGCTTGAGGCGAGCTTCGGCAAGAAGCTTGGCAGCCAGGCGTTTTTGGAAAACGTAGGCGATGCCTACGTTGAAAAAGAGTATCGTGGCGCGGTATTGCTGGAGAAGCATCCGGCGG
>JBDLJW010000023.1:0-19279 GCA_039714135.1 Verrucomicrobiota bacterium
TCGGCCTGCGAAAAACAAGAAAGACCAGAATCCCCACATGATAAAGCAGAATGGACAGCCACGCGCTATGGAAGAGATACATCCCAAACAACACGGCAACATACGGAACAAGTACGGCGATTAAATTCATGGCATATAACCCTAAAACTATGGACAGTGCATTTTTTGACCGGATAACAGGATAAACCGGATGTTTTAATCCTGTTGATCAAGGTGTTTCAAAGTGCGCACCTTGCGTTTAACTTCAACTTTCTCCTCTGCAAAATTCAGGATCAATCCAATCTCTGTTCCAGTAGCCACCAAATAGTTGACCAGCTGTATTTCATGGGCACGGATGATTCTCTTGACCGACTTGAGTTCAAGAATCACTAATCCTTTAACAACGATATCAGAAACAAACTCACCAACGATTTCCCCTTCATATTCAACCATAATTGGCTTCTGGGACTCTGCTTGAAGCCCAGCTTTTTTCAATTCGATCATCAGGCATTTTTCATAAACCGATTCTAAAAACCCATACCCCATCTTGTTATAGACCCGGTATGCGCACCCAATGATTTTCTCTGTCAATTCCTTTTGATCCATTCTCGCCTCCTTCAGGCTGTGATATTTCCTTATGATGTACTGGATGTATATCCTGACCATCCTGTTATCCGGTCAAGATTTCCTCTCCCATAAAATCAAGGAAGGAATTGTGAGAGTGTATTTCATTTTCTGGATTGCGCCAACTCTGCAACTTGGACAAAGTGGCTCCATGCGTGAAGACTGGATACAACCCATACTCGACGAAACAAAATCCAAGGGACTGGAACGAAGCGCCCGCGTCTATCCCGAAGCGGGGGGGACCTTCAAGATTGACGGGAAAAAAGTGCTCAACTTTTCGAGCAACGACTATCTCGACCTCGGCCACCACCGCCATGTAATGGATCGTTCGCGCGAGGCGCTCGACCAATACGGCATCGGCTCAACCGCCTCGCGGCTGGTGACCGGCACCCTGCCGATCCACGAAGAACTCGAAACGCGGCTGGCCAAGGAGAAGGGATACGAGTCCGCGCTCGTTTTCGGCTCCGGCTACATGGCCAACGCCGGCACCATCCCCGTGCTCGCCGGACGCGACGATATCATCTTCGCCGACAAGCTTGTCCACGCCAGCATGATCGACGCCGGCAAGCTATCCGGCGCAAAGCTCGTCCGCTTTGCCCACAACGATCCAACCGCTCTCGAAAAACGGCTGGAACAATATTCGGATTCCGAATGCCGCAAACTCATCATCACCGAATCGGTCTTCAGCATGGACGGCGACATTGCCCCGCTGGAGGAAATTTCCGCCTTGGCAGAAAAACACGGCGCCATGCTGATGGTCGACGAAGCGCACGCCTCCGGCACCTTTGGCCCCAACGGAGCGGGACTGGTTCGTGAGCTCGGACTGGAAAATTCCGTCACCGTTTCGATGGGCACCATGAGCAAGGCGATGGCGGGCTACGGCGGCTTCGTCGCCTGCTCCGGAAACCTGCGCAAACTTCTGGTTAATTCCTCCCGCGCCTTCATCTACACCACCGCCCTGCCCCCCGCCGTCATCGGCGCCGCGCTCGGCATCATGGATGTGCTCGAATCCTCCCCGAGGCTCGGCAACATCCTGCAGGCAAATGCCGACTATTTCCGCAGCCTGCTTCACGACGCCGGGCTCGACACCCTGCAAAGCAAAAGCCAGATCATTCCGATCGTCATCGGCGACAACGAAAAGGCCGTGGCGGTTTCGCAAAAGCTGCGCGACCAAGGCATCATTGCCGCCGCCATCCGCCCACCGACCGTCCCCGCCGGCTCCGCCCGCTTGCGCATCTCCGTCACCCTTGCCCATCTCGTCGATGACCTTGAATACACCGCCAAGGCCATCATCAAGGCCGTAAAGGGATAATCCAAACCCGTCACGGCCCGGTTACCGGCTACGCTTTTCAATCTGCTTGATCAGGTCGTAGAAGATGAAGTGGTGGAACGGCAGGAAGATGTACCAGTAGACTTTTCCCCAAAGCCCTTTCGACTGGTAGTATGCCGTAACAGTCAGGCGGTTTTGCGGTTCGCCTTCGGGATCGACCCTGAACTCCAGCCACGCGCGCCCGGGAACCTTCATCTCGGCGCGAAGTCGAAGGAGACGGTTTTTCTCGATGGCTTCAACGCGCCAGAAGTCAATGACATCATTCACGCGCAACGTCGTTGCACTACGCCGCCCGCGCACCGTTCCCACCCCCATGAGCAGACGGTCGAGCATGCCGCGTATGCGCCAAAGAAAGTTGCTGTTGAACCATCCTTTGCGCCCCCCTACCTTGAGGAACGACTGGAACAGCGCCTCGTCCGGCTTGTCCGAAAGCAGCGAATAGGAACTTGAATAATTTGGCGCCGCCGAAAGTTCGTGCAGCTTGATCGCCAGTTCGTGCTCCGGCGGATAGCTGTCCGACCAGCGCGAACGGACGGCATCCTGCTCTTCTCTCGAAATAGCCAGCAGGAGCGCCTCTCGGCAGGAGATCCGGCGAAAGGGAACCAGCTTGAGAATGTCGCTTTCCTGACACACCACGTCGTGAGTCACACTCTCCATCAGACACCAGGTGATGGCGGCCGGGACGGGAGTGAGGAAACTGGTGATGTAGGAAAAGAACCTGATATTCGAAACCGGCGAAGGAATGAATACCCGCTTTTTTCCGAGTACATCGGCATGGGTTTTGATGATTTCCTCGTAGGTAAGGATGTCGGGGCCACCTATATCAAACGTTCGTCCTTCCGTCTCCGGAAGCTCCAGCACGCCGACGAGCGATTTGATGACATCGCGCAGCCCGATCGGCTGGCATCTGGTCTTCGCCCAGACCGGCACAAGAAAGAGCGGCAGCTTCCGGACCAAATGATTGATCATCTCATACGACGCACTTCCGGAACCAATGATGATTGCGGCACGTAGAATCGTGGTAGGCACGCTTCCGCGAGAAAGCTCGGTGGCCACCTGAAGGCGGCTGGCCAGATGCTCCGAAAGCGCTGTGCGCGCATCGCCCAGCCCGCCCAGATAAATGATGCGCGCAACGCCCTGCTGTTCGGCGGCCCGGCGGAAATTGGACGCAGCCCGAATATCCGCATGCTTGAATTGATCCAGTCCATGGAGCATCGAATGGATTAGATAGAAAACGGTATGTATGCCCTCCAAGGCCTTGGAAACCGGCTCGGCTTCCAGGGCATCGGCCACCACCACCTCGGCCTCCGGCCAGCGCTCGGCGTGCTCGGGCGATGGCGCGCGCACCATCACCCGCACCTTATAGCCGCGCTCGATAAGCTCCGGAACCAGTCGCCCGCCAATGTAGCCGGTTGCCCCGGCAACCAGAATACTTCCCATGTCCGCCCGCGGCCTTGTCGGCAACCCAGCACATAGCAATTCGTCTTCCAAAAGCATCAGTCCAATCCCGCTCCGTTATTAATCCGGGAGTTTATCCGAATGCAAAAACCCAGTAAATATTAGAATCCTGCACTAAATCATTTTGGGCAGATGTATTTTGCCCTATAACTCGCCCCGCATGAACCCCCTGAAAAACATCCGACACAACGCCATGGCCATTATCGCATGCCTATTGTGGTCGTCTGCGTTTGTTACCGTAAAGCATGCTCTCGAATACCAATCCCCGCTCACACTGGCAGGGACGCGATTCATCCTCGCCGGACTCATCCAAATTCCCCTGTGCGGCAGCCTGCTTGCGCCGTTTCGGATGATTCGCAAGGAATTCACAACCGTTCTATGGGTCAGCTTCTTCCATACGATCTATCTCTACAGCACCTTCTTCATCGGGATGCAATGGGTAGGCGGCGCGGAAGCCGCCATTATTATCGGCGGCGGACCCTTAGCCTCGGCACTCATGGCCCACCTGCTCATGCACGACGACAAGCTGCAACTCCGCACTCTCGCGGGCATCGCATTCGGCATGGGCGGCATTGTACTGATCAGCCTTGCCACCAAGCCTTGGAGTCCGGTCGGGCTCAAGGAGTTCTTCGGGCTCATGCTGCTGCTCAGCGGATCGTTTGTTTCAGCCATCGGGAACATTGTTGTGGCCAAGCGCAAGGGAGGCCTGCACCCGGTCACTCTCAATAGCGCGCAAATGTTGATTGGAGGCCCGGCCCTGCTTCTGCTTGCCCTGCTTTTCGAGGGTCCACCAAACCTCGTGCTGCCACCTGTTTTCTACGGACAACTACTCTGGCTTGCCACCATTTCAGCCACAGCCTTTGCCATCTGGTTCCATCTGCTTAATAAAATCAAGGTATCAAAGCTCAATCTCTGGAAATTCCTTATTCCACTTAGCGGTGCGACACTCAGCTGGATCATCCTGCCCGATGAATCCCCCACGCCGGCCAGCCTCATCGGCATGGCGCTCATCATTATCGGCCTCGTCGTCGGCCAACGGGAAAAGACAAAGCAACCAACCTAGATACACATTAGGATTGCATTTCAAGCATCTGTTATGGAGTATCTGCCGTTTCACTCCAAACACACGGGGACAAGGACACATGGACTCTGGGAAACGGCAGCATCTTCAAGATATCTACGCAACAGATCGGGCAAACTCGGACGACTATACGCCGCAGGTTTCATCCGAAGTCCTGGAAGAACGCAAACGCGACATACGGCGCCAACAGTTCATCACCTTTGTTCTGGGCATGACCGTGCTGATCCTTTCTGTTTCGCTGGTATATGTGGTTGTGCAGAAATATGTGCAAATTCACTCCGCCCCGCCCTCCCTCACACCAATAACGCAAGAATACATCCCGCGCTACTCGCTAGCGACCGAATCGCAATGGGTTCTTGACTTCGGCAGTAGCTACGCCAACCCGGAATGGAATGGAACAGGAAAACGTCCGTTCAGTTCCGAATGGATCAGAAAAGCCGCCTTCAACCTGATCCTCGCCGAACAGGCGGTCGGCATTGGCGAAAACGAAGCGGCCGCCAAGCACTATGAAAACGCTCTGGAAATCTTCCCTGATCTCGAAGGCATAAAAGTACCGCTCGGCATGCTCTACTTCAAAATGGAAACCTTCGACAAGGCCCTTGCCCTGCTGGAAGACACCCCCGAGGCCGACTTGTCCCCCGAGGTGCACAACAACCTTGGCGCGGCATGCATCGAAGCAAAAAAATATGATCGGGCGGAAAGCTACCTAAAGCAAGCGGTCGAAGCCAGACCCGTCTATGCCGAACCCCACAAAAACCTGGCAGTTCTCTATGCGGAACAGGATCGGGAAGACGAGGCGGTGGTCGCCTATGAAAAATATATTGACCTGCGGCCCACGGATGTCGACACCCAACACAGCTTTGCCCTCTATCTCACAAAGCTGGGCCACTGGAGCCAGGCTGCCGATCTACTGGAAAACCTGACGGAGGACATTACCGACGTCCCTGTTCTCTACTTTCTTCTGGCCCAGGTGCAAACAAAAAACAATCAACCGGAAAAAGCCCTCGCCGCCCTCCAACGCGGCATGCAGCTTACCGACCCGAATGCCGCACTCGGCCATATGAACAGCTCTGAATTCGATCAGCTCCGCGAGTCGGAGGAATTCCAGATCATGATCCGCGCGCTGGAAAAACCTAAGGAATAGGTTTCGCAAACAGCTGAACCAGATAAAGCGACCCAGTAATGCAAAGCAACCGATCGGGCTCGGAAGCCGCCCATTCGCGAGCAGCACTCCAAACACCCGAAACATCCCCGGAAACGGCTTCGAATCCGGCAACCTTTGCCTGAACCGCGGCATGCTCGGCTGTCGTTCCGCGGGGTGCATCGATCGGAATCGTCCATGCCTTCGAAACAAGCGGCTTTAGTTCACGAAGGAATTCAACCGAGTCCTTGTCGTCAAGGAAACCAAAGATAAAGCCGACCTGATGTCTGGGATAGTTTTCCCTGATGGTTGCTGCCAGAGCCCGGCCGGCAGACGGATTATGCGCACCGTCGAGAATCATCAACGGGTCGGTATCAAGAATCTGAAACCGCGCACCCCACTCCACCGAGTGCAATCCCTTCTTGAACTCAGGCTCAACATCCAACATATCCGCCAGCACTTCCAGCACCGCAACGGCTACCGCGCAGTTTTCGCGCTGGCATTCGCCAAGCAACGGCAGGTTGATTGGAGGTAGGGAACGCGAATGCGTTTCGATTTTCAGCTTTTGCGGATCGGCAATCTTTGTGACGGAAACGAGGCTGGAAGCCTCGTCTACATTGCCGAGAATACCCATGACAGCTTCGGATTGCGGGGCGGAGACCACGGGGCGGCCGGGCTTGATAATTCCGGCTTTTTCGGAGGCAATCTGCTCAATCGTGTCGCCAAGAAAACTGGTATGGTCGATATCGATGTGCGTAATAACGGAAACAAGAGGAACGACCACGTTTGTTGCATCCCAACGCCCCCCCATGCCGGTCTCGACTATAGCTATATCTACCGCCATATCCGCAAAATACTGAAATGCGATGGCAGTCGATATTTCAAAAAAAGTCGCGGGCCGGAGTCCGCTCTCCTCGGCAACCCGGTCGGCGACCGCCTCCAGGGTTTCTATATAGCCCTGAAGCTTCTCCTCGGAGATTGGCTTGCCATCGACACGGAAGCGCTCGGAAAAATCGATCAAATGCGGGGAAGTGTAGAGTCCCGTCTTGAAGCCAGACGCGCGCAGCACGGATTCGACCATGGCGCAAACCGAACCTTTTCCGTTGGTACCGGCCACATGGACAACTGCCAGCTGCCGGTGTGGATTGTTCAAAGCCTGAAGCAGGCCGGTGATGACATCCAGTCCCGGCTTGATGCCTTGCGTAGTGCGTTTAAAAAGCGCTTCAACTGACGGGTTCTTTTCCATAAACGAAAGGGCAGGCCGGAAAGCCTGCCCAATGCGGATTTTCAGCCTGCCAGATTAATTGTCGCAGAGGTATTCCAGAACGAGGATCATACGGTCGCGCAGTTCCGCACGGGGAATAACCATATCGATCAGACCGTGTTGCTGAAGAAACTCGGAACGCTGGAATCCTTCAGGAAGATCCTGCTGAGTCGTTTCCTTGATAACACGCGGCCCCGCGAAACCGATAAGGGCTTCAGGCTCGGCAACAATCAGATCGCCGAGAGTGGCATAGCTGGCCATCACGCCGGCCATGGTCGGGTGGGTTAGAATCGGAATGTATGGAAGTCCGGCTTCGGCATGGCGGGCAAGCGCCGCACTGGTCTTGGCCATCTGCATCAGGCTGAGCAATCCCTCATACATGCGGGCACCGCCGGAGGCACAGGAAAGAAGCACCGGTCGTTTTTCCGCAGTGCAACGTTCGATGAGGCAAGTAACGCGCTCGCCGACAACACTACCCATGGATGCACCGAGAAAGGAGAAATCCATGACCCCAAGACCAATATCGCGACCACCAAGCTTGCAGGCTCCAACCGTGATGGCATCATCCCAGCCGGACTTTTTCTGGTTGGCCTCAAGCTTGTCGATGTATGACAGCTTGCCGGTGAAGCCGAGGGTGTCGACCGATTTGATCCCGCCCGCCCACTCCTCAAAGGTGCCCTTATCGGAAAGCAGGTCGATGCGCGCCTGGCGCGGCAAGGTAAAGTGATGGTTGCATCTGGTGCAGACCTCGAGATTTTTGGAGACCTCTTCCTTATAGACAATCTCGCCGCAGGAAGGGCATTTCATCCACAATCCATCAGGCACGTCGCGCTTCTTAACGGTGATGGTTGAATAGTTTTTTTTGCTACTGCCAAACAGAGCCATATCAAATCCTCTTGTTATCCACGGGCCACGGTGATTACATGAACGGATGTTGCGCCGCCCCTTTTAAGGGTCTTCGCACAAACATTCACGGTCGCCCCCGTGGTCATTACATCATCGACCAGTAAAATGCGCCGATCATTCAGCCAACTTTCCTTTTTGTATTCAAAAGCTCCCACAACGTTACTAAGCCGTTCTTTCGCTGTCAAATTCGTTTGCGTAGCGGTTGGCCGAATTCGTTTAAGCGCTCCGGGCAATACCTGGCACTCCATCCGCCGTCCAAGTTCGTGTGCGAGCGTGGCGGATTGGTTGTAGCCACGCTCACGGCGGCGGACATGATGGAGCGGAACCGGCACGATCAGATCGAAAGAATATTCGCTATATTCGGCGTCCAGGCAATTATGCAGAAGTTCCGCCATATCAGGCGCAACCCAGAGTGCCTTTTCATATTTAAGCTGTCGCAAGGCCTCTCCCACCACCCCATCGTAGCGACAGGCGGAGCGGGCGGCGTCAAAGGAGGGCTTTTCGGCGGAACAGGAGTAACAGATAAAACCATGGTCGACCGCCCCGGCCACGGGATCGCCGCAAAGATCGCAAAAAGGAGCCTCAACCCGCGCCGCATCCGACCAGCAGTCCCAGCAAATATACTGAAAGGTTTCGGGCGACGAAACCCCGCAACCAAGACACCGGCGCGGGTAGAGCAAGTCGAGTAGCCACTTCATTGAAACAAATCCAAAGCACCAATCCCCAACTTAATCCTTCAAAATCGGATCAAGATGGATTTTGGTCGGCTGGAGAACGGGAAGATCGACATCCTTGGCCCAATACTTCTTACCCTTGATCAGCATGGAACGGTTCAAATAGGCCTCCATTTGCGCTTTCTTTCCACGTACCAGACAGATCGGCTCCTCGATATCGCCGACAATGAGAACAAGCTTGTAGAGCCCCGGATTGGCCCGGCGGAGTACACCGGGAATCTCGTCGTATACACCCTGCTTCCTGGTCTTGTCCAACACAAGCACAAGCGGCTTAAGCTCCTCTTTAGATTCTTTTGGTTCGGACTCCACCACAGGTTTGGGCTCCGATTCAGGCTCGGACTCCTCTATTGCAGGCTCCGGTTCGGGAACGGGCTCCGGCTCAGGTTCCGGCTTGGGCGGTTCAATGATTTCCACATAGTCTTCACTGATCCACACCAGGCTCCCGGCAGGGGGTGCAATCTTCAGCCAATCATTGAATTCCCCGCGCAAGGAGATCGAATCGCCCTTGTTTACCACGCAGACCACACTGTAGTTCTGGCTCGGTCCCGACCGGATATTCAGCTTGGTCGGCTGGACCACACCATTAACTACATATTGCCCCGAAACCCAGAAATCCAGGCTTTCGGGAGCCTGGACAGCCACCCAGCCATTGGTTTGTCCAAGAAAAACAAGCTCCTCGCCCTGCATGGCGCGCTCAAGCAGCTCCGAATTAATATCGGGGTTTGCACGCAGACTTACGCGATCCCCTGTCACTCTAACCTTGAATCCCTCGCTCGACTGAGCAGCAACAGAAAGACAGGAGGCAACAAATAGGGCAAAAACACAACTTTTCATAATAATCCTCAGTATTACAGGGCAAACAGTTCCCGCGCATTTCTTGCAGTTAAATTTGAAATGAAGTCTACCGAAACGCCCCGCAGCTCGGCAAGTTGTTTAGCCACGTGAACCACAAACGAAGGTTCGTTGCGCTGCCCGCGCATGGGAATCGGAGCAAGATAGGGAGAGTCGGTCTCGATCAGGAGTCGGTCATCCGGCACATATTTCGCCACCTCGCGCAACGGATCGGCGCTGGCAAAGGTAACAATCCCGCTAAAACTGACCATCAAACCCAGATCAAGCACCCGCCGGGCAAACTTGGTATCGCGAGTAAAACAGTGCAACACGCCCAACCGCGAGGGCTCCCCTTTCCAGGCATTGGAAAACTCCCGAAGAATGGCAACCGTATCCTCGTCGGCATCGCGGGCATGAACCACCAGCGGCTTTTCAAACTCAACGGCCAATGCACAGTGCTCGGCAAAAAGCTTTTTTTGCTCAGTGGCGGTTTCAGCAGTATAAAAATAATCCAGCCCGGTTTCGCCGACCGCTTTCACCAGCGGATCTGCGAGCAAGCTCCGCAACTCGGCAAGATCCGGGTTTTCCGTCGCCTCGTCGCGGTCATAGCCCGCACAGCCGAAGATCCGCCCCGGATGCTCCGCCGCCAGCTTCCGCGACAGCGCATTGGCAGGCGCAGTGCCGCCAATAGCCACCATTTCATGAACGCCGGCCGCCGTCGCACGCTCCAGGATTTCCGCAAAGGTTCCATCCTTCACGAACCGGTCAAAATGTACATGGGTATCGATAAACATAATGCGTAGAAGTAAAGCGAAACCGCGTACGGATGCGCGAGAGTTTTAATCGGAATATTTCCATCCGGTTTCCCAGCAATGAAAATCCCCAACTTTTAACGAATTAATGCCTTGAAGATGGGTGGGCCAGTCGGCATATTTGCGCGCCTTTAAAGAGTTAAGGCAAAAATATTAACGAGGAAAACCAATGGCTAGAGAAATCCCTTTGAAGAATGTCCGAAATATCGGCATCATGGCGCATATTGACGCCGGCAAAACCACTGTATCGGAACGTATCCTTTACTATACCGGCCGCTCGCACAAGATCGGCGAGGTTCATGATGGCGCCGCCACCATGGACTGGATGGAACAGGAACAGGAGCGCGGCATCACCATCACCTCCGCCGCAACCACCTGCATGTGGAAAGACCACATGATCTCGATCATCGACACTCCCGGCCACGTGGACTTCACAATGGAAGTGGAACGCGCCCTGCGCGTCCTCGATGGCGCAATCGCCCTCTACTGCGCGGTTGGCGGCGTCCAGCCCCAGTCCGAAACCGTTTGGCACCAGTCCGAGCGCTACGAAGTGCCGAAAATCGCCTTCGTCAACAAGATGGACCGCATCGGTGCCGACTTCTTCTCCGTGGTCGACGGCATCCAGAACATGCTCGGCGCAAACGCCGTTCCGGTAGTGATTCCGATCGGCGCTTCCGACACATTCGCCGGCGTTGTCGACCTAATCACCATGAAAGCCCTCATCTTCAACGAAGATGCCAAAGGTGCCGAGTGGGAAGAAACCGACATTCCGGAAGATCTTATTGAAACCGCCAAGGAATGGCGCAACAACCTCGTTGAAAAATGCGCGGAAATGGATGAAGACCTGCTCGAAAAGTATTTCGAGGAAGGCGACCTGTCCGAAGACGAAATCTGGACCATCCTGCGCAAAGCCACCTGCGCCCGCCAGGTTGTTCCGGTCTACTGCGGTTCCGCCTTCAAGAACAAAGGCGTACAGCAGGTACTCGATGGCGTCATCAAGATTCTTCCTGCGCCGAACGAAATTCCGCCGATCATCTGCACCAAAGATCCGGAAAACCAGCGCAAGGTCGATGACAACGAAGTGTTCTCCGCCCTGGCGTTCAAAATCATGTCCGACAAGCACATGGGCAAGCTGACCTACCTCCGTATTTATTCGGGCACCATGGAAGCCGGCACAAACATCTGGAACTCTTCCCAGCAAAAGAAACAGCGTATCGGCCGCCTGCTCCGCATGCACTCCAACCGCCAGGAGGCCATCGACACGGCCGTGGCCGGTGACATTGTTGCGGTGGCGGGTCTTTCCGAAACCAAAACCGGCGATACCCTGTGCGAAAAGGATAATGAAATCTTCCTCGAATCCATGGACTTCCCGGCACCGGTTATCTCGATTTCCATTAAGCCGGAATCCAATGCCGACAACGAAAAGCTGGGCGAGGCCCTGCATCGTCTGGCCGACGAAGACCCGACCTTCACAGTGGCCTTCGACCATGAAACCAACGAAACCATCATCGCGGGCATGGGCGAGCTTCACCTCGAAATTATCGTAGACCGCCTGAAGCGCGAGTTCGGCGTGGTGGCCGAGGTCGGTCGCCCGGAAGTGGCGTACCGCGAAACCGCGACCTCCCCGGCCGATGGCTCCTACAAGCACTCCAAGCAGTCCGGTGGACGCGGTCAGTACGGCCACGTCGTCATGGGCGTTGAGCCGGGCAAACCGGGCGACGGCTTCGAGTTCATCAACCAGGTGGTTGGTGGTCGTATTCCTTCCGAATACATCCCGTCCGTGGAAAAGGGTGTCATCCAGGCGCTGGAAAGCGGTCCGTTCGCGGGCTACCCGGTGGTCGACATGAAGGTCACCCTGACCGACGGTTCCTACCACGATGTCGACTCTTCCGACTTCGCCTTCCAGATCGCGGGTCGTCAGGGCTTCAAGGAACTCTTCATGCGGGGCAACCCGCAGTTGCTCGAGCCGATCATGAGCATTGAAATCACCACGCCCGAAGAATTCATGGGGCCCTGCAACAGCACTATCGCTCAGCGCCGCGGGCGTATTGAGTCGATGGATGAGCGCGGCGGCATGAAGATTGTCAAGGGCATGGTTCCGCTGAGCGAAATGTTTGGCTACTCCAACACCATCCGCTCCCTCACACAGGGTCGCGCATCGTTCTCCATGACCTTCGAGCACTACGAGGCCGTTCCGTTCTCGATTGCCGAAGAGGTGGTTAAGAAGCGTCGCGAGGAAGGCAAAGTCAAGTAGTCGCCCACTCGTTGAAAGACGAAGAAAGGCCGTCCTGATTGGGCGGCCTTTTTTTGTTAGAGCATTTTTGGATTTAGGTTTATTTGCCGGCAAACAAGGCCGCCAAGATGGCGGCGATACGTACCGCAGGGTTGCCATTCCCTACGGTCATTGCTTGCCCTCGCTTCACGTCCACCCTGCCTTGGGCGACGATCAATGCCTAGACGGCTTCACTGCGCAGGGGAATGTTGCGCTTGTAGAGATTGATATAACGCTGAACCCTGCCGGCAAGATCCTTCTGCCGGTTGGCTCTCGCAACCTTGAGCCCTCTCTTGCCCCAGTCGATGGCCTCGTCATAGTGCTGTAGCTCGGCATAGGCGGCACTGATGAGAATCAGTGTAAGCGCATCGCTTTGTCCGGTGATATCAAGTAGCTTCTGTGCATACTCAAGGGCTTCGTGGCCGTCGCGCTCGTCGGGATTTTCATCCGTGGCGAGAATAAGAACCAACTCCTTCAGGGCTACAGCATCGCGAGGATTGACATGCAGCTTCTTGCGGGCTTTTTCGCTCTTGGATGCCCCTTCTTCATCTTCAATACCCATATCGACATCCTCAAGAGCAACCAGCTCAAGATTCAACTCAACACCCTCCTCGGTAAACTTCTTCTGGAGGAAAGGTTTATCGATCGCGTTGCTGTAGGCTTCTTCAGGAGTAATGACCCCCCGCTTGACAAGGCTTAGCAGGTCATCGGCAAAGGTACACATGCCAACGTTGCGGCCGGTTTGCATCAAAGATGGAATCTGATGGGTCTTGCCTTCGCGGATGTTGGCCGCCACGGCAGGAGTGACCACAAGAATCTCGGCGGCAGCAATACGCCCGCCATCAATCCGTTTGCAAAGCGTCTGGGCAATCACACCCTTGAGCGAATCCGCCAGCATGGTGCGGATCTGATTCTGTCGATCAGCCGGAAACTTGTCGATAATACGGTCAACCGTGGTCGCGGCCGTATTGGTGTGCAAGGTGCCCAGAACCAAGTGGCCGGTTTCGGCTGTTTCAATAGCGATTTCCATGGTTTCCAGGTCGCGCATCTCTCCCACCAGCACAATATCAGGGTCTTCACGCAAGGCAGCACGAAGGGCATTGGCAAAGCTTTTGGTATGAACATGCAGCTCACGCTGATTGACAAGACATCCCAATGAACGGTGCTTGAATTCGACCGGATCTTCAATCGTGATAAGATGCTGACGACGAGTGCGATTAATCAGGTCCACCATTGCTGCAAGCGTAGTGGACTTACCGCATCCGGTCGGCCCGGTCACAATTACAAGTCCTTTACCAAGGAAGCAGAACGAACGGATGCCTTCGGGAACATTGAGTTCCTCGAAAGTTGGAATGTGGGACGGAATCAGGCGCATGACGCAACCGATGCCTTCATGATCCAAAAAGACATTTACACGGAAACGGGCGGTTCCCGGCAATTCGTAGGCAAAGTCGGTATCCCAGTTCTCTTCCAACTCCTGAATACTGCGCTCAGGAGCGAACTCGTAGATAAGGTCACGCAGTTCCTCTTCGGTGAATTTTTCAATCCCGCGCTGAAATTGCATTTCACCATCAATGCGATAGCACGGCTGGTGGTTGGTGGAAAGGTGGATATCGCTGGCACCCTTCTCCAGCATTTCATCAAGATATTGATCAATTCTTCTCACAATACGGCCCCCATTAATTTATGCGGACAAATAAAGCAACAATTATGCCATATTAACCCGATCAGACTTGCTTATTAATTTCCTGCTGGATAGTTCGGCTTAACCTGCGCCAATCGAGTGGTTTGGGAATAAATACAGCATGGCCAAGCTCATTAAGGTTTTCATCCGCAGCCTTTTCCATGTACCCGCTGCACAAGATGGCTGGCAGACCGGATCGCAACCGCAGACATTCACTAATTAGCTTGTGCCCGTTCATTTCCGGCATGCTGTAGTCGGAAACCAAGGCATCGAATCGATCCGGATCCTGCTGGAACAGCTCAAGGGCATGCTTCCCGTTTACTGCGGTCGAAACCGAATAGCCAAACGACTCGAGGATCTCACACCCCATCGCAAGCACCGCTTCGTCGTCATCCACAAAGAGAATGTGCCCGAACCCCTCGGGAGTAGACTGATCGGTTACCTGCTTCTTTTCCTCGGGAGTTCCGATCAGCAAAGGCAGGTAAACAGTAAACGTGGTTCCCTCACCAACTTCGCTTTCCACGGCAATATAGCCACGATGCTTCCCCACAATGCCATGCACAATGGATAGCCCGAATCCTGTTCCCTCGCCCGTCTTCTTCGTCGTGTAGTAGGGCTCGAAAATGCGTTCCAACGTTTCCGGCGATATGCCGCACCCTGTATCGGAAATGGTAATGCACGCATATAGCCCGGAATCCAGATCGACCACCTGTGCATTATGCTTCTTCCCCAGCAGCTCCATCGGCTTAAGGGTGACACTCAAAGAACCCTTATTCTTTCCCAGCGCATGCACGGCATTGGTGAGAAGGTTTAACAGAACCTGCTGAATCTGGGTGGTATCTCCGAAAATAGGTCCGCACTGCTCGTCGACATCCACCTCAACCATGATATTCGATTTGATCGTGGTTTTCACCATGCTGAGCGAATCATGGATCACTGTCTGCAAGGAAACCGAATGGAAATCCTGCTCTTCCTGGCGACTGAAGGTAAGAATTTGATGAACAAGTTTGGTGGCGCGATCTCCCGCCTTTACGATTTCCTTTAGATAACCATAAACCTTGCCGTCTTCCTCAACCGTATTCATGCAGAGTGCCACATATCCGAGAATCGCCGTAAGGATATTGTTGAAATCATGCGAAACCCCGCCGGCCAATTCACCAATGGCATTCATTTTCTGGGTCTGGCGCAACTGCTTCTCGATGGCCAGCTCCTGCGTAACGTCGCGGCTGATGGCCACGTAGTTCGCGATCTTCCCGGCATCGTCGTGAATGGGGTAGATAATCGCCTCTATATCAAACAAATCCCCGTTCTTCTTGCGGTTTGTGATATGCCCCTCCCATTTATGGCCGGAGGAAATAGTAGCGAACAGCTTTTCGTGAAACTCGTCGTCGTGCTTCTCGCTCCGGAGCAGGTCGGGATGCTTGCCGAGCACCTCCTCAAAAGAATAACCGGTAATGGATTCAAAGGCCGCATTGACATAAATGATGGAGCCATCCACATCGGTAATCATAACCGATTCGGTTGACTGCTCGACGGCCACGGCCAGCCGTTTCACCTCCTGCTCCATCAAAATGCGCTTAGTCAGGTCGCGGCTAATACCGATCATGCCGCTCGAACCGGCAGCGGATTCCAGATAGGGCATCTTCAATGTACTGTGATAGGCCTCCTGACCATTGGCACCCAGCACCCAACCTTCTGTCTCCAAGGACGCTCCATTGGCCAACAAGCGCAGATCCTCCATATGTGAATCCTGAGCCTGTTCCTCCGGCATAAAGTCGCTATCGGTCCGATTGATGATCTCCGACTCATCCTTGCCCACAAATTCGGCAAAGGCCCTGTTGCATCCCAGATAGAGTCCGCGGTTGTCCTTGAAATAGATTGGATCGGGAATGCAATCGATCAGGCAATGAAGCAATGCATTCTGCTCAATCAAGCGACACCCAACCTGAATGCGCGCCAGCAACTCGGCACTATCAAAAGGCTTCTTGATAAAATCATCAACACCCGAGGCAAATCCCTCCAGCACATCCTCCTTGTCCGATTTTGCAGTCAGCAGAATGATATATGTCGGGATGGCATCGCCTTCTTCGCGGATTTTCCGGCAAAGCTCAATCCCGCTCATGCCGGGCATCATCCAGTCGATCAGCGCAAGTTTCGGCACATCTTCCTGCTGAAACACCTCCCATGCTGCCTCACCGGTTTCGGCGGCAACAACATCATACCCCGCCTTCGTAAGTGTCTTCTTCAGCAAAGTCCGGGAAAACGCATTGTCTTCAGCAATCAGAATCTTCATCTAGCAGTCTCCTGCGGAATAGTGCCCCAACATTCGCCTCATGCCATTGCGGACAGCTCCACGGGAGTAGATAGTTACAAATTGTTAACCACGCATCAATGGTTTTCCCTTGCAGACATGAAAACAAAAACGCATCGGCAAAAAGAATTCACCGATGCGTTGCTAGCCATTGTAGAATGGAAAAAGACGCTCTACATATGGTTGGTAGCGTCAATCACTTCCTTGACTTCCGGAACGCGCTCCCGGAGCAAGGACTCAATACCATTCTTCATGGTCATGCGCGCCCCAGGACAACCCTTGCAGCCGCCTTCAAGCTCAACAAACACCGTAGCGTCCTCCACCTTCGCTACCGTTGCCCCGCCGCCATGCGATGCAAGCGCAGGAGCAATCTCTTCGGCCATTACCACATTTACCGCTTCTAGAATTTCTTGATCTGTCATTTCTGCTCTCCGTTGGTTTTGAAGGTTTTTAAAACAGTGCCCGCTGCCAATGCAAGCAAGACCGCTCCGGCAATAAAGGCCCCCAGCCAGCCAAGCAGGGTAAGGACCGTCATAATCACGCCCGCAATCATCACACCCATTAAGATATAGAGCATGGCTTTTGCAAATGGAATGCCCATGAGAAAGGCCGCCATCGCCCCCGTCCATCCACCGGTAACCGGCAGCGGAATCGCCACAAAAAGCGTTAGGCCCAGCGCCTCGTATTTCTCGATGCTCGCGCTCTTCTTCCGCGTACGTGCAAACAGCCACTCAAAAAACCGCTTTCCAATAGGAAAACGCATCAAGACATTCGATACGGGACCAAGCAGCAAAAGAATGAATGGAATCGGCAGCATGTTTCCGGCAACGGCCAGCGCAAAAATCCAGAGGGACATTTTCATCTTGCCCGCACCATCCATCTCAAAAACGTTATACAGGATATGCCCGGCCGGCACTGCCCCGCGCAACTCAACAATCGGCAATGTGGAAATCGAAACAACAGCCGTCTCCGTCGAGAATCCTTTATCCTCTAAAAAACGGGCAATCTTCTCGCCGCGATGCATCTCGTGATCCGACTCCTCCGCCCAGGTTGCAACGGCGGAAAGAAGGAAAATCAACACAAACAAAAAACTCAACGGCTTCTTCATCAAGGCTCCAATCATTTAATCAACCCACGTCCTGAATAGTGTTCCGCCACGGCACGGAAGAGCAACCACGCATCACGGAACGGCGACACATGGCTCCGCCGCCCCCCCTTGTGGTAGATGGTCGAGATTCGCACCGAATCCACGCGGATATGGCGTAAGGCGGCGTGGATGAGGATATCGAACTCAAAGGCGAACCTCGACTCGCTGCTCATGATAAAGGGAAGGATATCGGTACGGTAGAAACGGAAACCGCACGGCGGGTCGGGCACATAGATTCTGGTCAGACGGTTCAATATCCGGCACATAATCCGGTTTGTCCATTTCCGCAGAAACGGCATCCCCTCCGGGTTGGCCATACGGTTCCCAACCAGAATGGGTATATGGGTTCGCTTGTAGGCATCCAGAAAGCGGCCGATTTCGCGCGGATCATGCTGCCCGTCACCATCCACCACCACAACGGCATCGCAACAGTGCTCGCGAACCAGCTCAAACCCCCGCTGAAGCGAGGCGCCTTTGCCAAGGTTCTCCGAATTTCGCAACACATGGGCACCGGCCTGCTCCGCCAGTTCCGCAGTGCCATCGCTCGACCCATCGTCGATCACCACAACCCGGCAAGGTTTCTGATCCAACGCAGCGCGAACGACCGACTCGATATGCTCCGCCTCGTTGTACGCACAGATCAACACACAGAACTTCTCAACCTTTTTTGCATGATTGTTTCCATTTTCCATGAGTCGAAATCCAATCAGACAAGTAGCATTTGTTCGGCATGATAGGAAGACCGCACCAAGGGCCCGGAAGCAACAGACTCAAAGCCCATCCCATAGGCAGCGGCCTCGAACTCCTCGAACTCCTTCGGGGTCACAAACCGTTTCGTATGCACATGGTTGCGCGTCGGAGCCATATACTGGCCAATCGTCAACAGACGCACACCATTTCCATAGAGATCCTGCAGGGTCTGCAGCGCCTCTTCATTGGTTTCACCCAGCCCAAGCATGATGCCGGACTTCACCTTGATCGCCCCGCCACCGTATTCCGCAGCATTGCGAAGCACCCCCATGGAGGTCGCATACGTGGCCGTTTTGCGAATGGGAGCCTGAAGTCGTTCTATGGTTTCAATGTTGTGATTGAACACCATGGGACCGGCATCCAGCACATGGTAGAGATCTTTCTTGCGCCCCTCGAAATCGGGGGTCAACACCTCGACGCTCACACCGGACACACGCTCCTTTACCGCAGTGATGGTGCGGGCAAAAATATCTGCGCCGCCATCGGAAAGGTCGTCGCGCGTCACACTGGTGATCACCACATGCTTTAACTTCATTGTTTCGACTGCACCGGCCACGCGTTGCGGCTCCTCCAAATCAACGCCGGTCGGCTGACCGGTGGCAACATTGCAAAAGCGGCAGTTACGCGTACAGATATTGCCAAGGATCATGATCGTTGCAGTGCCGTGGTTCCAGCACTCGTGACGATTCGGGCATTTGGAGTCTTCGCAAACAGTATGCAATCCACTCTTCCGCAATACCCCCTGCACTTCGGCATAGGCGTGGTCGGTCTGGATCGGCCGACGCAGCCATTCCGGCAAGCGCTCCGGCTTTTCCTGATATTCCGTCGTACCCATAAAACGTCCTTAGCTATTCAGCATATCGATCATCTTGCGGAGTTTTTCCGCTTTCTCGATCAACTCTTCCTGGCGCTTTTCCTGAACGGCGACAACATTGCGGGGGGCTTTGCTCGTAAA